>DATJIZ010000311.1:0-6042 GCA_035492735.1 Gemmatimonadaceae bacterium | reverse complement strand
CGCGCTCAGCGGCTCATCGAGGCGCTTGTCGCCCACGGTGCGATACGTCTTGAGCTCCGCGGCCACGCCGCGCTCCATGAGCAGCCGCTGCACCAGCCGCGCCTGGCGGAGAGCGAGCTCGGACGACCGTGTGCCGATCAGCAATGGATGCTCTGAGCCGCCGGAATCGTTCACGCGCCCACCGGAGTGTCGGAGTAATGTGCGACGATGGCATCGACCAGACCGGCGATCGTCGACTGCGACGCCTCGATCGCGACCTCGAGCCCTGCATCGCGCGCCGCCTGTGTGGTGATCGGCCCAATCGACGCCGCTTGAACGCGCGCCGCCGCTTCGATCCCGACCGCGCCGACGAAATTCGTGACCGATGATGCCGACGTGAACGTCACGAGGTCCACGCCGCCGTGCAGGAGCCGTTCGCGAAGATCGGCGGCGCCCGCGCCGTCTGGTACCGAACGATAGAGCTCGACACGATCGACCTCGGCGCCCATCTCGCGCAATCCGGTCTCGAGCATCTCACGCGCGCCGGCCGCCGCGGCGTACAGAACGCGCGCGCCGCGCAGATCGCGCAGACCGCGAAGCGCGTCGAGGAGCGCCTCGGCGACGAATCGATCCGGCGCCACATCAACCGACAACCCGCACTCGAGCAGCGCCGCCGCCGTCGCCGGTCCAACGGCGGCGATCCGTGCGCCGGAGAACGCGCGCGCATCGAGCCCCTGGCCGCGCAGCTCGTCCCAGAAGATTCGAACCCCGTTCTGGCTGGTGAAGATCACGAGGCGATACTGGCCGAGCTGCGCGATGGCGCGCCGCAGCGGCGTGGGATCGAGCGGCTCGATCCGGCTGGCCGGCATCTCGATCACATCGGCGCCGGCCGCGGCGAGCAGACCACTGATCGTCGCGGCCTGCGACTGCGCTCGCGTGACGACGATCCGAGCGCCGAACAGTGGCCGGCGCTCGAACCACGCAATCTCGTCGCGCAATGCGACGACTGGACCGATGACCGTGATGATCGGCGGCCGCATCCCGGCGCGTGTGATCTCGTCGAGCAGCGTGTCGAGCGTGGCCGTCACGGTGCGCTGGCGGAGATACGTCCCCCACTGCACCGCCGCGGCGGGTGTGCTGCCCGCCATGCCGCCGGCAACGAGCGCGCTCACGATCCGCGGAAGTTTCGTGACGCCCATGTACAGAACGATCGTTCCGCCCGCGCGAGCGAGTGCCGCCCAGTCGACCGAGCTGCCGGCCTCGTCGTTCGGATCCTCGTGTCCGGTGACGAACGTGACCGACGTCGCGACCCGGCGATGCGTGACCGGAATGCCCGCGTACGCGGGCGCGGCGATGCCGGCCGTGACGCCGGGCACGACCTCGAAGCGCACGCCGGCCCGCGCGAGCGCCTGTGCTTCCTCGCTGCCACGGCCGAACACGAACGGGTCGCCGCCTTTGAGGCGAACGACACGCTTACCCTCTCGCGCCAGCCGCACCAGCAGCGCATTGATCGCTTCCTGCTTCGCCGACTCCGGCGCGCCGCCGCGCTTGCCGACCGCGTGCAGCTCGACGGGCACCTCGCGCTCGCGCACGGCGGCGAGGCCGAGCAGCGCGGGATTGGCGAGCGCGTCGTAGACGATCGCGTCGCACGTCACGAGGAGCTCACCGCCGCGCAAGGTGAGGAGGCCCGGATCGCCGGGTCCGGCGCCGACCAGATAGACGATCCCCTCGCGCGAACGGTCGCCCGGCGACGTCATTCAGGGCGCGGCTCGGGGCGAATGCGTGCCGCGGCGAGTCGTTCGCGAAGCCGGCGCGCCCGCACCCAGAGCGAGATCGCGTACGCCGCGTAGATCACGCCGACCACGGCGTAGGCGACGTGGTAGGTGCTGGTCGTATCGATCATGCGGCAAGCTCCGCGGCCAGATCGCGCAGGAGGCCGACGCGGTACCGCGCGCGAATGAACGCGATGCACAACAGCGCGAACGCCGCGAACGCGAGCAGAAACGTCGTCAGCATCTCGGGCGGCAGCGACGGCTCGCCCGGCTTGAGCACGACCGGCATCGGATGCAGGCGTGCCTGGAACAGGTACACACTGAGGTGAATGAACGGGATGAGCAGTGCGGCCAGAATCGCGAGGACCGCGGAATAGCGCCCGCGCATCGCGGCCTCCTCGACGCCGCCGCGGACGATCAGGTATGCGGCCACGATGAACCAGAGAAAGAGGGTGAGCGTGAGGCGCATGTCCCACCACGCCCACCAGGCGCCCCAGATCCGATGGCCCCAGAGCGGGCCGCTCGTCAGCACCACGGTGAGAAACACGAGGCCGACTTCGGCGCCCGCCTCGGCCAATCGGTCGGCGCGCTCGTCGTGCAGCCACAGATACACGATCGACATGAGCGCCGTGATGCTGATCGCGATGTACGCCGCGAGCGCGGCCGGCACGTGCAAATAGTAGATCTTCTGCGCCGCGCCTTGGAGCCGCTCGATCGGCGTGAAATAGATCGCGCGTATGTAGATCCCGACGACGCCGAGTGCCGCGACCGCCGAGAACCAGTCGAACACCGCACGCGGCGCGGCAGGAGCCGGCGTACCGTTCGATCTGCCGCTCGAGCCACTGTTCGAGGTGCCGTTCGAAACCGGAATCGTTGTCATTCTTCCAGCGTATAGGGAAACGCAAGCGTACAGGCGACGAGAAAAACAATGTCGAAGGCAATCAGGATCTTCAACGACGGCCACGCCTCGGCGGGTGGGCGCCCGGCGAAGACCAGCGTCGTCGCCTGCGCGGCCGTCATCAGAATCGGCACGAAGAACGGAAGACTCAGCATCGGCAGGAGCAATTCGGCGAGCCGTGTATTGACGGCCATCGCGCTGAAGAGAGTGCCCACGGCGACGATGCCGATCGTCGCGAGCAGCACGATCCCGCCCACGGCGAGGAGCGGCCTCCCGAACGGGAGGTTGTAGAAGATCGCCAGCGCCGGGATCGCCACGAGCTGAATCGCGAACAGAAAAACGAGGTTCCCGATCGCCTTGCCGACGTAGATCGCCTCGCGGCCGATCGGCGACACGAGCAGCGCGTCGATGCCGCGATCGTGCTCCTCCACGCCGAACGACCGCTGGAGTCCGAGCAGCCCCGAGAACGCCAGCACGACCCAGAGCACGCCGGGAGCGCGATCGGCCGGCGGCACCACCGACTGATCCCAGGTGAAATAGAAGATGCAGAGGGCGAGCACGGCGAAGACGAGCGCCGACAGGAACGCCGTCCGCGTGCGGAACTCGATCGCCAGATCCTTACGCGCGATGAGCCACGCGGCAGCGACGACTCCCGGCGTACGGCGACCGGTCACGCCGAGAGTCCCAACGGTGCTCCGGTCGGCAAGCCGTCGCCGTTGACGACGAGGGCGCGGTACTCCTCCCGGAACGTCCGCGCCTCGAGCGTCGCGCAATCGGCCATGCGCACGATACGCCCGGCGAGCATCACGGCGGCGTGGGACGCCACGGCGAGCCCTTCGTCGACGTTGTGCGTGACGAGCAGCAATGCGGCGCGCGCGGCGCGGAGTGACTGCAGCATCCCGGTGAGCGCTGCGCCGCCCGCCGCGTCGAGTCCGGTATACGGCTCGTCGAGCAGCACGACGCCCGGCGCGTGCACGATTGCTCTGGCGATGGACACGCGCTGCTGCAGCCCGCGGCTCAGCGCCCGTACCGGCGTGTCGGCGCGATCGAGCACGCGCATGTCGTCGAGCGCGCGCACGGCGGCCGCGCGCGGGTCGGCTACGCCGTAGAGCCGAGCCGCAAACTCCACGTTCTCGCGAGCGGTGAGCGCGCGATAGAGCATGCTCTGGTGCGAGATGAGGCCGACCTGGGCGCGCGCGTCGGCATCGTCGCGTAGCGGGCGCCCGCCGACGCGAACGGTGCCCGTCGACGGCGCGAGCAGACCCGCGATCAGCCGAAGCAGCGTGGTCTTCCCGGCGCCATTCGGACCGAACAGGGCGAGACAGTCGCCCGCCGGGACCGACAGCGTCACGTCGTCGACGGCGCGGCGGCGGCCGAAGGTCCGGGAGACGCCGGCGGCTTCGATCGCCGGCGAGGCAGGAAGCATGCAGAAAAGATACAGCGGCCGCGCCGGGCCGCGATCGCCGAGCGTTCCGCTTACCAGCCCCGGACGACAGGCGTATAATGGCCCGCACTACACCTCTTCCGAACCCGTTTCGCATCATCGACCATGACCGAGATCGACGTCGTCCTCCAGGAGAATCGCAAATTCGAGCCGCCGGCCGATTTTCGGCGCCAGGCCATCGTCTCGGACCAGGCGTTGTACAAGCTTGCTCCCGAGCCATTCTGGGAAGCACAAGCCAATGAGCTGGAGTGGTTCGAGAAATGGAAAACGGTGTGTGAATGGAAGCCGCCGCACGCCAAATGGTTCGTCGGCGGCAAGCTCAATATCTCCGTCAACTGCGTCGACCGGCACGTGCGCGGGCCGCGGCGCAACAAAGCCGCGTTGATCTGGGAAGGGGAACCGGGTGATCGCCGCACCCTCACGTACTGGGACCTGTACGTCGAGGTGCAGAAGTTCTCGAACGTCCTCAAGCGCCTCGGTGTGCATCGCGGCGATCGCGTGGCGATCTACATGCCGCTGATCCCCGAAGTGGTGATCGCGATGCTCGCCTGTACGCGGATCGGCGCGATTCATTCGGTGGTGTTCGGAGGATTCTCGCCTGATTCGCTCCGCGATCGCATCAACGACGCGAAAGCCAGGATCCTGATCACCGCCGACGGCGGGTACCGCCGCGGCGGGATCGTCCCACTCAAGCGGAATTCGGACAAGGCGATCGAGGAGTGCCCCACGATCGAGAGCGTGATCGTCGTGCAACGGCGTCCAGGCGCCGGCGGCGACGAGGCGTTCGCCGAAATGAAGGAAGGTCGCGACCACTGGTGGCACCGCCTGATGCACGAAGCACCGACGCAGTGCGAGCCGGAAAAGATGGACGCCGAGGACGTGCTGTACATCCTGTACACGTCGGGCACCACGGGAAAGCCGAAAGGAATCGTCCACACGACCGGCGGCTATCTGGTCGGCGTGACCGCGACCACGAAGCTCGTGTTCGACCTGAAGGAAGACGACGTCTTCTGGTGCACGGCCGATGTGGGCTGGGTCACCGGCCACTCGTATCTGGCGTACGGTCCCCTGGCGAATGGCGCCACGTGCGTGATGTACGAGGGGGCGCCCGACTGGCCGGAGAAGAACCGCTTCTGGGACATCTGCGAGCGGCACGGCGTGACCATCCTGTACACGGCGCCGACGGCGATCCGCGCGTTCATGAAATGGGGCGAGCAGTGGCCCGCGCGGCACGACCTGTCGCGCCTGCGGCTCCTCGGCTCCGTCGGCGAGCCAATCAATCCCGAAGCATGGATGTGGTACCACGACAAGATCGGCGGCGGCCGATGTCCGATCGTCGACACGTGGTGGCAGACGGAGACCGGCGCGATCGTCATTTCGCCGCTGCCCGGCGTGACCGAAACGAAGCCCGGCAGCGCGACGCGCCCGCTACCCGGCTACGAGGCGGCCCTGCTCGACGCGAAGGCGAACGAGATCAAGGTCGGCGGCGGCCTGCTGGCGCTCACCAAACCATGGCCGTCGATGCTGCGCACGATCTGGGGCGACGACGAGCGATACGTGCAGACGTACTTCACCAAATGGCCCGGGCGCCCGGATCTCTACTTCCCCGGCGACGGCGCCAAGCGCGACGAGGACGGCTACTACTGGATTCTTGGCCGCGTCGACGACGTGCTGAACGTCGCCGGCCATCGGATCGGCACGATGGAGGTGGAATCCGCGCTCGTCGAGCATCCCGCGGTGGCCGAAGCGGCAGTCGTCGGGCGGTCACACGAGCTCAAAGGGCAGGCGCTCGCGGCGTTCGTGACGCTGCGCGAAGGATTCAAGCACGACTCGGAGCTCCGCGACGAGCTTCGCAACTTCGTGGCGGAGAAGATCGGCGCAATCGCCAAGCCCGATGACATCCTCTTCTCGGCCGATCTCCCGAAGACGCGATCGGGCAAGATCATGCG
>DATJIZ010000310.1:0-6332 GCA_035492735.1 Gemmatimonadaceae bacterium | reverse complement strand
GTCGTCGCGCTCAAATGGCTCGAGTCGATCTGGGGACCGTACGCCTATCCGCAGTTCACCAACGTCCATCGTCTCGAAGGCGGCGGCACCGAGTTTCCGATGATGATCATGGACGGCTCGGCCTCGCAGGGCCTCATCCTTCACGAGGCCGGCCACAACTTCACCTATGGGATTCTCGGCAACAACGAGTGGCGATCGGGTTGGCTCGACGAAGGGCTGACCGATTATCAAACCGACTGGGCCCTGGGCCAGACCCCGCAGGACCAGATCGGAAAGACACCCGTGCCGCCGCTCCTGCCCAAGGGCTACCGCGTCGAGGCGGCGGCGGTTCCTCCCGCCGACAGCATTGGTCTCGACTCGTGGAAGCTGGAGATCGCCGATCGCTCCCAGCCGATCGGCACCACCGCCGCGGATTTTCACGAGTTCGGGATCTACAACGAGATGATCTACACGCGCGCCAAGCTGATGTACGGTCAGCTGCGCGACGTCATGGGCGACACGGCGTTTCGCGCGTTCCTGCACGATTACTACATGCGGTGGGCACTCAAGCACGTCGACGAGCGCGCCATGCGCGCATCGGCCGAAGGCGCGTACGGGCACGCCCTCGGCTGGTTCTTCGACGAATGGGTACACGGCACCGGCTTGATGGACTACGCGATCGGCCCGTACTCGTTCGTCAACGAGGGCGCGCAGTGGCGCTCGACCATACGCGTCGAGCGCCGTGGCGAGCTACGGCACCCGATGGTGGTCGGCGTCCTCACCGCTTCGGGGTGGACGATCGCGCGCGCCGATCCATACCTCGACGTGCAGGACGTGGTCGTCCGCACGAATCAGCAGCCGATTCGAGTGGCGCTCGATCCGTACCACACCACGTGGGATTGGGACTGGCGAAACAACCAGCCGAGCTGGTCGCTGCTCACCGTTCAAGCGCCGCGGTTCACGTACAACTGGCCGTACCTGAACCAGAGCGATCGGCGGCACACCATCGTCGCCTTGTCGCCGGCCGGCTGGTACAGCAATCCGCAAGGCGTCGTGTTCGGCATTCGTGCCAAGACGAACTACCTGTCGACGGTCGACATCCACGATGGCGGGATTGCGTTCGCGTCGCGGAGCCCGCGGCTGCCATCGGGAGAGCGGTCGAGCCCTCGCACGCGGGCGAACATCTGGGCACGGGCCGAGAATCTCTACCTGCCAGGGATGACTCGCCCGGCGATGGGATACGGCGGCGGCGTGAACTACGTCGACGGTCTGTTCAAGGCCGACGTGTACAAGAAATGGGACCTGAGCCCGTTCATCTTCACTCCCGGTCCGAAGATTTCGGCCAACGCGTACGTCACGTTCGCGGTGCCCAGCGACACGATGTTGCTGCCCGAACAGTGGGTGGAGTCGAGCGTGTCGGAGCTTGGCGGCTCGGCGTCGTACCGAACGCCGATCGACGCCGACGGCGAGTACTCGATCGCGAAGCTTTCGCTGGCGACCGGGCTCGCGGCGAGCGCGCTCGCGTCGCGCACGGAGCACACGCGCGGCTATCTGCGGGCCGAGGGTTCGCTTGGCGCCGTGCGCTCGATCGTCGGCACCGCGTCGCAACTTCGCGTTCGCCTGTACGGCGGCGTGGCGAAGAACGCGCCCAAGCAACGGCAGCTCTTCGCGGCCTCGCAGGATCCATTCGCGACGTTCCGAAACGATCTGTTCCGGCCGCGTGGAGCGCTGTTCAAGCAGGACGGCGTGAATTATCTGCCGATCGGCGGCGCGGGCATTCGCGGCATTCGCTACGATGTGGCGCTGGATGCGGTCGCGTCGATCAACGCCGAGTACCTGCAGCGGCTGGTGAGCTCGCGCGGCGACTGGGGGACGGGTACGCTCTCGCTCAGCCTCTTTGGAGACGCCGGCGCGGTATCCGGAAATTACGTGACGATACCGAACGGAACACTGTCCGACGCTGGCGCCGGTCTGGTGGCGCGCGGCCGCTTGTACGATCGCGACGTGTACGTGCGGCTCGACGCGCCGATCTACGTCGATCACGCCGGGCTAGCGGGCGGAAAGGGTCTGGGCGGCAGCGGATCGATCGCGCGTCGCTGGATGATCACGGTAGGCGACTTGTGGTGAGCCGCCCGCCGCGTGTCAGCGTCGCTTGGTCCGATCGCTCCACAAGATCGCCAGCACCATCCAGATCCCGATGGCGCCGGCGAGCACGAATCCCGACGTCGCAAGCGAACGTCGGTACGGCATGAGCATCGCGCTCGCGACGAGGAGACCGGCGAGGACGAGGCCTGAGAAGATCCGGTTCGCGACCTTCTGCAAGGCTTCGATCATCAGCGTGATCTGCGGCACTTCGACGCGGGTCTCGAATTCGTTCGCCGCCATTCGAGCCGTGATGAGATCGAGCCGGTGCGGGAGCGCCATGAGCAGGTCGCTGCCCCGAGTGGCCAGCTCGTAGAGGCGTCGCGGATTCAGGTCGCGTCGCGCCCGCTCGGCGACGATCTGATTGCCGAACTCGCGGATCGTCGGAATGGGACTGTACAGCGGGTCGATCGATTTGGTCACGGCGTCGAGGTTGAACAGCGCCTTGGCGAGCAGGGTGAGCTCGGCCGGGAGCCGCAGTCCACGCTGGTACGAGATGTTGATCAGCTCGTACAGCACCTTGCCGGCATCGAGCTCGCCGACCGTGAGGTTGTAGCTTCGCGCCAGGAGGGCGGCAATCTCCCGCACGTACGCCTCGCGTTCGAAGCCCGGCAGTTCGGTGCCGATCTCGACCAGCGTGTCGGCGGCATCGTCGCCGCGATTATCCGCGAGGTCGAGCAGGAGTCGCACGACCTGTTCGCGCAGGGTCGTCGAAATTCGCGCCGTCATCCCGAAATCGATCAAGGCGAGCTTCACGTCGACGTCGGGCGGCTGCGGCGCCGCCTCACGCTGGGCGGCGTGCTCGAGGCGAGACAGCGGCGTGACCGCGGGCCGCTCGACGGCTCGGCGCTCGTTCGCCTTGACCTCGGATGGCGTCATCGGGTTGGTCGAGTCGGCCAACACGACGAAGACGTTCCCGGGGTGCGGGTCGGCGTGAAAGTGGCCGTCGATCGTGATCTGCTTGAGGTACGCCCGCGTGAGATCCTCGGCCACGGGATGGAAGTCGTGCTCGAGGCGTGTGAGCGGCGAGATCGAATCGATCTTGGAGCCGCGCACCCGTTCCGTGGTCAGCACGCGTTCCGTGGTGTACGCCTCGATCACTCTTGGCACGAGGATGCGCGGGAACTCGGCGAGCGAGCGGCGGAACGTGGCGACGTTCCGCGCCTCGATCCGGTAGTCCAACTCGTCCGACAGCGCGCGCTCGAGTTGTTGCACGATTCCGATGAGATCAATGCGCGAGCCGGCGGCCGTGTGCTCGGACAGGAACGTTGCGAGCTCGCCGAAGAAGGCGAGATCGTCGGCGAGAAGATTCCGGATGTGTGGACGCTGCACCTTCACGACGACCGGTCGTGCATCGCGCAGCTCCGCCGCGTGCACCTGGCCGAGGCTCGCCGTGCCGAGCGGCTCGTCGTCGAAGCTCGCGAACAGCTTGCTGAGTCGCCCGCCGAGCTCGGTTTCGATCGTCTCCTTCACCGCCTCGACCGGGATGGGATCAACGTCGTCCTGCAGCTTCTCGAGCTCGCGGATGTACGGGTCGGGCAGCAGGTCAGGACGGGTCGACAGGACCTGGCCGAGCTTGATGTAGGCGGGTCCGAGCTCGACGAGCCGCTTGCGAAACGCGCGCGCTGCGTCGGGCGAGCCACTGTGGTCTTCGCCCGGCTCGGGTTCTCTCGCCAGGCCCTCGAGCCCCTGCTGTTTGGCGAAGTCGGCGAGTCCGTACCGTGTAAACAGGCCGACGGTGGCGGCGAGTCGCGGGATGTAGCGTGGCGAGAGGATCATTGGCGCCACGGAGGAAGCAGGGAGTATGCCGGACAGAACGGTGTTCTACCACTTCAACTCGCACCGGCTTTTATTTCGACGCCATGACCAGGCAATCCGTATGAGCGAGCGCGTCACGATCAGGCACGTGCCGAAACCGTGGGGTCACGAGACGATCTGGGCGCGTACCGACGTGTACGTCGGCAAGATCCTGCACATCAATGCCGGCGAGGCGCTCTCCGTGCAGTACCACAACGTGAAGGACGAAACGATCTATCTCCTGTCCGGTGAGCTGATCTATCGCATCTGGGACGGCGATCGGCCACAGGACGTGGACCTCAAGATCGGCGACGCGTACCGCGTCACGCCGGGAACCATTCACCAGATGGAAGCCGTGACCGACTGCGACATCCTCGAAGTGTCGACGCCGCACCTCGACGACGTGGTGCGGCTCCAGGACCGCTACGGGCGCGAGGGCACGAACGCGCCATGAAGGTCATCATCCCGCTCGCCGGCAAAGGCACGCGCCTGCGACCACACACCCACATCACGCCCAAGCCGATGCTCAAGATCGCCGGGAAACCGGTGATCGATTACGTGATGGACGATCTCGAGCGGCTCGGCGACGTCGAGCAGGTCATCTACATCACGGGACATCTCAAGGAAAAGGTCGAGGAGTACGCGCGCCGCAAGTTCCCGTTCGACGCCGTGTTCATCGAGCAGGAGATTCAGGACGGCACCGCGGGCGCCGTGGCGCTGGCGCGGCCGTACGTCGATCAGCCGGTGTTCATCATTTTCGTCGACACGATCTTCGACGCGGACTTGTCCGTGGTGCACCGCACCGATGCGGACGGGATCATCTGGGTGAAGACGGTCGAGGATTACCAGCGCTTCGGCGTCGTCGTCTCGGATGCGGACGGCAACATGACGAAGATCGTCGAAAAGCCGTCGACGCCGATCTCGAAGCGCGCGAACATCGGCCTGTACTACGTCAGGAACTGGAAGCTCCTCTATGAAGGGATCGATTGGACGCTGCGCCAACCGAAGAACAAGGGCGAGTTCTACCTCACCGATGCCTTTCAGTACATGATCGAGCACGGGGCCAAGATCAAAGTCATCGACGTCCAGGGCTGGTACGACGCCGGCGAGAAGGGAACGCTCCTCGAGACGAATCGGACGATGCTCGAGAAAGGGCGGGCGCGGCGGCCGGCCAGCGTGCCGGCCGACGTGCGAATCGTCGATCCGGTCTACATCGAGGACCAGGTCGAGCTCAAGGCATCGACGATCGGACCCAACGTGTCGATCTCGGCCGGCAGCCGCGTGGAGGGCTCGGAGCTGCGCGACACGATCGTCGGCGCCGGCTCCGTCGTGAGCCACTCGGTGCTCGACCAGTCGCTGATCGGCGATGCCGCCGTCGTGGAAGGGGCCCATGGCCACGTGAACGTCAGCGACCATTCGGTCGTACGAGTGCGCCGGTAGCGCACCCAGTGATTTCGGCCACCGAGCTCACGAAGCTGTACGGCGATTTCACCGCGGTGCGGGGAGTCTCCTTTCACGCCGCGCCCGGCGAGATTCTCGGTCTCGTGGGACCGAACGGCGCCGGCAAGACGACGACGCTCCGCTGTCTGGCGGGCATCATCTCGCCGACGAGCGGCACGATCGCCGTCGCCGGTCACGACATGCGCGACGACGCGATCGCCGCCAAGCGCGCACTGGCGTTCATTCCCGACGAACCGCACCTGTTCGATTATCTCTCCGTCGAGGAACACCTCCGATTCATCGCGCGGCTGTACGGCGTGCACGACGTGGAGACGCGACTGCCGGCCATGCTCGATGAGCTGGAGCTGAGCGAGAGGCGGCGTTCGCTGCCGGGCGAGCTGTCTCGCGGCATGCGGCAGAAGCTCGCGATCGCCTGTGGGCTGCTCCACGATCCGTCGGCCCTGCTGCTCGACGAGCCGCTCACCGGACTGGATCCGGCGGGCATCCGACGAATGCGTGAGACGATCGTCGCCCGCGCCGAGCGCGGCACTGCCGTGATCCTGAGCTCGCATCTGCTCAATCTTGTCGAGGAGCTCTGCTCGAAGCTGCTCGTTTTGCGTCAGGGCGAGTGCGTTGCCTATGGGACGATGGACGAGATCATCGCCACCCATCCGGAATTGAGTGGCAGATCGTTGGAAGACGTATTCCTCGCGCTCACCGGCGAGAGCGGCGCGGCATCGTGAACGCGCTGCTTTACCTCAGCTGGACGACCGCTCGGAACCGGTTTCTCGGCGCGTTTCGCCGCGTACGGAGCCCGCGCTACGCCGCGGCGCTTATCGTCGGGTCGCTCTATATCTGGTCGTTCCTCTTTCGGTCGCCTAATCGCGGAGCGACCGCCGACTTTCTGTTGGGGCGTCCGAGCCAGTCGCTCATCACGCTGCTCATGGTGCTCACGCTCGCCGGTGCCTGGGTCT
>DATJIZ010000309.1:0-7380 GCA_035492735.1 Gemmatimonadaceae bacterium | reverse complement strand
GGCGGCGTGCTCAAGTTCTTCGTGAGCTGGGTGTTCACGACCTTGCCCTTCGGCGTTGCCGTTTACCTCGCGGTCGTTGGTATCGAGCACGCGCTGCGGTACTTCGGCGAAGCGCGCGAGCGCGACGTGCAGCTCGCGCGGCTCTCGGGTCAGCTCACCAGCGCCCGACTCTCGGCGTTGCAAGCCCGACTCAACCCGCATTTTCTCTTCAACAGCCTGAACACGATTGCCGTCCTCGTGCGCGGCGGCGACAACGGGCGCGCCACTCGCGTCATCGAGCACCTGAGCGAAGTCCTGCGGCAGACGTTGAGTCGGTCGCGAGACGCCGAGGTTTCTCTCGACGACGAGCTCGAGCTCGTGCGACAGTATCTCGCGGTGGAAGCGGCGCGATTCTCCGATCGGCTGCATGTGGAGATCGAAGTGCAGGAATCACTGCTTTCGGCGGCCGTACCGAGCTTCGCGTTGCAGCACCTGGTCGAGAATGCGATCCGGCACGGCATCGCGCGCCGGACGGACGCTGGAAGGATCGTCGTGTCGGCCCGCCGCGTGAACGGGACGATCCAGGTCACCGTGCGCGACGACGGCGCCGGCTTCGAGCCTGGCGCCGATCGCGCCGACGGACATGGCCTCGAGCACACGCGTGAGCGGCTGCGAACGTTGTATGGCGATCGCGCGTCGCTCGTCGTCGAGCGCGTGGGGCAGGGGACCATCGCGCGTCTGACGCTTCCATATCGCGAGGTGGCTTTCACCGCGTCGCCCGATGCCGAGCACTAGGTGGCGCGTGCTGGTGGCCGACGACGAGCCGGCGGCACGCCGGGGGGTTCGGCAGCTCCTGTCGGCGTTCCCCGAGTTCACAGTGGCCGGCGAGTGCCGCAACGGGCGCGAGGTACTCGCAGCACTCGAGCTGCTCGCGCCCGACGTCCTGTTTCTCGACGTCCAAATGCCGGAGCTCGGCGGCTTTGACGTGATTCGCCAGCGAACGCCCGAGCGCATGCCCGTGGTCGTGTTCCTCACGGCGTACGATCAGTACGCGATCCGTGCGTTCGACGCCGAGGCACTCGATTACCTGGTGAAGCCGGTGGCCGAAGAGCGCTTCGCCGCAACGATGCGGCGCGTGGCCCGGCGGCTCCGGGCGGGAACGTCGGCCGCGGCCGAGCCGACCATCGTCGTGCCCACGGCACGCGGCGCGCTGGTGCTCGAGCTGCGCGAGATCGACTGGATCGAGGCGGCAGACTACTACGTTCGCGTCTGGGTCGGCGGACGCAGCTATCTCATTCGAGACTCTCTCGATCAGCTCGAGCTTCGAATCGGCGCGCACGGGTTCGTCCGCACGCACCGGGGCGCGCTCGTTCGGCTCGCCGCGGTGCGTGCGCTGCAGGCGAACGACGCCGGCGAGTTGGTTGCCGTGCTCGGCTCGGGTGCGCGCGTGCCGGTCTCGCGCCGACGTCGGGCGGTCGTCGTCGCCGCGGTGAAAGACCGCTCGGCCTGACCGCTACTTCCCGATCCGCCACGCCTCCATCGTCCAGGCGTCGCGTTGCCACGTACGACCGCCGTCGGTGGTGCGATCGGCGCGCCAGAGGAAGTGGTTCGGCTCCAGGGCAAAGTAGCGAATGCGCATGATCGCATCGCCGTAGTGCTGGATCGCGTACCGATTGCCGCTGTCGCTCCACGTGAGGCCGAGCGCGAATTCGCCGCCGCGAGCGTTGGTGCCGAGCATTCGCCAGATTTTCCGCTCAGGATCGAATACGCGATAGGTGTACGTGCTGACGCCCATCGGCGAGCTGGGGTCGTCGCCGCGCCAGTGATCCTCGATCAGCATGCCGCCCGGCTTCTTCTCGAACGACCAGTGACCCGTGAAGGACGGCCCGAACGCGCCGTTCGGGCCTCGCGTCTGGAACCTGAATTCCCAGAAGCCGACGAGCGTATCGTAGTCGGCGGCGCTCCCGATGACCGTGTTCGTGTCGGCGATCGAGAAGTCGGCGCCAAGTGTATCGGGAAGCGGGATCTCACGGCTGCCCGCCGCGCTGGCCGACGCGAGATGCCAGAAGGGGTTCACCCAATGATTGCCGTCGCGAACGAACACTTCGGTCGCGCGCCCGCGGCTCGTGTCCGCGCCTTTGGCGGTGTGCATGACGAGCCGGTAGTTCGACGTGACGACCGCAACGTCGCCGGTGAGCGAGATGCGCGTGTTGGCGAAGTCGATCCGCTCGAGACGGCTGCCCGACGCCGCGGCTCGCTGCGAGCCCTGCAGGATCGCGGTGCGATCAGTCCAGCGCGTGGCACCGGACCCTTCGGCGGCCGTGGCAGCCGGTGGCAGCAGGCGCCGGAGCGCAGCTGTGTCGTTCGCGAACCATGCACGCCACACCGTGTCTCGTGCGGCGAGGATTTGCTTCTCGATCGTGGGCGACACCGACTGGGAAGCGGCGATGCCCGGCAGGAGCATCGCTGCGATGGCAACTCGACGCAGCATCGAATCCTCTCGGTTGATCGGTCGCCGCATTCCTGCCTCCCGGCCGCGGCGCACGCCAGCATCGTTCAGCCGACGGTCGTGCGCGCGCCGGGAACGGCGGATCGTGTCGTCCGCTCGGCCGTGACCGCAGTCACCGCCGCCGCGTCCAGACCGAAACAGAGATTGGTCATGCGACTGCTCACGCGCGTTCTCCCCGTTCTCGTCGTCGCAGCCTGTTCGTCCACTTCAGAGCCTGGCGGCCGCGTGCCGGCCGACGCAGCCGGCGCATCGTTGGCCGGCCGTCGACCGTTCCCTGCCGACAATCCGTGGAACACGCTCGTCACCGGTGCGCTGGTCGATCCGAACTCGGCGGCGCTCATCGCGTCATGCGGGCTGCGCAATCTGCATCCCGATTTCGGTACGGTGTGGGATGGCGCGCCGAACGGGATCCCGTACGTGGTCGTACATGCCGGCCAGGCAACGGTGCCGGTCAGCTTCGATTACGCGGACGAGAGCGATCCGGGTCCGTATCCGATCCCGCCCAACGCTCCCATCGAGGGCGGGGCGAGCTCGGACGGCGATCGGCACGTATTGATCGTGGACGTTGACGCCTGGAAGCTCTACGAGCTGTTCGATGCACACCCGATCGACGGCGGCGCGAGCTGGCATGCCGGATCGGGCGCGGTCTTCGATCTGAGCTCGAATGCGCTGCGTCCCGCGGGGTGGACCTCGGCCGACGCCGCGGGCCTCCCGATCTTTCCGGGGCTCGTACGCTACGACGAAGCGGTGGAACAGCACGCGATCGAGCACGCGCTTCGCTTCACCTGTCCGCGCACGCGCAAAGCCTACCTCTCGCCCGCCCGCCATTACGCGAGCAGTGACACGAGCAGCGCGCTTCCGCCGATGGGCATGCGCGTGCGGCTCAAGGCCAACTTCGACACCACCGCCTTTTCGCCCGTCGTGCGCGTCATCCTGCGCTCGATGATGCGCTACGGGATGCTACTGGCCGACAACGGCTCCGGCTGGTACGTCAGCGGCGCTCCTGACCCGCGCTGGAACGACGACGAGCTGGCGACACTCTCACGAGTCCCCTCGTCGGCGCTCGAGGTGGTTGTGGCGAAGTAAGCCCGCGTCTGGCGCCCTACAACACCCCCAACCAGCTCTTCTGGTCGGCTGAGAAGCCCGGGAACACGGATTCCATCTTCGCCGCGCCGAGGTGCTTGAACGCGACCTCCGAGAAGACCGACCGGAAGTCCGTCGTCAGCGCGAGATCGCGGCCTTCGTTGAGCTGTTCAGGCTCGAGACCAGGCCATTTTCCGTGGACCTTCTTGCCCTTCACGTCTCCGCCGATCACGAACATTGCCGTCGCGTGGCCGTGGTCGGTGCCGCCGTTGCCGTTCTGATGCGCCGTGCGGCCGAATTCCGACATCGTCAGAATCGCAACGTCCGCCATCCGATTGCCGAGGTCCTGTGTCAGCGCGGCGATCGACTTCGCGAAGTCATCGAGTCGGCCTGCAAGCTGACCGGTCGCGCCGCCCTGATTGACGTGCGTGTCCCAGCCGCCCACGTCGGCAAACGCCACCTCGAGCCCGACGTCCGCCTTGATGAGCTGCGCGATCTGCTTCAGATGCTGCCCGAACGGTGAACGCGGATAATCGGCGCTGTTCTCCGGCATGTACTGCTGTGGGTCGGCCGACTTGAGGATCTTCATCGCCTCGAACATCTCGCCCCCGGCGGCGTGGACCACGTCGGCGCTGCCCGTCCGATAGAGTGCCTCGAGCCGCTCGGCCTGCGACCCGTTCGTGCGGATCGTGAACTCGTCCAGGCTGTTCATCGCCACCGTCGGCGCGCTTCCTTCGAGGATGCGCGGCGTCTGCGGCGTCATCGCCACCGCCTGGAACGGCGATGACTTTGCGCCGGCACCGGACTGCGGCTCGTTCAGGTGGCACTCGTCGCACGTGCCCTTCACCGCGAGATAGCGATTGAGCCATCCGTCGCGCGTGCTCTTGTTGTCCGGCGTGCCGCTTTCCATGTAGTCCTGCGCGTCGAAATGCGACCGCGTGTTGCTCGGACTTCCCACCGCGTGCACCGGCGCCAGGATCCCATCGTCCCACAGCCGCTTGAACGGCTCGAGCGACGGGTGCAACCCGAAAAAGCCGTCCAGGTCGATGGCCGTGTTCGCTGCTCCGGAGACCGGGCGCGGAATGGCGATCGTAGGTCGCATCTGGTAGTAGGCGCGCTCGCCGTGAGGCACCACGACGTTCAAGGCGTCGGCCGCGCCACGCTGGAACAGTACGATGAGCACCTTCCCGCGGCGGTTGCCGTTGAGCGCCGCGCCCCGGAGCAGGTCCTGCGCGAAGACCGTCCGTCGCAGGAACGTCGGATTCAGGCCCATCGTGGCCAGCGCCATCGCGCCGGACTTCATGAACACTCGGCGGTTCATACGAATATCCTCGTGAAAACTCTTTAACGACGCTGGAACTCGGGTGCGCCGAGCGCGAGACCGATCACCTGCGGCAGGCCCTGGAGGCTCACTGGCCGACCGAAGCCGGGCACTTGGCCGCGTCCGCCGCCCAGGCGCCGCGGCACGCCGCTCGGCTCACGCCGGCCTCGGCCGCCCTGGCCACTTGGGTCGGCGTTCATGGACATCGTGTCCGCCGCGGAGGGTTGGGCGCTCGCGAGCGGGTTGTCGCCGCTCATCAGGACGTCGCGGGTTTCAGTCGACGCCTGGCCGCCGAGCATCGACTTGATCACGCCGTCAACCTGTTGGGCACGCGGCTGCGTGCGCAGCGTCTCGAACTCCGGCCAGTTCCTGAGCTGTGCGCCCGGGATCTGACCACCCGCCAGGCTCAGACCGAAGTTGATCCGGTTGAGGATCGCGCCGGTGTTCATCCAGGCGTCGCCGTGATCCGGCCATCCATCCGGCGTCTGCCGTCCGAAAATGGGCTGGCCGAGCCGCGCCACGATCTGCGCCGTGCGCGGCGTCGTGTCCGGCTGGGCGCCGACAGCTCGCAGCGCGCTCGCGACGAGCTCGAACGGCGTCTTGACCTTGGCGCGATAGGCGGCTCGGCTGAAGAACTCCGGACTGGTGATGACACAGCGCATGGTTTCGCGAATGTCACCGTCCGTCTTGCTGAACGTATTGGCGCACCGGTCGACGAGCGCCTTGGGCGGATCGTCGCTCACGAAGTGCCGCGCCAGCTTGGTCGTGATGAAGTGTGCCGTCGCCGGACTCCGCGCCAACATGTCGAGGACGCGCTCGCCTTCGTCCTGGCCGTGGCCGGCCGGGAACTTCTGGCCGAGGATGACCTTCTCACCGGCGTCGTGGATGTTCGGGTTGAACACGAACTCACCGGTTTGCCGGTTGAACGTCCAGCCCGTGAGGGCGCGCGCCACCTCCTGCACGTCCTTCTGTGTGTATCCGCCGTCGACACCGAGCGTGTGCAGCTCCATCAGCTCGCGGGCGTAGTTCTCGTTGAGCCCGCGCCGGGCCCGCTGCTGGACTCGCTGCAGAATCTGCTGCCTCTCCTCGGGCGTGGCGTTCTGAAGTCGCTCGCGAACCGCCGGCGGCAGCTGCTGGCCGGCGCCAATCCGGCCGCGGCCGGCGAGCACGCCAATCCGCCCGCGGCCCACGCGACCATTCGCCCCACCCTGAGCGAGGGTCGGATGCGCGCTGTCGGCGGCGCTCTGCCAGTTATCGAGGAAGAACAGCATCGCGGGGCTTTTCGCGACCGCGCCGAGCAGGTCGCGGAACTTGCCGAGGGCGTGCGGGCGAATGACGTCGCGATCGTAGTCGGCAAGGAACAGCCGAGTCTGGCCCTTTCCAGCGAAGACGCTGAAATGATTCTCCCAGAAGTCGACCATCACTTCGTTCAACTGACGCTCGCTGCCGACGGCGCGTGCGAGCTGCGCTGACTGAATCTGACCGACGAGCTGCTGCGACTGTCTCACGGCGCCCGCGAGCTGTGGGTTCTGGGCCAGGACTTCGCGCCGCGTGGCGGCCTTGTTGGCCGACGTATCGTTCGCGTCGGCAGCCTTGACCCGCCGCTGGAGTTGCTGGACCATGGTGAAGTCGCGAACCACGTCGCGCGTCGGCGCGTTCAGGGCGGCGTAGCTGGCGACGACGGCGTCGGCCCTGGAGTCATCGATCCGTTCCGGGTGGAGCTGCTGATCGATCCACGACTCGATCCCCATCGCTCGAACTTTCTCCACGTCGCCGGGTCGCGGTCCGAACGTGAGGCGATTCAGCACCTGTTGTATCTGCTCGTCGGGGAGCAGGTCGCCAGCCATGGCACCAGCGGGCGCGCGGGCCGGCGCTACCTGTGACGGGGTGGCCGCCGGAGCGGCACACGCCGCCGTGGCGGCCACCGTCAGGAGAAGCAGTCTTCGCATGACAATTATCCGTTGCGAGATGTGACTGTCAGGTAGACGAGACGGCTTGCCAGCCGTTAACACGTCGCCGGTACCCAGCGGCGTCAAGATATCTTGCGCCATTCGCTGCATCCTCCTACGGTTCCGGGACGGTGCCTCACTACTGCCGAACGCCGGAGGAGCTCGCGGCCGCCGCCGAGAAGGAAGTCGGCGCCGCTGTAGCCAGGAAGCCGGTCGCGGTGATCGCGGCTCAGCTGGACCGCGCGGCGTCCAACGGATCGTCGGCGGCCACCGAGGACCGTGTGCTGTACGATCTTCGAGAGATCGTCATGCGTTCGCTCCGTCCGGGCGACCTGGCCGGCACGGCCGACGATCGGCTGATCATGATCGTCCATGACGCCTCGGCTGAGGACGGTCGTGTGATCGGCGAGCGAATCGCCGCGGTGGTTCGGAATCGCACCTACGGCGGCACACGAGGCCGCGCCACGATCTCCGTCGGCTCGGCAAGCGCGCCGGAGCACGGGAACTCGTTCGAGCGCGTACTCGCCGCGGCGGTCGGC
>DATJIZ010000308.1:0-10944 GCA_035492735.1 Gemmatimonadaceae bacterium | reverse complement strand
CCCTCGGCCGCCTTCTTGACGCCGTAGCCAAGTCCCGGCCCCTTGTCGACGATCGTCGGGTCGATCGCGTTGATCACGTGACCGGCGTGGAGCTTCATGGCGTCGAGGTTCGCCGGGTTGCGTGCCGCCAGTGCGGCGTGTTGAATCGCGATGCGCGCCTCGGCCATCGCCGTCGGCAGCAGCCCCTGGCCCATCGGGGTGCCGGCGAATGCGTTCACGATGTGGCCGATGTGCACGCCGACCGGGCCCGCCGGGACCTTGACCGCCGGCGCGGCGGCCGCCGTCTGCAGTTGGCCGGGCAGCGGTGCGCCGGTGAGCTTCGCGATCGTCTCGTCGAACACCCGGCGAGCGGCGGAGTCGGTGCTCACGAGGTACGTCCTGCGGCGATACTCGGCGTCGGTCATCGAGGCGCGGTGCAGCGCGTCGGCGATCTGTGTCACGAGCTGCGCTCGCAAATGCTGTTGCGCTTCGGGCTTGTCGTTTGCTGCTTGGGCGAGGCGTGCCTGCGTGGAATCGCGAAGCCTGGAGATCTCGAGCGATAGCTTCGCGAAGGCCGCGATGTCGTCGGCCGACGGGCGGGCGGACGCCGATTGGGCCGGTCCCGGTGTCTGGGCCACGCACGGCGACGCGGCAGCGACCGCGATCACGAGCGCGGTGGATCGAGCGCGACGAGCGAACGAGAATGCCGGCATCTCTGCTCCCAAGTGGCAACTGAGGGAGCGGTCAAGATACGATCGGGTACCGTCGTGGGCTAGACGCCGCGGGAGCCGCGGCGCGTGAGCGGTGTACAGGCAGGAGAGAGCTCCCGTCGCCCTCGAGGTTCGCATGGTGCTCACGCGCCGCGCCGCGTTGCCGCCATCCAGCCCCGGGCGTCGAACCGGGGGGGAAATTGCGCAAATACTAAACCTTTCCCGAGGCACCCGTGGTCACTCGCCCAATCCTTCCGCTCATGATCGTGTTTGCCGCGATCAGCGCCGCGTCCGGTCAGGTCACGCAGTCTGGCCGTGCCACCGGCCCCAATGCCGACGTGCCGGTCACGAAAGTCGTGCTCTTCTCCTCCGGTGTTGGCTACTTCGAGCACGCCGGGATCGTGCATGGCAACAGCTCGACGGAGCTCCGCTTCAAGACGAGCCAGATCAACGACATTCTCAAGTCGCTGGTGCTGCAGGATCAGGATGGCGGCCACGTGGGAGCGATCACCTACCCGTCGCAGGATCCGCTCGCCAAGACGTTGAGGAGCTTTCAGGTGGACATCACCCAGAACCCGAGCCTTGCGCAACTCCTCAACCAGCTCCGCGGCGCCCGCGTGGCGATCGATGCGCAAGCCCAGCGGCTGTCGGGGACGATTCTCGGCGTGGAGTATCATCAGGTTTCCACGGAGAAAGGTGAACCGGTCAGCACGCCCGTGCTCAACCTGTTGACCGGCGCGACGATCCGCTCGATCAATCTCTCGTCGATCAGCGATCTGACATTGGAGGATCCAGAGCTCCAGGACGAGCTCACCAAGGCGCTGGCCGCGCTGAGCCAGGCCCGCGATCAGGACAAGAAACCGGTGACGATCAGCTTCGGCGGCAGTGGCGACCGGCATGTGCGGATCGGATACGTCGTCGAGACGCCGGTGTGGAAGACGAGCTATCGCCTGCTGCTCGACGACGGCAAGGCCGGTGGACGACTGCAGGGCTGGGCGATCGTCGAGAATCAGACCGAGAGCGATTGGAACAACGTGGCGCTGTCGCTGGTGAGCGGACGGCCGATCTCGTTCATCATGGACTTGTATCAGCCGCTGTACGCGCCTCGCCCGACAGTCGTTCCCGAACTGTATGCCGGACTGCGGCCGCAAGTGTACGACGCGGGTCTCGATGCGATCCGCTCGCCGGAGGCGATGCGAGGAGTGGCGGGAGGTCAGGCCAAGGCGGCGGCGCCCCAGCGGCGGCTCGGCTACGACGCCAACGGAAATCCGATCCCGCTCAATCAAGCCGTCATCACGGCAGCGGCCCCCGTCGCCGAAAATGATTTCTCCGGCTCGATCGAGTCGATGGCGTCGTCGGGTCGACTGGGCGAGCTCTTTCAGTACACGGTGAATAACGTGACGCTCCCGCGGCAGAAATCCGCCATGCTCCCGATCGTCACCGACAGCGTCGAGCTGGAGCGGGTGTCGATCTACAACGCGTCCGTGCTGCGGAGCAATCCGCTGAACGGCGTTCGTCTCAACAACACCACCGGCAAGCACCTGCTCCAGGGACCGGTGACAGTGCTCGACAAGGGCGGCTATGCTGGCGACGCCCGCATCGACGACGTGCCGCCCGGGCAGCAGCGCCTCCTGAGCTATGGCATCGATCTCGACGTTCGCATGGACGACACGAAGAACAGCCAGACGAGCGTCGTGCGGACGGCGTCGATCGCCAAGGGCGTGCTGTTGCTGTCCAACACGCTGCTGGCGACACGTGAATACCGCGCCGACAATCGGAGCACCCACGACAAGACGATCGTGATCGAGCATCCGCTTCGCCCGGGCGCCAAGCTGGTCGACACGCCGGCGCCGTTCGAGACCACGCCGACGCTCTATCGATTCAAGGCGGTTGCGCCGGCGAACAAGGTGAGCACATTCACCGTGAAGGAAGAGCTCGTGATGGGATCGTCGCTGGCGATATTGTCCACTGACATCCCGGCGCTGCTTCAGTACAGCCGCACCGGCGAGATCCCCAAAGCGGTACGCGACGCGCTGGCCAAGGCGATCGAGCTGAGACAATCGGTTGCCGACGTGGAGCGCGACATCAACGTGCACAACCAGCGCATCGCCGAGATCTCGGCCGAACAGACGCGCATGCGCGAGAACATGAAGACCGTCGCGCAGACGACACCGTACTACCAGCGGCTGCTCAGCAAATTGAACGAGCAGGAGTCGTCGATCGAGAATTTGCAGAAGGAGCGCGACGATCTGACCGAGAAGCGCGACGGTCTGCGCAAGCAACTCGAGGACTACGTGAACGGCCTGACGCTGGGCTGACGGGAAAGGGAGGGCGACACCGATGCGCTACGTGCTGCAGCAGAAGCTCCTGTCCTGGGGCGACGACTACTATATTCGTGACGACGCCGGCAAGGACGTCTACTTCGTCGACGGCAAGGCGTTCACGATCGGTGATCAGCTCTCGTTCCAGGACCTGTCGGGCCACGAGCTGGCGTTCATCCGGCAGAAGGTGCTGTCGTGGGGCAAGACGTACGAGATCTCGCGCGCCGGTCTCGTCGTCGCGGTCGTGAAGAAGGAGCTGTTCGCGTTTTTCCACCATCGCTTCACGGTCGACGTCCCCGGACCGAACGACCTCGAGGCGCAGGGCAGCTTCACCGACCACGAGTACGAGTTCCGCCGCGGCGAGCGCGTGGTGGCCACGGTCTCCAAGCGCTGGTTCACGCTGCGGGACACCTACGGGATCGACATCGACGACGACGAGGACCAGGTGCTCCTGCTCGCCTGCGCCGTCGTCATCGATGAGGCATGCCACCCGGATGACGGCAAGCGGCATTAGCTGCTGAGCTCCCGACACTTCCGGCCCACAGATTTCGTACGGCCTGAGGATTCCCGATCGGAAAAAGGCCAACCCGCACCCGCCACGCCGCAGAGGGAGCATCGCCGTGAACGATCCAGAAGTGATCATCGTCCCCATCGTGTTCGGTCTCCCCACGCTCGCGTTCATGCTGCGGACGTGGGTGCGGCATCGCGAAAAGATGGCCGCGCTGTCGCCGCCGGAGGCCTCGTCGAACGTCGAGGCGAGGCTGGCTCGCGTGGAGCAGGCGGTGGAAGCGGTCGCGGTAGAGATCGAGCGGATCGGCGAGAGCCAGCGGTTCCTCACCAAGGTGCTCACCGACTCGCGCCCAGGACTGGCGGCGGGCTCGATCGAGTCGCCGCGCGGTCTCGTGCCGCGCTGAGCCGGCTCGGCGGGCGCGTCACCGAGCCTTTGCCGGCCCGGCAGGCCGTCTACTCTCGCTGCGCGCCGCGAAATACATTGCGCGAGCCTCATTCCGGAGCCATCGATGATCCGTCGCCGCAATCGGCGAGTGCTTTCCCTGTTCACTGTCCTCGTCACGCTCGCCGGCGCACACACTGGCTTGGCGCAAAGGGGCTCAGCCGCGCCAAGGCCGGCAGGCGCGCCCAAGCCGGCGACCAAGCCGGCGACCAAGCCGGCGCCCAAGCCGGCGACCGTCCGAGCACCGCAAGGCGAAACCGTTTCCGGGATCTCCTGCGACGCCATGGAAGGCGCGCGGATGCATACGCACCAGCATCTCGTGCTCATCGACCACGGCAAAGAGCTGACGATCCCGGACAACGTCGGACAGCGCCCCGATCGGAACTGTCTCTACTGGATTCACACCCACACGGCCGACGGCATCATTCACATCGAGGCGCCGCAGCCGCGCACCTTCACGCTGGGCGACTTTTTCACGATCTGGGGACAGCCGCTGGACCGGACGCAGGCGGCGACGATGCGAGCCGCCAAGGGTGAAGGCGGCTCGCTCAAGGTGTGGGTCAACGGCCAGCCCTACACGGGCGACCCGCGCGCCATCCCGCTACTCGTTCACGCCGACATTGTGATCGAAGCGGGACCGCCGTTCATCCCGCCGCCCAAGTTCACGAATTGGGGGACGCTGTAGCGAGCGCCGGCGTCGCGTACGCCAGCCAGTGGCGGTACTGCGGCAGGTTGCCGTGCACCGCGTCGTTGAACACCCGTTGGATCCGCCGCGTGATCGGGCCCGGCTTGCCGTTACCGATCACGCGCTCGTCGAGCTGCTTGATGGGTGTGACTTCGACCGCCGTCCCGCAGAAAAAGAGCTCGTCGGCCGCGGCCAGATCGTCGATCGCGATCGGTCGGACGACCGTCGGAAGACCCAGGTCTCCTGCGATGGTGAGCACGCTGTCGCGCGTGATGCCGAGCACGATCGACGCCGAGGCATCGTTGGTGATCAGCGTGCCGTCGCGCACCACGAACAGGTTGGCGCCCGAGCCTTCGGCCACGTCGCCCTTGGCGTTGAGCATGATCGCGTCGTCGTAGCCGCGGCGCATCGCCTCCTGCACGGCGCGCACCGAATTCATGTAATGGCCGCACGCCTTGACGTGGGGCGGCAGCGTCGACGCATCGATCCGCCGCACGCTCGACAGCGTGACACGCACCGCGTGATCCTCGTCGCCCGTGAAATAGGGCTTCCCCGGCACGCCCATGATCACCGTGGTCACGGGACAGTCCTTTGGCCACACGGAAAAGCTGTACGAATCGAAGAACGCCAGCGGACGGAGGTAGGCGTTCTCGAGCCCGTTCATCCGCACCACGTCGAGCGCCGCGTTGGAGAGCTGGTCGACCGTGAACGGGATGCCGATCTCGTACGCGGCGGCCGAGGCGTGGAGTCGGCGCATGTGGGCGTCGAGGCGGAAGATCGCCGGGCCGTCGGGCGTGTCGTACGAGCGCATGCCCTCGAACACGCCGGTGCCGTACTGCAGCGCGTGCGCGCTCACATGGACCTGGGCGGCATCCCACGGCAGCATCTCGCCATTCATCCAGACGAACTCGGTTTTCGTGAACGCGGCCATGTGATCGCCTCCCAGGGTGGTCGGAAAGAGTCAGCGGGACCCGAACGGGTCAGACGTTACAGATCTCATACGCCTGCTTCATCGACGCGACCGGGTCGCGTTTGGGGACGAACTCCTGGCCCACGAAGCTCGTGTATCCGGCGTCGGCGATCGCCTGCATCACGGCGCGGTAGTTGAGCTCCTGGGTCTCGTCGATCTCGTTGCGACCCGGCACGCCGCCGGTGTGGAAGTGGGCGATGTGCTGGATGTTCTGCCGAACCGTGCGGATCACGTCGCCTTCCATGATCTGCATGTGGTAGATGTCGTACAGGAGCTTGACGCGCGGTGAGCCGACGCCCTGCACGACCTGCGCGCCGAACGCGGCATGGTCCGCCTGGTAGTCGTGGTGATCGACCTTGCTGTTGAGCAGCTCGAGACAGAGCGTCACGCCGTGCTTCTCCGCGGTCGGCGCGAGGCGCTTGAGGCCCGTGACGCAGTTGGCGATGCCGTCGCCGTCGGAGAGGCCGGCGCGATTGCCGCTGAAGCAGACGATGTTCGGAACGCCGGCCGCTGCCGCCGCCGGAATCAGTCGCTCGGCGTCGGCGACGAGCTTGTCGTGGTGCTCGAGACGGTTGAAGCCGACCGGGATCGTGCCGAAGCCGTTGGCCATCGAGCAGACGAGGCCGTGCTGCTTGACGATGGGCCAATCGGCGGGGTCGAGCAGATCGATGCCGTCGTAGCCGATGCCCTTGGCCGTCGCGCACAGATCGTCGAGCGACATCTTGCCGTAGCACCAGCGCGACACCGAGTGCTTGAGCCGCAGTGAAGCGCGCGGCGTCTCGTCGAGAGCTCCCGCCCACGCAGCGCGCGGCGACAGCGCGGCACCGGCGGCGAGGGCGCCCAGCGTGCCCAGTGTGCCCACGGCCTCGCGGCGTGTCATGTCGCGCATCAGAGCTCTCCCCGTTTCATGGATCCGACGGCGTGGGCCGCGGCGCGCGCCGTGAGCGCCATGTACGTGATCGACGGATTCTGACAGCCGTTGCTCGCCATGCACGCCCCATCGGTGATGAACAGGTTCTTCACGTCCCACGCCTGGTTCCAGCGATTGAGCACCCCTTCGTTCGGCGTCTTGCTCATGCGCGCGCCGCCCATCTCGTGGATGCAGTGACCCGGCGGGTTGTTCGATCCGTGCTGGTGGATGTTCGTGCAGCCGGCCGCGTCGAGCATCGCGGCCATCGCGGTCATCATGTCCTTGTCCATCGCGCGTTCGTTCTCGCGCCAGCGTACGTCGAGGTGCGCCGCCGGAATGCCCCACTTGTCCTTCACGTCGGAATCGAGAGTGATGCGGTTGTTCTCGTCGGGAAGCGTCTCGCCCCAGCCGCTTGCGGAGAGCGACCACGGCCCCAGGTCGTCGATCAAGGATTGCTTGAACGCCGCGCCGTAGCCGGGCATGCTCGAGCCGCGTCCCCAGCCGTTCCGACCCGACCCGCCCTGCATGCCGTAGCCGCGCAAAAAGTCGGGATGCTGCGTCTTCACGTTCCTGAAGCGCACAATGTAGATGCCGTTCGGTCGCCGGCCCGTCGTGCGCTTGTCCGTGAAGCCGGGGACGGTGCCCGAGGCGCCAGAGCCGTAGTGATGGTCCATCACGTACCGACCCAGCGTGCCGCTCGAGTTGGCGAGACCATCGGGAAAGCGCGCGCTCTTCGAGTTGAGCAGCAGGCGCACCGATTCGATCGTCGACGCGCAGAGGAATACGATTCGCGCGGTGTACTCACGCGATTCCATCGTGTTCGCGTCGATCACGCGCACACCGCGCGCTCGCGACGTTCGGGGATCGTACAGTACTTCGGCGACGACGCTGTTCGGCCGCAGCGTGAGCCGTCCGGTCTTCCGTGCCGCGGGAAGTGTCGAGCCCAGACTGTTGAAGTACGACTGCGTGATGCAGCCGCGCTCGCACGGGCCGCAGTAGTGACAGGCGAGCCGGCCGTTGTGATTCTGCGTGAGGATCGCCGCGCGGCCGATCGTCATCACGCGCTCACCGCCGAACGCCTTCAGGATCTTGCCGCGCGCGTCGCGCTCGACGACGGTCATCGGCATCGCCGGCAAAAACTCGCCGTCGGGCAACTGCGACAGCCCTTCGCGCGCGCCGGTGATGCCGATGAATCGCTCGACGTGCGTGTACCAGGGGGCAATGTCGGCGTAGCGAATCGGCCAGTCGTTGCCGTGGCCATCCTTGGCGTTCGCCTCGAAATCGAGATCGCTCCAGCGGTAAACCTGCCGGCCCCACGTGATCGAACGCCCGCCCACTTGCCGCCCGCGGAACCAGCGGAACGGCGCGTCATCGGGCGCGGTGTACGGATTGTCGTGATCGTTGACGAAGAACTTGTGCCCCATCTCGTCGCAGGCGTAGCACTCGCGCTGAATCGGATGATCGCGCTCGAGCGCCTTGCGATCACCCAGTCCGCGAAAGTGCATCGAGTACGGCTGCACGTGCTCCACGAAATCGGTGTTCGGATCGATCGGTCCGCCCGCCTCGAGGACGAGCGTCTTCAGTCCGCGCTCGGTGAGCTCCTTGGCCGCCCAGCCGCCCGAGATGCCCGAGCCGACGACGATCGCATCGTAGTGGGTGACCTCAGCCATGCGAGTGGCCTCCGGCCGCGCGCGAGGATTTCAGCGGCATCGGCGCGTCGCCTTCGAACCTGCCGGGCATGATCTCGTAGTGCAGCACGTCCTTCATCACGGGCTCACTCGTGAAGTAGCCGTGGATGATCAGGCCCTTGAGTCGCCAGTAGGTGCGCGCGGGCTCGGCGCGGCGGTCGGTCGCGGTCTCGTAGGTGTCGATCGCCGCCGCGTCGAGTTGATCGAGTCCGGCGACAAAGGCCTCGCGCTCGGAGTCGCCGTAATTCTCGCTCACGATGACGTTCACGAAGTCGGGCGCGTGGACGTCAGTGGCGCTCGGCGTGCTGGTGCGCGGGAGGATCGTGTCGGCGATCGCGCCGACGCGCGCGAGCTGGGCGTCGGTGAGGCCATTGGTGGGACGAAGGCCCGTCGCGACGCGCGCCCAGGCGGCGACAGCGTCGTGAGGCAGGACAGCGAGCGCGCTGGCGGCGCCAAGCGCGCGGAGGAGATCGCGGCGGTGCATGAGGGCGGGCGACGGGCGACTTGGCGACGGGCGACTGTCTAAACCGGAATTGACCGACCCGGATATGTTGGTGCCAGGGCGCCGGTTTCGCTATCCTGTCGCCGCCCGCCGCCCGCCGCCCGCCGCCCGCCGCCCGCCGCCCGCCGCCCGCCGCCCGCCGCCCGGCTAGCGCTTTACCTGCGCGACTGCCGCGGCTGCTCCGGTCACCGTCAGGAATGCGTGCATCCCGACCATCTCGTGCGGGTCGCACACGATCTCGTAGGTACCGTCGGCGAATCGGGAGTCGACGACGAGGACGTAGCTCTGGTCCTTCGCCGTGAGATACTGGCTCATCGCCGCGCCGCCGAGCTTGGCGCCGTTCGGCTGCGTCTTGAAGTGCACGTTGTGCATCACCGACGCTGCCTGCACGAAGCGGAGCGTGTCGCCGTGGTGCGCCGTGAAGGTCGCCGGCTCGAATGCGTACGGTTTGGGCCCTGGCTGCTCCACGAGCTTGATGACGATGGTGTGCGGTGCGGTGGGTGCCGCCGAATTCGCCGCAACCTCCTGGGCCGCGAGCGTGCCACCGAGCCCGATCAGGCAGGCCAGTGAGCCAAGGACGGTGAAACGCGTTGTAGCAGACATTTGCGGCTCCTCCAATCGATCCGTGCTGCCGGATCCGCCGGTTCGGTCTACCCCCCGCAAGAATGATCAGTTGCGGAGCCTCGAATGAGTGTCAGGTTCGCCTTGAAGCTTTGTGGTGGTAATCCGGGTTCATGCGGGTGTTTTGGCAGGCTTGCCGACTACCGAAGTTCAGGGTTACCCTGACAACACCGGGGGCCGTTGGCGGACTGCGCTGCGGGGCTCGGACGGCGATGCTCACCCCAATTCAAACCAGTGGCGCGCTCCGGGGGGCGGCTCGCCACGTTCCGGAGGATCCGACCATGGATTCAGCCCGTCGCAGCCGCTCGCCCTTGCTCCATCGCATGCTTCGCGTTGCGGCCGCACTTCTGCCGCTCGCGCTGCTCTTTCCGCCCACCAAGGCGAGCGCGACCGAACCTAGGCCTTCGACCAAGCCGAGCGATCCGAGCTCGATCGCCGGGGTGCCGGTGACTCGCGCGGTGGCTCCCGCTTCGCTCATCAATGCGCTGGCCGCCATCCACAAGAACGTGCCTGCGTTCTCGCGCCAGACCGGTCTTGCCTGCAGCGCATGCCACTACCAGTTCCCGCAGCTCACACCGTTCGGGCGGCTGTTCAAGCTCAACGGATACACGCTGACCGGGCTGCAGACGATCGGCCAGCCCGGCGACTCCGCCGGCAAGGAATCGCTCAAGCTCTCGCCGATCCCGCAGGTCGCGGCGATGGTCGTCGGCTCGCTGACGCAGTTGACCAAAGCGGCGCCGGGGACGCAGAACGGCACGGTCGTGTTCCCCGACCAGTTCAGTCTGTTCCTGGCCGGCGAGCTGACGCCAAAGATCGGTGCGTTCACGCAGTTCACGTACGCCGCGCCCGACGGGTCATTCGGCATCGACAACGTGGACCTGCGGTTCGCCAACCATAGCACCCTGTCCGACAAGGACTGGATCTTCGGCGTGACGCTCAACAACAATCCCACCGTGCAGGACGTGTGGAACACCGTTCCGGCGTGGGCCTTCCCGTTCATGAGCTCACCCACCGCGCCGTCGTCGATCGCGAGCACGCTGATCGACGGAGGACTGGGCCAGCAGGTTCTGGGGCTCGGTGCGTATTCGCTCTATGACAATTTGCTCTACACGGAATTCGCGGCGTACCGCTCGGCGCCGCAGGGTCTTGCCATGCCGCTCGACTCGAGCGCGACGAATGTGACGGACGGCGCGATCCCGTACTGGCGCGTCGCCCTGCAAAAGGAGACGACCTCGCGGTCGTACATGCTCGGCACGTTCGGCTTTGACGCGCGGCTCTTCCCGAGCGGCGTCTCGGGTCTGCACAACCACTATACCGACGTCGGGGTGGACGGCGAGTACGAGCAACGGCAGGGCGCGGCGGCGTGGATCGGCCGCGCGAGCTTCATTCACGAAAAACAGAATCTTCTGGCGACGGAGGACGCCGGCGGCGCGTCGAACATCGAGAACACGCTGTCCACCGTTCGAGCGAGCGTCGCCTACCTGCCGAACCTGCGCCACAGCTTCACCCTCGGCTACTTCCAGACTACCGGCAGCAGCGACGCGACGCTGTACGCGCCGACCGATTTGACGGGCAGCAGAACCGGCAGTCCCAACACGCGTGGCGA
>DATJIZ010000307.1:0-21136 GCA_035492735.1 Gemmatimonadaceae bacterium | reverse complement strand
CCCCGGCCGCGGCGAGTGTGAGAAGCGTGGAAGCGCGTGCCATCACGTGATGCTCCTGTGGGTGTCGGAGCCGTGAAGCTCGGCGGTGCCGGTAACGGATCGATGCATCGTACGTAACACTTGCGTCACTGCGGTCCGGCGCGTGCCCATCGGTTCGCGAGCGCCGACGGTACTCACCGTCGCGCAACGGCGTGCCTGGACCCCCGCGCGATCGCCACACGATTTGGATCGGCCAGCGTGGTCGTCGCGATAGCGCGCGCGTTCGAGCAGCTCGTCCTCTCGCTGGCGATCAGCGTCCGTCGTCGGCCACCATCGCCAGCCAGTGCCCGTTCGGACTGACCGCCAGCCGCGTGATGTGGTGAATGCCGTCCGTCGCGAAGTCGGCAACCTCCGCCCAACGAGCATCGGTGCCGCCAAGGCGAAGCACGAACAGCTTGGAACCGGCCGCCGTGAGCGCGTAGTCCGGTGCAGCCCACACGACGTATTCCGCTCCGGCCGGGATTCGCGCGAGTTGGACCGTAGCGCCCGGCCGGCCCGTCGCTCGGTCGAGGCTCACCGCGCTGACCAGGAAGCCCGAATCGGCGTCCGCGGCCCGCGTCGTAAACGAAACACGCCCGACCCCGGCCGCGGACAATGACCGCCCGATGTCGCGCGCAACCGTGTCGACGTGCTCGGTTCCGATCGTGGCCAGCTGCAGCGTTGGCGGAGTGCCAAGCACGAACAGCGCAACGTGCGTCGGGTCCAGCCACGCGTGATACCCCACCGGCTTGATCGATCGCAGCACCAGGCGCGGATCCGACCCATCCATCGCGAAGCTCCACAACCGCTGCGTCGAGTCACGCTCGACCCGCACCACCGAGAAGCGGTTCGTGCCGGGCATGAGCGTCGCCGAATACTCGCTTTCGGGTGTCGCGGTGACCCGCGTCGTACGGCGAGTGGCGATCTCGTACCTATAGATGTCCGCCTGCCCATCGTCGCGCGTCGACGTGTAGAACACCGCTCGCTCGTCGGCCATGAACGCGGGTTGATTGTCGTAACCCTGCCGGTGCGTGATGTTCACGGGTGTGACGATGGCGATGCCGTTCGCCGCCCGACCCGATAGAGTGATCGGCGCGAGATACACGTCGGTCGACGGTGCCGTCTGCGCGGCATCGGTCGCGGCGATCGCCAACGCCACAACCACCGACGCCGCGATCATGATGCGGATGCTCATCGTGCGTTGACCTCTCCGGCGAAAGTCACTCGAGCTCGATCAGCGTCGCGCCTTTCTCGACGGCCATGCCGGCCGACGCGAGAATGCTCTTCACGCGTCCCGCGGCGTGCGCGCGGAGCTCGTTCTCCATCTTCATCGCTTCCATCACCACCAGGCCCTGCCCCGCGTGCACCGTCTCGCCGATCTGTACGTTCACACGCACGATGAGCCCTGGCATCGGCGCGGTGAGCGGTCGTGGTCCGGTCGGCCCGGACGACGCGCCGGCAAGCTCCCGGATCGAGCGCGTTCGTTCGTCGAGCGCCTCGACCTCGAATCGAAAGCCGCCGACCCACAGCGTGTACGCGCCGCGCGTCGCCCCGCGCCGCACGACGACGCGGTGGACGGCGTTTCCGATCGTTACGGTTCGAACGGGCGTCCCGTCGACACCGCTCACCGAGGCCGCGACATCTTCGCCGTCGACGTGCACGCCGTCGGCGTCGAGCACCACGACGTGGTCATGCTCGTCGACACGCACGTAGTACTTCACGCGCCCTCCGGCACCAGCTCGCACACGGTCTCGACGTGTGCCGTCTGCGGAAACATGTCGAAGGCCCGAATCGATTCGATCCGGTAGCGCGGCATCCGCGCCAGATCGCGCCCCAACGTCGCGGGGTCACAGCTCACGTACACGAGCGCCCGCGGCGGCGATGGCAGCGTCTGTAGTAATTCGCTCACTCGTTCGTGCAGGCCGGTCCGTGGCGGATTCACGAGCACCACATCGGCGGGCAGAGCCTCGTCAAGCACGTCTTCGACACGCGCGGCGAGGGCCCGCGATCCCTCCGGAAGCTCGGCGGCGCAGGCCAGAGCCGCGTCGCGATCGGCCTCGATCGCGGTGACCCGGGCGCCGTCTCGCGCCAGGGGGATCGCCGTGGCGCCTGATCCGGCGTACGCGTCCACGACCACGTCCGGGCGGTGGCGCCGCGCGCGGCCGAGCACGTGCTCGTGCAACGCGGCGCCGGTCTCGACGTTCACTTGCGCGAACGATGCGCTCGCCTCGTGGACCGCGCCGCGCCCTCCACCAGCCGCGCGTTCGGCGACCAGCGCGCGCGCGCGATGCGCCGGCTTCCACCAAAGCGCCGTCGCCAGTGGCACCGCCGTGAAAAACGCGGCGCGGGCCGGCCACGAGTTTCCCCCCTCCATGACGACGCTCGCACCATCGTCGAGCAGGCGCACCGAGGCACGCAACTCGTCCGCGTCCGGAAAATGCAACCGCGCCTCCATCACTTGCCGCCACACGCTGACGACACGCTCGTCGGTGATCGGGCAGTCGGCGAGTTGAAAGAGCGCGTCGGGGTCGTCGTAGGGCCGGAGGCCGATCACCCAATCTCCACCGGCGCGGCGGCGCATGGTCAGTGTGAGCTTGCGCCGGTAGCGCCACTGCCGCTCGCTGGCGACGATCGGCGGTGCATCGACGGCGCGGCGGCCGATGCGCGTCAAGGCGTCGCGAACGATCGCCCGCTTCGCATCGAGCTGCGCTTCGTAGCGCAGGTGCTGGATCTGGCAACCGCCGCACCGGTCGACGCGGTAGTGATAGCACAGCGGTTGAACGCGCTCCGGCGACGGCACGAGCAGCTCCTCGATCGTGCCGCGCGCGAAGCGGCGACGCACATCGAGTCGGACGCGCACGCGGTCGCCGGGGGCGGATCGCGGAATGAACACGGCGACGCCGTCGGCACGTCCAACACCGTCGCCCCCGCCGGCGATCGACTCGATAGTCAACTCGGCGACCGTCATCGTCACCGGACTCCGTCGAGTCGAGCCGCGCGCAGCCACGCCTCGGACGCCTGAGCAAGAGCCGCCGAGCTTCCGGCGTGGGCCGGTACGCGGCGGTCCTCGTCGGCGATCAATGCGGCGACGAGTGCCGCCGTCCGCGTCGTCGCCGCCGGCGGCGGTGCATGGACGATCGACTCGAGCCGCCGCTCGAGCCACTGAATGTCGATCGCACCGGATCGAAACTCCGAGTCTTCGAGCAGGCGCAGGTGAAAGTCGCGCGACGTTTCGACGCCGTCGATCGTGAGCTCGAGCAACGCGCGGTGCATGCGATGGATCGCGTCTTCACGCGTGGGCGCGTGGACGATCAGCTTCGCGAGCATCGGATCGTAGAACAGACCGACCTCGCTGCCAACCTCGATCCCGCCGTCCCATCGGACGCCCGGCCCCGACGGCACGTGCAGGTACGAGACCGTTCCGGTCGAGGGAAGAAAGCCATTTGCCGGATCCTCGCTCGTGATGCGGCACTCGATCGCCCAGCCGCGCGGCACGATCTGTTCCTGCGCGAACGGAAGCCGTTCGCCCGCCGCCACGCGGATCTGCCATTGCACGAGATCGATGCCGGTCACGAGCTCGGTGACCGGGTGCTCCACCTGGAGCCGCGTGTTCATCTCGAGGAAGTAGAAGCGTCCCTCGGCGTCGAGCAGAAACTCGCACGTGCCGGCGTTCACGTATCCGGCGGAGCGGGCCGCGCGCACCGCGGTCTCGCCCATGGCGCGCCGCAGCTCGGGCGAGACGGCGACGCTCGGCGCCTCCTCGAGCATCTTTTGATGGCGACGCTGCACGGAGCACTCGCGCTCGTTGAGCGAGAGCATCGTTCCGTGCTGGTCGCCAAGGATCTGGATCTCGACGTGGCGCGGACCCGCGATGTACTTCTCGACGTACACCGCGTCGTCGCCGAAGGCATTTTTCGCCTCGCGACGAGCTGTCTCCAGTGCCCCCTGCATCTCGCCGGGCTCGCGCACCACGCGCATTCCCTTTCCGCCACCGCCGGCGGCCGCCTTCAGCAGCACCGGATAACCGAACTCCGCGGCAATGTGTCGCCCCTCATTCGCGTCGGTGAGCGGATCGGTCGTACCCGGCACGATCGGCACGTTGGCGGCGATGGCGAGCTGGCGCGCCGCAGTCTTGCTTCCCATCGCCGCGATCGCTTCCGCCGGCGGCCCAATGAACGCCAATCCAGCGTCACGAACCGCGCGAGCGAACCACTCGCGCTCGGAGAGAAAACCGTAGCCGGGATGAATCGCCTGCGCGCCCAGGCGTTTGGCCGCGTCGATGATCCGATCGCCGCACAGGTAGCTCTCGGATGCGGGCGCCGGGCCGATGTGCACCGCTTCGTCCGCCGCGCGCACATGCGGCGCCCGCGCGTCGGCGTCGCTGTACACGGCGACCGACGCGATGCCCATTTCGCGGCAGGCGCGGATCACCCGGAGCGCGATCTCGCCGCGGTTCGCGATCAGAATCTTCGTGAACGACACGGCGGGTCAGAGCGGGATGTTGCCGTGCTTCTTCGGCGGGTTGCGATCGCGCTTCGTGCGCAGCGTTTCCAGCGCGTCGATCAGCCGCGGGCGGGTGTCACGCGGATCGATGATGTCGTCCACGTAGCCGCGGCTCGCCGCCACGTACGGGTTGGCGAACTTCGCCGTGTACTCGGCGACGCGCACTTCGGTCGCCGCGGCCGGATCCGGACTCTCGTTGATCTCTTTGCGAAACAGAATCTCCACCGCGCCCTTCGGCCCCATCACCGCGATCTCGGCCGTCGGCCACGCGACGTTGTAGTCGCCGCGAATGTGCTTGGACGACATCACGTCGTACGCGCCACCGTACGCTTTGCGCGTGATCACGGTCAGCTTCGGTACGGTCGCCTCGCAGTAGGCGTAGAGCAGCTTGGCGCCGTGCTTGATGATGCCCCCGTGCTCCTGCCCCGTTCCCGGCAGAAAGCCGGGAACGTCCTCGAACGTGACGAGGGAAATGTTGAACGCATCGCAGAAGCGGATGAACCGCGCCGCCTTGATGGACGCGTTGATGTCGAGCACACCGGCAAGAACGGCCGGCTGGTTGGCGACGATGCCGACGCTCGCGCCGCCGAGATGCGCGAAGCCGCAGATGATGTTCGCCGCGTAATCCCGTTGCACCTCGTAGAACTCGCCGTCGTCGATCACGCGGCGGATCACGTCGTGCATGTCGTACGGCTTGTTCGGGCTGTCGGGAACGATGTCGAGGAGCGCTTCGTCCCGGCGGTCGCGCGGATCGGTGCCGCGGCCGCGCGGCGCGTCGTCGAGATTGTTCTGCGGGATGTACCGGAACAGCTCGCGAATCGCCGCCAGGCACGCCGGTTCCGAGTCGTGTACGAAATGCGCGACGCCCGACGTTCCGGCGTGCGTATCGGCGCCGCCCAGGCGCTCCATCGTCACGTCCTCGTGGGTGACGGTCTTCACCACGTTCGGGCCGGTCACGAACATGTACGAGCTGCCGCGCGTCATGTAGATGAAATCGGTGATCGCCGGCGAGTAGACCGCGCCGCCGGCGCATGGCCCCAGGACCGCCGAGATCTGCGGCACCACGCCCGAGGCGAGCGTGTTGCGCAAAAAAATGTCGGCGTAACCGCCGAGTGAGACCACACCCTCCTGAATCCGCGCACCGCCGGAATCGTTGAGACCGATCACGGGCGCGCCGTTGCGGACGGCGAGGTCCATCACCTTGCAGATCTTTTCCGCGAACGCTTCCGACAGCGACCCGCCGAAGACGGTGAAGTCCTGCGAGAACACGTACACGAGCCGGCCGTCGATCCTGCCGTAGCCGGTGACGACGCCGTCGCCGTAATACTTCTCCTCGTCCAGACCAAAATCGTGGGACCGGTGAACGACGAACCGGTCGAATTCGACGAACGTCCCTTCGTCGAGCAGCAGATCCAGCCGCTCGCGCGCCGAGAGCTTGCCTTTGGCGTGCTGTGCCTTGACGCGCTTGTCGCCCCCGCCCTGCTCCGACTCGCCGATTCGGCGCTCGAGCAGCTCGAGCTTTTCACGCATGGTCATAGGCGAGGAAGCTACTGGCCGAGGAGACTCGATTCTAGGCGCTCCCCGCCGCGGGCCGTCGGAGTACGGATGGAGCGGTCGCGAAACGCCGCGGGCCGACGCACGTTATGATAAGAGTCCCCTCAGCGGGCGTCCCAACCGCCAGGAGCCGTCGATGGCCGATTCTCTCCGTGAACGCGTCAGCGCCGCCACCGGCGCTCAGTATCGGATCGAAGACGAGATTGGCCGCGGCGGAATGTCGGTCGTCTACCGCGCGCGCGACCTGCGGCTGAACCGACCCGTCGCGATCAAGGTCCTGCCTCCCGAGCTCGCGCTCGATCCGGCGGTGCGCTCCCGGTTCACTCGTGAGGCGCAAACGTCGGCGCAGCTGTCGCATCCGCACATCGTGCCCATCTACGACGTGGGCGAGGGCGACGGGATCGCCTATTTCGTCATGGCTCTCGTCACCGGCGGCAACCTCGCGGCCCACCTCGAGCAGCGGCCATTGCGCGCGGTCGACGAGGTGCGCCGCATTGTCGCCGAGGTCGCCGACGCGCTTGGTTACGCCCACCTTCGCGGCGTGATCCACCGTGACGTGAAGGCCGACAACATTCTGCTCGAGTCGGAAGGCGGACGTTCGATGGTGACTGATTTCGGCATCGCGCGGGCCATGGAAGGCGGCGCGCGTCTCACCCAGACCGGCATTGCCGTCGGCACGCCGACGTACATGTCGCCCGAGCAGGCGGCGGGCGATCGTCACATCGATGGCCGGAGCGACATCTACTCACTCGGCGTCGTCGGATATCAGATGCTTACCGGCCGCGTCCCGTTCACGGCGAGCAACTCGATGGCCCTGCTGCTGAAGCACGTGAGCGAGCGGCCGCAGCCCATTCTCGAGCTTCGACCGGAAACACCACGATCGCTCGCCGAGGCGATCGAGCGTGCACTCGCCAAGACGCCGGACACGCGCTGGCCGACCGCGACGGCATTTCGGGATGCCTTGTTGACCGGCGATTCCGGCCCTTCGTGGCGACTCGAGCCGCGAGAGCCTGTGCGCTACGCGTCGCCCGTGCCTCGGTCTTCGCGCCGCGAATCGCAGCCGTCGGTTCGTCCGACGGGCGACGCACTCGCACCGAACAGCGCGCAGGCGGGCGAGCCGGCCCACGACATCGAGATGGAACCACCGCATCTCGCCGTCCTCACGGCCGAGCAGCGCAAGGATTTGCGGCTCTGGAACGGACGGGTGAACCTCCTGGACCGCGTCAGGTTCGCGCGACGGTATGCGCTGCTGACGGGGGCGATCAGCATCGCGGGCTTTTTCGGATTCGCGTGGGGCGTGGCCGAAGTTCCGCCGATGGTCTTGTCGCCGATCGTCCCCGCGTATATGTGGGTCAAGCTGTGGCGCCGCGGCCGGTCGCTTCGCGGCAGTGGGCTCAAGCTCAAGCGCGTATTTCTGCGCCTGCGCGCACGCGCGGCGTTTCCGGCACCACCAGCGCCCGCGCCAGTGCCCTCGGAGCGAGCGCTCGAGAAGCTCGCGTCGCGTCCGGTCCTTGCCGGTGAATTTGGTTCGCTGATTCGACGTGCGGCGGCCGACCGCGCGTCCATCGAGGAGATCATCGGCAAGTTATCGAAGGAGGATCGCGCGCTCCTCCCGGAGATCAAGCCTACGACGGACGCCTTGTTCGACCGCGTCGTCAGCCTCGCACAAGCAATTCATCGCATGGAAAGCGACGTCGACACCACGCTCCTCGCCGAGCTGAACGCGCGAGTTGGCGCCCTACGGCCTGACGGCGATGCGCCCGACGAAGCGCGGCGCATCGCCTTGCTCCGGCGCCAGCGCGACACGCTCCAGGAGCTGGCCAACCGGCGCACCACGATGATTCGTCAGATGGAGAGCGCCGGCCTCGCGCTGGGCAATCTCCGCCTCGACCTGATCAAGCTGAGATCGTCGGGAGTCGAGTCCTCGCTGAGCGACGTGTCGTTCGCCACGCAACAAGCGCGCGTCTTGTCGAGGGAGATCGGCGTCGCGCTGGAGGCGGTCGCCGAGGTCCGCGAGCTGTAGCTCTTGCGATTCGGCGGGCCGGGGCCTGGCGTCTAAGAACGTGGGGTTGATCCGGATCTTCCGGATTTGGCCAGCCAAATCCGCCGGATCGCTCCGCGCGCAGCGATGCCTCAAAGCCCAACGAGCCGGTGACTGTTTGGTGACTGCCTCGGGACGCACCGAGCGTAGCCGTGCGGCAGTTGACACAATTCATCGCAGCTCGTTGCGCGAGGAGCGGCGTTCGACCGACGAACGATCTGCCAGATCCGGCGTTCGGATCCGTCAGATCGCACCATCACCCCACGTTCTTAGAAGCCAGCGGAGAAGCCGGCGAAACCAAATCGCCCTCGACGACTGGTCGAGGGCGATTCTGATTCGAGCGCTGCGCTGATCGAGCCGCGCGACTTACTCCACGTCGATCGCCGACATGTCCACCGGTGGATAGCCCATGTCGGTCTCCGATTCCATCGGGATGATCTTCGATGGTGTCTCGGGCCGCGGTGGCTGATCCTCGGGGATGTTCGTCACGCCGAGCACGATGCGCCGATGAATCGGATCGACCTCGAGCACGCGGAGATCCAGCCGCATCGTCTCGTAGACGACGTCCGCCGGGCTGTTGACCGCCTTCCCGGTGACAGTCAGCTGCGAGAGCGGAACGAAGCCTTCGATGTCGTTGCCGATGTCGACCACGACACCCTTGTCCATCAGGCGCACCACGGTGCCCGTGAGCTCCGTGCCGACCGGATACGTCTCACCGATGCGGAGCCACGGATCTTCCTCGGCCTGCTTGAGCCCGAGGCTGATGCGCTTGTTGTCCGAATCGATGTTGAGGATCACCACGTCGACCGTGTCGCCCTTCTTCACGACTTCCGACGGATGCTGCACACGCTTGGTCCAGCTCATGTCGGAGATGTGAATCAACCCGTCGATCCCCGGCTCGATCTCGACGAATGCGCCGAAGCTCGTGAGGTTGCGGACCTTGCCCGAGATGCGCGTACCGACCGGGTACTTGAGCGGCAGCACCATCCACGGATCCTGCTCCGTCTGCTTCATGCCGAGCGAGATCTTCTCCTCGTTGGGATCGACCTTGAGCACGACGGCTTCGATCGTCTCGCCGATCGACACGAGCTTGCTCGGATGCCGGACGTTGCGCGTCCAGCTCATCTCGCTGATGTGGACCAGGCCTTCGATGCCCGGCTCGAGCTCGATGAACGCACCGTAGTTCGTGATCGAGACGACCTTGCCGGCGACACGTGTGCCAACCGGGTACTTGTCGGCGACGTCCTTCCACGGGTAGCTCTGCAGCTGCTTGAGCCCGAGGCTGATGCGCTCGCGCGTCCAATCGATGTCGAGCACCTTGACCTCGAGCTCCTGCCCGATCTGCACGAGCTCCGAAGGATGCGAGATGCGGCCCCACGACATGTCCGTGATGTGGAGCAGACCGTCGACGCCGCCGAGATCGATGAATGCACCGAAGTCGGTGATGTTCTTGACGACGCCTTTGCGCACCTGATCCTTCTCGAGCTCCTTCATCAGCTTTTCGCGCTTGCCGGCGCGCTCGTTCTCGAGGATCACTCGGCGCGAGACGACGATGTTGCGGCGGCGCTTGTTCAGCTTGATGATCTTGAACTCGAACTTCTGGCCGAGCAGCTCGTCGATGTTCGGCACCCGGCGGAGCGCGATCTGCGATCCGGGGAGGAACGCGTCGACGCCCATCAGGTCGACCACCACGCCGCCCTTGATCTTCTTGACGAGCGTGCCTTCGACCGGCTGATCGGTCTCATACGCGACGCGGATCTTCTCCCACACGCGCATGAAGTCCGCTTTCTTCTTGGACAGGACGACGGAGCCTTCCTGATCCTCGAGGTGCTCCAGCAGGACCTCGACCTCGTCGCCGGGCTTGAGGTCGGGATGATCCTTGAATTCCTCGAGCGGAACGCTGCCTTCCGATTTGAAGCCGATGTCGAGGACGACCATGTTGTCCCGAATCTCCAGGACCTTGCTCTTCACGATCTCGCCCTCGTCGATCGACGCGAGCGTACCGTTGTAGAGCTCCATCATGGTCTCGTACTCGGCGGACGAGTACTCGTCTTCGTCGTACAGTTCGGGGCGGCGGTTGGCAAGCGGCCGGAGCTGCGCGCGCTGCGCGTCGCGCTTCTCGCGTTCGGAAAGGGCCGTGCCGGTTGTGGTGGATGTTTCGAGCTCTGGCATACTGAAGTTTGTAATCTCCTGAACGAACCGCGGATGTTTAGGCTCGCCGCGACGAGGCAGAAGTGGAGGCGAACATGAGTGATGTGGTGCGCAAAAGCCCCGCGGGACCGTTCGATCGCCGCGAACCATAAAACATAAGTGAACGCTGGTCAGCCGTCAACGTTCGAAGTCGCGTCCGGACGGTGAGTTACGGCCTTTGCCAGCGCCACGATTCGCTCGACCTGGTCCTCCTGGGTCAGATACGTCGTGTCGATGAGAACCGCATCGTTCGCCTGCACGGTTTGCGTGGCGTCCCTTGCATCGCGATGCACGATGTGATCGGTCTCCTCGGCGATCTCGTCGTCCGTCGGGTGTCTTCCCAGTCGCTGCATGAGTCGGCGCCGCGCGCGTTCCCACGGGTCCGCGATGAGAAAGAGCTTGAGATCGGCATCGGGGAACACGACGGTGCCGATGTCACGGCCATCCACCACAACATCGTGCGAGTCGGCCGTTCGGCGCACGTGCTCGTTCACCCACTTGCGAACCGACGGCATCGCCGCGACCCGCGACACGGCGCGCGTCACGTCGGCGCCGCGCAGCTCGCTCTCGTTCGGCTCGTCGTGGAGGAGTGGCACGAACGCGCCGCTCCGCGCCACGAACGTCACACTGCGGGCCGCCTCGACCACGGCCGCCTCTGTCCAGTGATCCACGTCACGCGAGCGCAGGAGCTGGGCGGCCGTCGCCGCACGGTAGAGCGCGCCGGAGTCGACGTGGTGAAAGCCGAGCCTGCGCGCCACCCACTGCGCCGTCGACGACTTGCCGGACGCCGCTGGTCCGTCGATCGCGATTACGCGGTGCCGTCTGGTCACGACGCTGTCACCGCGTCGAGATCGCGCCAGAATTCCGGATAGGAGACGGCAACGCACTCGCGATCATCGACCTCGATCTGGTTGCCGTTCGCGGCGCCGAGGATTCCGAACGCCATCGCCAGGCGGTGGTCGCCGTGCGTCGTGATCCGGCCGCGCAGCGGACGCGACGATCCACGAATTCGCATGCCATCGGCGAGCTCCTCCGCATCGGCGCCGAGCGAGCGAAGGTTGGCGACGACGGTCGCGATGCGATCGCTTTCCTTGACGCGCAGCTCGGCCGCGCCAGTGATGGTCGTTTCTCCCCTCGCGCGCGTGGCTAGGCAGGCGAGGAGCGGCAGCTCGTCGACCATCGACGGAACGTCCGCCGGATCGACGACCGTGCCCTGCAACTCGCCGGGCGACACCACGAGATTCGCGACCCATTCCCCGCCCTCGAGCGCGCGCGACTCCTCGACGACCTGAGCGCCCATTCGCGCGAGCTGCGCGAGAAACCCGGTCCGGGTCTCGTTCACGCAGACACGCTCGAGACGCAACCAGCCCGAGTCGGCGAGCGCCGCAAGCCCCCCGAAGAACGCGGCCGATGACGGATCGCCAGGAACGTCCACATCGAGCGGCTCGATCCGAGACCCGCGATCCAGCGACACGACCGTATCGCTCACGTGGATGCGGGCGCCGCGCGCGGCGAGCATCCGTTCGGTGTGGTCGCGCGAACGAACGGGTTCGCTCACTCTGGCGCCCGCGCCGGACACCAGCGCCGCCAGCAAAATCGCGCTCTTCACCTGTGCGCTCGCCACCTGGCTGTCCCACGACACGTCGTGGAGCGAACCGCCGCGAATCGTCATTGGCAGTCCGCCGTGCGGCGAGAGCTCGACCGTCGCGCCCATGGCCTCGAGCGGCAACGCGATGCGTCGCATCGGCCGCCGGCTCAGGCTCGCGTCGCCGCAAAACCTCGCGGCGATCGGCAGCGCCGCCACCACGCCGGCCATCAAGCGCGTCGTCGTGCCGCTGTTGCCGCAATCGAGATCCGTGGTCGGCTGTCGAAGGGCCCCCCAGCCCGATCCACGAATCGTCATCGCGCCCGACAATTGCGGCAGCTCGGCGCCCAGCCCGCGCAGCACGCCGGCCGTCGAGGAGACGTCGGCCGATTGCAGCACGCCATTGACGCGCGACTCGCCGACCGCCAGCACGCTGAAGATCAGCGCGCGGTGAGAGATCGACTTGTCGCCGGGAACGCGCAGAGAGCCCGAGACCTTCATCGCAGCCAGCTCTCCAGCGTCGTGGCGAGATCCGTCTTTTCGTCGCGGTACTTCACGATCACCGGCGCCTGCAGGCTCAGTCCCTGGCTGCGTCCCCACGGGCTCGTCACGGCGCGCGCGCCCGGCACGACGACGGCGGCACGCGGAATTTCCAACGGTCGATCGGCGTGCGCCTTGTACACGGTCTCGTTCACCAGGTCGAACACGGGAGTGCCCCGCGTCAATACCACGCCGGCCGCGAGCACGGCCCGCTCACGCACGATCGTGCCTTCGTACACGCCGCAATTGCCGCCGACGAGCACGTCGTCTTCGATCACCACGGGCGCCGCATTCACCGGCTCGAGCACGCCGCCGATCTGCGCCGCCGCGCTCACGTGCACGCGGGCGCCAATCTGCGCGCACGACCCGATCAACGCGTGCGAGTCGACCATCGTGCCCTCGCTCACGTACGCGCCGACGTTCACGTACATGGGCGGCATGCACACCACGCCCGGCGCGACGAACGCGCCGCGACGGATCGACGAACCGCCCGGGACGACGCGCACGTTGTCCAGCACGCGCATGCGACGAGGCGGGTATGTGTGCTTGTCGACGAATCCGAGCGTCTCGCCCGCGCCCATCTCGACGAGCCGCCCCGCTCGAAAGCCGAGCAGGATTCCCTGCTTCACCCAGGCCACGGCGCGCCACGAGCCGTTCTCCGTGCGTTCCGCCGCGCGCAACTCACCCCGCTCGAGCGCGTCCAGCAGCTCGTTCACGCACTCGTCGGCGTCGCTCGGCAGCGGTTGTCCCGCCGGCGTGGACGCCAACGACTCGATGCGCACCGCCAGATCACCGACCATTACGACAGCGCTCCAGCCGTCACGAGCGCACGCCGCACGACATCGGCGTGCGACTCGGCTAGCGGTAGCAAGGGAAGCCGCAGTGCGTTCTGGATCCGTCCCATCATCGCGAGCGCCGCCTTGACCGGCATCGGGTTCGATTCGACGAACGCGGCGCGCATCCAGGGGAGCAGCGTGAAGTGAATCTCGCGCGCGGCGGCGAGGTCGCCGGCGTGGAGCGCTTCACACATGCGCGCCATCAGCTTCGGTGTCGCGTTCGAGACCACCGACACGATGCCGTCGCCGCCGAGCGCCATCACGGGGAACGTGAGCTCGTCGTCGCCCGACAGAACGGAGAATCCCTCCGGTCGGCTGCGAAGAATGTCAGCGATCTGACCGAGCTGGCCGGACGCCTCCTTGATCGCCGCGATGCCCGGGATCTTCGCCATCTCGAGCGTCGTCTTTGCTTCGATGTTGCTCCCCGTGCGGCCGGGCACGTTGTAGATCACGATCGGCAAGTCGGTCGAGTCGGCGATCGCCTTGTAATGTGCGACGATCCCGCGCTGCGGCGGTTTGTTGTACATCGGCGAGGTGTGCAACAGGTGCGTCGCCCCGCAGTCACGCATCGCCCGCGAGAGCGCGATCGCCTTCTGCGTGTCGTTGCTGCCCGCGCCGGCGACGATCGGCACGCGCCCCGCCGTCTGCTCCACGGCGATGCGAACGACCCGGCAGTGCTCCTCGAGCGTCATCGTAGCCGCTTCGCCCGTGCTGCCGCACGGCACGAGAAAGTGAATGCCCTGCTCGATCTGCCAATCGACGAGGGCGCGAAGGGCGGCCTCGTCGATCGAGCCGTCCGCGTTGAACGGTGTGACCAGCGCGGTGCCGCAGCCAGCGAGACGAGCTGCCGTCATGACGAGATCCCCTCCCCTTGTCTGAGCGTACCCAGTACGTCGCGCATCCCGTACACACCGCGGCGTCCCAGCAGCCATTCAGCGGCTACCAACGCACCCTCGGCAAAGACGCGGCGATCGCGCGCCGTGTGCACCAGTCGAATCTGCTCGAACGGCGCGTCGAAGATGAGCTCGTGCGTGCCGGGGACCGAGCCCGTGCGGATGCTGGTAATTGGAATCGCGCGACCCAACGCGCTCGCCGCGGTCTTCTCCAGCGTCGAGGCCGTGCCAGACGGCGCATCCCTCTTGGCCGAATGATGTGTCTCGACGATGTGCGCGTCGAACCCCGGCACGTGCGCGAGGAGCTCCGCCGCACGCTCGACGATGCGCTCGAACACATTCACGCCGAGCGAGAAGTTGGTTGCGGCGAGCATCGCGCCGTTGGCCGAGTCGACGTCGCGCTTGATGGCGTCGTAGTGCTCGTACCAGCCGGTCGTCCCGACAACGACGGGACATCCGGTGTTCACGATCGCCCGGATGTTCGCGGGGGCCGCGCTCGGCGTGCTGAATTCGATCGCCACCTCGGCATCGCCGAGCGTTGCGCGCGAGACGCCGGCCGACATCTCCGCCTGGCCGAGCCGAGCGACGACGTCCCAGCCCCGCGCCGGCGCCAGCTCGGCGACGGCGCGCCCCATCTTTCCCATGCCGACGATTGCCAGCCGTCGCGTCACGCGGCCTCCTCGGGCGCGAAGAACGCCGCATGCAGTCGTTGGATCGCCGGCGTCACCTGCTCGCCGTCGACTACCATCGTCAGGTTGATGCCAGTGGCGCTGAGCGACAGCATGTGGACGCGCACGCCGCCCAGCGCGTCGAGCGCGCGCGCCATGGCCATGCCTCCCTCGGCGATCGCCGCGCCGACCACCGCCACGATGCCGCGATTCCGTTCCACGGAGACGTCGCCAAGCTCGCGCAGATCCCCGACGATCGCTTCGAGCTGCGCGTCGTCGTCGATCGTGAGCGAGACCGAGACTTCCGACGTCGCGACGACGTCGACGGACGTCCGGTGGCGCTCGAAGATCGCGAACAGCGCGCGGAGAAATCCCTCGGTCAACAGCATGCGCGGCGAGCCGACCTTGATCAGCGTGACATTCGTCTTGCCGGCGATGGCGGTCACCGGCCGCCGCGGCGCATCGAAGGTGATCTTGGTGCCGTGACCCTCCGGCCGACGCGAATTCAGCACGTACACCGGAATGCCGAGGCGCACCGCCGGGGCGATCGTGTTGGGATGCAGCACCTTCGCACCGAAGGACGCCAGCTCCGACGCTTCGTCGAAGCCGATCTGCTCAATGAGGCCGGCGTCGGCGACCACGCGAGGGTCCGCCGTGAGCATGCCGTCGACGTCGGTCCAGATCTCGATCGCGTCCGCACGCATGGCGGCACCGAACAGCGACGCGCTGTAGTCGCTGCCGCCACGCCCGAGCGTGGTCGTGATGCCCGTGCCCTGCGCCGAGCCGATGAACCCGCCGAGCACCGGCACTTTGCCTTGCCGGACGAGCGGCAGCACGTTCTGGCGGCACGCGTCGGCGATCGCATCGGCCTGCGGCTCGGCGCGACTGAATGATGAATCCGTGATCATCACCTCGCACGCATCGACGTGCACCGCGGGCAGCCCGCGTTGCGCGAACGCGGCGACACAGAGGATCGACGACATCTTCTCGCCGAATGCGGCAATCGCGTCCTGGCTGCGCGGCGTGAGATCGCCCAGCGTCGCGAGCGCCTCGGCCAAGTGAGCCAGCTCATCGGTCATCGCGCTCAGCTCGGCGCACGTGTCCGCTGACTCGGGCCCGGATCCGAGGAGCAGTTCGGCCTGTCGAAGGTGGCGTTCACGGAGACCTTCGACGGCGCGAATCGCGCCAATGAGGTGGCCGCGCGCCGCCTGCTCGGCGAGCGCGACGAGGGTATTCGTCACGCCCGCCAGCGCCGACACGACGACGATCGGTCCGGCGTCCGCTCGGGTTCGCACGATCGCCGCCGCGCGCTCGATCGCTTCCGCGTCGCCCACGGAGGTGCCGCCGAACTTGAGAACGATCACGTGTCGCCGAGCAGCCCGCAGTGCACCATGAGCTCGGCGTTCAGCACCGAGGCTCCCGCGGCGCCGCGAATCACGTTGTGGCCCATCGCGACCAGCTTCACGTCGAAGATCGGATCCGGTCGAACGCGTCCGACGACGACGGTCATGCCGCCGCCCGTGTCGACCTGCCGCCGGGGCTGTGGCTGATCGGGCGCATCGCTCACGACGAGTGGTCGCTCGGGCGCGCTCGGCAAATGGCGCGCGGAGTCGGCACCACGCCATTCCTCGATTGCCTGGCGCACCTCCGACGCGCTCGCGCGACGCCGCAGGCCGATCGAGATGCAAACGGTGTGGCCGTTCTCCACCGGGACGCGGTTGGCGTGCGCGCTCACCTGAAAGTCGGCGCTTTGGACTTCGCGCGCGTCCGACGTGCCGAGGAACTTGCGTACTTCCGCCTCGAGCTTGGGCTCCTCGTCGTTGATGAACGGAATGACGTTGCCCATGATGTCGAGCGACGGCACGCCGGGGTAGCCCGCGCCGGAGATCGCCTGCATGGTGGTGACGATGACCTTCTCGATACCGAAAGTCTGATGGATCGGCGCAAGCGGCAGCGAGGTCACGATCGCCGAGCAGTTGCCGTTGGCCACGATTGCTCCGCTCCAGCGCCGATTCCTCCGCTGCGCCTCGAGCACGTCGAGGTGCGACGGATTCACTTCGGCGATGACGAGGGGGACGTCGGGCTCCATGCGGTAGTTCTTGGCGTTGGTGAGGACGGTCTTCCCAGCGCGCGCGAACGCGGGCTCCGCATCTTGCGCGGCCGACGAGTCGAGCGCCGAAAAGACCACGTCGGCCGAGATCGCGGCAGGATCGCACGCGAGCACCGTTCTTGATGCGACGTCCGGCGGGATCGCACCCGCTCCGACCCAGCGGGTTGCCTCGGCGTACGACTTTCCCGCGGAACGCTCCGACGCCGCGACCTCCACCAGCTCGAACCACGGGTGGTGCGCCAGCAGACGAACGAACGTCTGACCCACGGCGCCGGTGGCTCCGAGCACCGCCACCGGGATCCGTCGCTGCGGTTCTCGGCCTGGCGTGGTCATGATGCGAGCAAGCTCCTGACGATGGTCTCGTAGGCGCCGACTGCGGCACGCAATTCCTTCACGCCGATGCATTCGTTCGGCGTGTGCGCCACATGGATCGAGCCTGGCCCGAACAGCAGCGGCGTGCCCCAGCGGCCGAGCAGCGGTATGTCCGAGGTATAGGCGACCGGCGCGACTTCGAATCCGTCGATCGTGTGAAAATGCTGCGCCGGGATAAACGACCCGAACTCGATCTCGGCGCGGCCGCGCGCCCATTTCTCGACGTCGCGCTTGAGCGGCTTCACGTCGCCAACGAGCCGGAACATGATCTCCGCCTCGGCCGACGCCGGAACGATGTTCGCCTCAGTGCCGGCGTGCAGCGTGCCAATGTTGTACGTCGTGTTCCCCAGGACGTCGTCGGTCGGCAGATCGAGGGCCTCGAGGGTCGGAAGAAGTGCGAGCATCGGCGTGAGCGCCGACTCGCCGAGATGAGCATATGCTGAGTGCGCCGCGCGACCGATGGTACGCACTGTCACGCGCAGCGAGCCCTTGGCACCGCTTGCGAGTTTGCTCTCGGTGGGCTCGCCGTTCACGAGAAACTTGCTGGTCGGCTTGAGCCGGTTGGCCGCGCGCGCGCCGTCGGAACCTTTCTCTTCACCAACGACGAAGAGCAGGTCGACGCGCTGCTCGCCGCTCCCGGCGAGCCGATCGGCCGCCACGAGCATGGCCGCCGCGATGCCCTTCGCGTCACAGGCGCCGCGCCCGAACAGCTTGTCGCCCTCGAGTCGCGGCCCAAAATACGGTGGAACCGTGTCCAGGTGCGTCGACAACGTGACGCCGTGGCCGGCGCGAGAGGCCCAGATGTTGGCGCGCCCGCGGCTGACTTCCTGGAGATGCACGTTCCAGCCCCGCGCCACGAGCCATTTGGACACGAAATCGACGACTCCGCTTTCCGAGCCGGTCGATGAATCGATTGCCAACAGCTCGGCGGCGAGCGCGACGACGTCGGTCATATCGGCAAAGCTAGCCGATCCGACTTCACGCTCACAGTTCTCCGGCGAGCACCCGTCGGCGAAGGTCGAAGAAGCGCGCATCGAGCGTGTGACCGCACGCACGCGCCGCGTCCTCGAGCGCGTCGAGGTAGGCGCGTTTGACGCGCCAGCCGTGCTCTCCAGCCGGCATCGTCGCGAGCGTGCGCGAGACCGAGTCCGCGTTCGCGACGTAGTCGGCGAGGTCGTGGCGCATCGGCGCCGTCTCGGTCGCTGATCGCGTTCGAGTGGAAGCGGCGCCGAGCTCCGGAGCGGCCACGTCGAGCGCATCCGCGATCCGGAGGCGTAAGGTCGGCGTCAGCTCCGATTTACCGGTCATCACGCGCCAGAGCTGCTGGCGCGAGGTGCCGGCGTGTCGGGCGAGGTGCTGCTTGGACAGCCCGCGTTCGATGCGCAGCATCTCGATTCGCTTGCCGAGCTCGGTAAGGCCCGGCGCTCCGGTCGTGATTTCAGCCATGTCCGCGGCTTGCCACCTCAGCGTAACGAATGCTACATTTCAGCTACCGAACAGACCCCGAATATCATCAACATCTGTAACCCGGAGACTAGGAGTGTAAGTGGGCAAAGTCAATAAAGCCGGGGCTGTTAGGAAGAAGACCACCAGCAAGGCGAAAGCGACGAAACGTGCACCATCCGGTGCACGCGGGGTATCACAAAAGCTCTCGAAGCTTGCAGCAAACCGCGGCCGCAGTGTTCCAAATTCGGCCTCGCCGGACCGGCCGACGTACCGGGTCCGGGAGCTCGACCCGCTCTCCAAATGCGGGAGCGGAACCTCGGTTCAGAGGCTGTTTCGAGTCGACGAGCGAATCGATGGCGTCGTTCGGCCGCATCTGGTGTTCTTCGACCGCCACGGGTGGTACTGCGATCACGGTCGCGACTGCCCCGCGGTGTCCCAGGCCCGCAAGACCTCGGGCGTTCGATGATGGCGCACGACAAACCCAAACCTTGGACCGACTCACAACGGAAGGATGAGAGCATGATCGCACGACATGAAGCGAGTGTAGAAAAGATCGACATCTGGGCACAATTGTCTGCGCCCCTGCCCACGGGCGTGATCTCGTGGCGGCAGGATGGTCGGGCCGTGCAGCGCGACGAAAAATTCTTCGCGCGGTTCGTCGCGTACGTCGACGCGAACACCGTTCGCGAGCGACTCGACAGCGTGGTTCCGGGCGAGTGGGATCTGACGCTCGAGCTGCTGCCGACGCTGGTGGGCGACGAGCCGGAAGAGTCACGGTGCTCGTTCAAGGCGCGGCTCCAGATCCTCGGCGTGATTCGCGAGGACGTGGGTACGGGCCGCGATTACAAGTCCGCGGCGACCGATGCGTTCAAGCGCGCCGCGGTTCGCTTCGGCGTCGCCCACGAGCTCTACGCGTACGAGCAGAACTGGGTGCACGTCGATGGCGACGGTAAATACGCCAAGCCGCTGGAAGATCCCGCCGACGCATACGCGCGCCGCCTCGCGCGCGCGGCCCATCGGGCCGAGCTGTCGCTCGAGCGCACCGCTGAGGAACTGGCCGCGGATCGAATGCCAGCGGCGACCGGGCCGCTCGCGTCCGACGAGCCGAGCTGCCCCAAGTGCGGCGGCCGCATGTGGGACAATCGCCTGTCCAAGCGGAACCCCAAGGCGCCAGACTTCAAGTGCCGCAGTCGCTCGTGCGATGGCGTGATCTGGCCGCCACGAGCCGCGGTCTCGGCGAACAACGCTGAACCGGCTGCGGATGTTGGCGTCGTTGATCAGGCGCAGGAGCCGAGCGAGATTCCGTTCTAGTTCGACCAGATCGGTGTTCGAGCCCGAATGCGCGCGCGAGTTGTTACTCGCGCGCGCATTTGCTTGTTCGACTCCGAATGGGTTGCATCGTTTTGGCCGATTGTTCATTCAGCGCGGAGGCTCTAGCGTTGACGCCATGTTTCGCACGCACGCCTCGGGGCCACGCGCGCCGTGGCTGATGCTGATGGCCGCCATCTGCCTGAGCGCGTCAGCGTGCACGTACGGACCGCCGCAGCATCGCGTGTGGATCCAACAAGCCGAAGGTCGGCCGGAGACACGAACCTTCGCCGCCATTGTGTGGTCGGAAGTGCGTCGTGAAGCCACCGGCCTGGCGGCATTTCCCGACGGCGGCGTGCCCAAGTTGAGCGAACAGGCGGTGACGATCTACGTCGCGGACTTGGATCGGCGCGCGACGCGCCGCGTTGGCCAGATCCGAATTCCGCGCGAGATGGAGCTTTCGCACGAGCCGTTCCTGCCGGGCTGGCGCGGCTCGTCCTTTTTCGTACAGATATCCGGCTGTCCGAACCCGCACGCCGAGTGCAACGACAGGAAACTGAACCGGGCAGCGTATCGCATCGATGAAGACGGCACGATCGCGCGCGTAGATAGCGTGCCGCGGCCGTTGGAGCGCGAGCCGGGCATGGGCGCGCGCGCACCAGGCGAACGCGTCTACATGCGCGTGAGCGCGACGCGCGACACGGTGCGGGTCAGGACGGAGGACGAGGGGCCGTTCGTCGCGCGGTTCGTGCTGAACGGCGACGGCGAGCTCGTGCCGATTCCCTAGCGACGCGCGCGAACAGCCTCGGCGCGCTCTTTCGTTGCTCTGCACCATGCCCGGACCCAGACTCGAACTGGGACTCCCTTGCGGGAAAGGGATTTTAAGTCCCTCGCGTCTACCCGTTTCGCCATCCGGGCACGTGCGGCGATCGCTGCCAAAAGACAAAGGCTGGCGTCAGGTCAGCACCCGATCGCCAGCCCCGTTCCGTGTGAGAGCGGGAAACGGGACTCGAACCCGCGACCCCAACCTTGGCAAGGTTGTGCTCTACCAACTGAGCTATTCCCGCGTGTC
>DATJIZ010000306.1:0-44345 GCA_035492735.1 Gemmatimonadaceae bacterium | reverse complement strand
GCGTTGGGGGCTTGGGGAACGTTGAGCGTGCAGGCTCGAGACGGCGGCTACGGTGAGCGCCGCGGCGAGCGCCGGGAGACGAGAGATCATTCTGGCGATCCTTGAAGGCGAGTCGCGGGGAATTTGCGCCTCGTGCGTCAGATTCGGCCAGTGGCGGCCGTCCCGTTCTCGTCGGCCACGGCGGGAGTTCGTGGGCTGAATTCTAAGAACGTGGGTTGGTGGGGCGATTTGCCGGATCCGACTGGCGGATTCGACGAATCGTGCGTCGCTCGACCGGCCGTCCTCTCGCAACGCGCCAATTGGGACTTACTGAAACCGCCGCTCGGGCGAGTCACGCATCCCGAGGCAGTCGCAAAACATTCACCGGCTCGTTGGGCGCGAAGGCGTGGTCACGAGCAGAGCGATCCGCCAGTTCAGGCTGGCGCAATCCAAAAAATCCGAAATCACAGCGACGTTCTTAGAAGCCAGCCCGACCAGCCGTCGCCGAGGAGCAACGAATCGTCAGGGCTCGACCGTGATCTCCTTCGCCATGCCGAGCGACGAGTGCGGCTTGCCGGTCTTGGCGTCGGGGATGAAGCAAAGCAGCACGTATTTTCCCGGCGCGAAGTTCGCCGTGATGAACATGTGCCGCCCCTTCGCAATTCCTGATGCGCCGCCGAGCGTCTCGACCGGCGGCGACCCGGCCTGGCCTTCGTTCATCCACACGATCGCCTGGGTGAGCGTCTTCTCCGGCAGAAGCCTGGCGATCACCGCCTCGTGCGACTGCGCGGCGCGGTTCTCGAACCGAATCGTGCGGCGGCCGGCTTTGATCGGCGTCGACACGTTGAAGCTGTAGTCGTCGAGCGTCATCACGACATCGGGCGTGGGCTCGGCAGGCGCGGTCGCCCCCTGGGCCGTCACACGCAGCGATTTGATCATGCCTTTCATCACGTGCGGGCGACCGTCGGGCGACTGGACCCAGCACACGAGCATGTACGTGCCGGGATCGAGCGTCATCGTGCCTTCGGCCGTCGTGCCGGACGCGACGTTGTTCGGCCCGCCCACGTCGACCGCCCAGTCGGGCATCTTGAGCGCCGACCCCCAGGCGTTCATCACCTTCATGAAATCGGACGGCGTCTTACCTTCGTTCAGTCGAACGATCCAGAGATGATGCACTTCCCGGCCGTCGTTGGTGAGCCGAAAGGTGATCGTGCCGGCCGGAACGGATGGTGGCGAACGGAATCCGTAATCGTACGCCCGCACGGCGACCACGCGCGGAGTCTGCGCCCCAACCGGAACCGATACGGCGACAGGTGCGAGACACGCGATCAGCGCGGCACGACGCAACGTCATGCCGCGGGCGCAAGCGATTCGCGGGAGGGTGGACATTCGACAATCTCCAGTAGCGATGTTTCGCCGAAGCTAGCAGGGCACGCGGAGCCGTCTGTGAGGTTTTCCCCGATCCTCGTCAGGAAATCGCATACTGTTGTGCGAATTCGGCCGCTCACATCCAGAAGCCGTACCGTCCGCTGCCAATCACGTACAGCGACAGCGCGAGATTGGTGACTGCGTGTGTGAGCATCAGATCACCCAACGACCGGGTGCGGCGCATCCACCAGTTGTAGAGGATGCCGGAGACAAGCCCGACTTCCCAGAACGGTCCATGCTCCGCGGCAAAGAGGATGGCGGTGGCCCAGAACGCGAGCGGCGTGTATTGACCCAGCGGAATGCGCTCGAACCGGGCGCTCTGGAGCCAGCGCGGAAGCCAGCCCCGCCAGAACAGCTCCTCGAGGACCGGCACGAGCAACGCGGCGCGTACCGTCCGCAGCGTGAGCATCACCGGCGTGAGCTCGCCGGGCGGAATCGACGTCGTGACTCGGCCGGTGATCGCGTTCTGAAAGAGCCAACTGGCGCGCCAACCCGGGATCAGCGCGTCCGGCGCAACCCAGATCACGCAGACGCCGATGCCGAGCGCGATGCTGCCAAGCCAGTGCGGCGCCGACGTTGGGAGCACCCGGCGCGAGAATCCAACGATCGCCGCGGCGAGCACCAGATCGCGCAGCATCTCGCGCCACGGATTGGCGATCGGGATGTACTTGTCGGCGAGGAGCCAGAGCGCGAATACGGCGAACGGCCCGACCCACGCCATCGTGCCGGCACCCGGCCCCCGGGGATCGGCGATTGGCGCCGCGCCGGCGTGTTTCGTTTGCTCGATTCTCAGAGCCCCGGCAGCCGCGGCGCATCGGCCTGCGCCTCGAGATCGAGCAGCTTCTTCTTTCGCCACAGGCCGCCGCCATAGCCGGTGAGCGAGCCGTCGGCGCCGATCACGCGGTGACAGGGGATGAGAATCGCGATCCGGTTGTCGCCGTTCGCGCGGGCAACGGCTCGCACGGCGCTGGGGTGGCCAATCGCGGCGGCCACCATGCCGTAGGTCGCCGTCGTGCCCGGCGCAATGCGCTGCAACTCACCCCAGACCCGCATCTGAAAGGGCGTTCCAGGCGCATGGAGCGGGACGTCGAACGTGCGGCGCACGCCACCAAAGTATTCGGCGAGCTCGCGTCGCAGCTGCTCGATGACCGCCGACTCGCCGCGCTCGAAGCGCAGCCTTGTGGCGCGAGCAGCGCGCTCGAGCTGGCGGTCGAGGGTCCGGCGGTGGCCGAACTCGAGCAGCACGAGGTGTGTTTGGGTGGCCGCGGCGATCATGCCGCCGATCGGCGTCTCCAGATCCACGACATACGCACACGGTCCAGTGCGCGAAGCGCTCGCGAAAGCAGCCGTCATCGTCACTTTGGAAGTTGCTGAATCTGCCACACGGCGCGACGCGATCGGAGGTCTACGACGATTCGTGCACGGCCGTCAGATCGACGATCGGGTCCACTTGGAGCGACGCAATCTCGCCGCGACCGCCCGCCCACTCGCGGAGGGCGTCGCGGTCCGTGTCCATGGCCTGACTTGCCTGGCTGCGAATGACCATCGACCAGTGCTCGCCTTTGACGCGGCGCTCGCACGCGAGCCCACGCGCCTCGATCACTTCCCGTCGAAAATCGCGCCACAGTTCGCCGATCGTCCGTTCGCTCAAGCCGATGGCGAGAGCGAGCTCGACGCGGAAGCCGAGCTCGGGGCAGGCGCCGCTCACGTGCTCCCGTCCGGGTCACGCCATGCGTGCTTCGAGGGGATTGGTGCGATCATGACGATAACATAGTACTGTGAAATAATCGGACAGACCAGCAAGGAGGGATTCGATGCCCGAGCCCCAACGCATCGACACCGTGATCATTGGCGGAGGCCAATCCGGACTCTCGGTTGGCTATCAACTGGCACGGCGCGGATTGCCGTTCGTGATTCTCGACGCGAACGCCCGCGTCGGTGACGCCTGGCGGCAACGGTGGGACTCGCTGCGTCTGTTCACGCCCGCGCGGTATGACGGTCTCGCCGGGATGCCCTTCCCCGCGCCGCGCCGATCATTCCCGACCAAGGACGAGATGGCCGACTACCTCGAGGCGTATGCCCGCAAGTTTGACCTGCCGGTGCGCACCAACGTCCGCGTCGAACGCGTCACGCGCAGTCGGGACGGATTCCTTGTGACGGCGGGCGACACGACGCTCGAGTCGCGAAACGTCGTCGTGGCGATGGCCAACTTTCAGCGACCGCGCGTGCCCGCGTTCGCGTCGGAACTGAGTGGCGGCATCGCTCAGCTCCACTCCCTGGAGTACCGCGGGCCGCGGCAGTTGCGCGACGGGGCCGTGCTGATCGTCGGCGCCGGCAACTCGGGCGCCGAGATCGCGCTCGAGACCGTGCGCGGCGGGCGCCGGACGTTGGTGTCGGGACGCGACACGGGCCACGTTCCGTTTCGCATCGATTCGCGTATCGCGCTGGACGTGCTCGTGCCGATCATCTTCCGGGTCGTCTTTCACCGCGTGCTGAGCCGCGCCACGCCCATCGGACGCAAAGCGAGCATCGGCGCCAACGCACATGGCGGGCCGCTGATTCGCGTGAAGCCGAGGCAGTTGGCGGCGGCGGGCGTCGAGCGCGTCGGGCGCACGGTCGGCACGCGCGATGGCAAGCCATTGCTCGATGACGGACGCACGCTGGACGTCGGAAACGTCATCTGGTGCACCGGGTTCGACCCCGGCTTCTCGTGGATCGACCTTCCGGTCTTCGACGCAAATGGCGACCCGGTGCACCGACGCGGCGTCGCACCGGGGGCGCCGGGCCTGTACTTCGTGGGCCTGCATTTTCTCTATGCGATGTCGTCGACGATGATCCACGGCGTGGAGCGCGACGCGGCGTACGTGGCGAGCGCGATCGCCGACCGCGCTCGCCAGCTCGCCTCGTAGCTGAGGCTCTGCTTCGTTCAGGCCCACCAGTCTGCGTTCGGTGCGGCGGCGGCCGGCGCGCCAACGTACTGACCGTAGGCCGCTTCGATCTTGAAGCTTTGTCTGGCCTGAAAGCGCCAGAGCAACCAGGAGGCGACAAGTGTCGGAACGCCGACCAGGGTCGTGGCGATCGTAAGGCTGAGCAGGCCGCCGACAAAGGCTCCGAAGCACGCAACGAGCTTGAGCCGTTTGTAAGGCGCGAGCATCGCCTCCTTGTGTGCGTACAACGCATCGGGGTCGTAGGAGCCGGAAGCCTTGAATGCTCCATACACCGCCTTCTGATCGACCGGGCGCAACTGGTTGCTCGCTCCTCCTGACGAGAGGCGCGCGTTCGGCGCCGGAGGCAAGGATTGCCCGGATCGGACGCTGCTGCCGCTGCTGACCAGCATTGCGTCCGGGCGCGCCAAAAACCACCATTCCAGGCGCGACAGCCGCGACGCACGGCTATCATTCACGGTCCAGCGGAACCGGCGGGGTGTGGCGCCTCGCGGGAGGAGAGAAATCATGAGATTCGCGAGCCGCCTGGTGGCGGCGACGACGCTGGCCACGGTGGCCGGTGCCGCGTGCCGCAGCGTGCCGAGCAGGACCGCGGCCGGCGCGCCGGATCCGGAGCACGGCCCCGCGCCGGCCGGAAGCCCGGCGAACCAGAGCGAGATGGCGGCGATCGCGAAAGCACGCGCCGACAGCGCGCGGCTTCCCTACACCGCCGCCGACATTCACTTCATGTCCGGGATGATCGGCCACCATGCCCAGGCCATCACGATGGCGCGATGGTGCCCGTCGCACGGCGCCAGCCGGACGCTGCAGACGCTGTGCGAGCGCATCATCAACGCGCAGCAGGACGAGATCGCGACGATGCAGCGCTGGCTCGAGGACCGGCGGCAGCCCGTTCCCCAGCCCGACCCCAATGGCATGCACATGAACATGGGCGGCATGCAGCACGCGATGCTCATGCCGGGCATGTTGACGCCCGAACAAATGCAGGAGCTCGACGCGGCTCGAGGAACAGACTTCGACCGGCTCTTTCTCACGTACATGATCCAGCACCACCGCGGCGCGCTGACGATGGTGAAGGAACTGTTCGCCACGCCGGGCGCCGGTCAGGACGAGCTCGCCTTCAAGTTCGCGACGGACGTGAACGTCGACCAGACAACCGAGATCGCGCGCATGGAGCGGATGCTCGCGATCCTCAAGATCCAGGGTCAGCTCCCCTGAGCGGATCCTGTCCCCCCCGCAACGCGCCCCACACCGACCACTCGAGGAGCTCGACCATGGCTTTGACGAAGGACATTCTGGTGGCCCATCCACGCCGTCTCAGCGCGCAATTATCGACATTGCCGCTGGCAATGCTCGTGGTGGCGGCCGCCGCGTGCAGCTCGGCGATGTCGTCCACCAGCACCAGTGCAGTCATGCAAGGCGCCGAATCAGCGGCGCGGCCCGATCCGGATCCTCGGGTCGGCCTCAAGCCGGGTCTGTGGGACGCCGGTCAGGCTGCGTGGAACATGCGACTGCTCTCGAACAGCCGACCGTCGGAGCGGTTCATGGGCGCGACGAACTCCGATCTGGCGTTCCTTGGCCACTATGCCATCCAGGGCAGCTACAACGGCTACCAGATCTGGGACATCTCGAATCCCAGCTCGCCAAAGCTTGCGGAGGCGTATTTCTGCCCGGCATCGCAAAGCGACGTGTCGGTCTACAAGAACCTGCTGTTCGTGTCCGCGGAGGCGGCGAGCGCGCGCCTCGACTGCGGCGCGGAGGGCGTTCACGACACGGTGAGCACGGCGCGGCTGCGCGGGCTTCGCATCTTCGACATCAGCGACCTGTCGCACCCCAAGTACGTCGGCAACGTGCAGACCTGCCGCGGCTCGCACACGCATACGTTGCTCGTCGATCCGAACGACCGCGACAACGTGTACGTCTACATCTCGGGCTCGGCGACCCCTCGCTCGCCCAACGAGCTGGCCGGCTGCAGCGATCTGTCGCCATCCAAGGATCCCAATTCGCCGCTGTTCCGCATCGAGGTGATCAAGGTCCCGCTCGCGCACCCCGAGCAGGCGGCGATCGTGAGCTCGCCGCGCATCTTCAACGACCTCACCAAGCCCAAGACGCACGGTGCGGCGCCGGACGACGCGGCGGAGCTGGCGTCGGCGCGGGCGCACGGCGCGTTCATCGCCGACATCATGGGGCAGCAGTTCGTGCTCCCGCCGCAGTTCGTGAACCCCATGCTCGACAGCATGGTCAAGCAGCGCGGCGGCAGCGGCGCCCCGACGGGCGCCGACAGTGCGGCACTTCGCGCCGCGATTCCGGGGATGATCGCCCGGATGATCGGCAGCAACGGTGTCGATCCCAATGCCGGCCCGACGCAATGCCACGACATCACGGTCGATCCAGCGATCGGCCTGGCCGGCGGCGCCTGTGAGGGCTACGGGCTTCTGCTCGACATCAAGGACCCGGCGCACCCCACGCGCATCGGTGCCGTCGCCGATTCAAACTTCTCATACTGGCATTCGGCCACCTTCAACAACGACGGCACGAAGGTGTTGTTCAGCGACGAGTGGGGCGGCGGCGGACAGCCGAAGTGCCGTGCAACCGATCCCAAGCAGTGGGGCGCCGACGCGATCTTCACGATCGACGCCAACCGCCAAATGCACTTCCAGGGCTATTACAAGATGCCGGCCCCGCAGACGCCGCAGGAGAACTGCGTGGCGCACAACGGCTCGCTGATCCCCATCCCCGGCCGCGACGTGATGGTGCAGGCGTGGTACCAGGGCGGCGTCTCGGTGTTCGACTTCACCGATGCCGCGCATCCCACCGAGATCGCGTTCTTCGACCGCGGTCCGGTCGACGGCAACCGGATGGCCATGGGCGGCTCGTGGTCCGTGTACTGGTACAACGGCGTGATGGTCAGCTCGGAGATCGCGCGTGGCCTCGACGTCTTCGAGCTGACACCGAGCCCGCTGCTCTCGCAGAACGAGATCGACGCGGCCAAGACCGTGCATTTGGATTATCTGAACACGCAGGGCCAGCCGAAGTTCGTGTGGCCGGCAAGCTTCTCGCTCGCGCGGGCGTACGTGGATCAGCTCGAGCGCTCGAGCGGGCTGGCCGGCGGACGCGTATCGGCCGTGCGCTCGGCGCTGGCGGAAGCCGAGCGTGCGAGCGGCGCGCAACGCCACGATGACCTGACCAAGCTGGCGACGCAGCTCGATGGCTTCGCCAGCGGCTCGGGCGACGCAGCCAAGGTTCGAACGCTGGCGGGCGCGGTCCGCGACCTGGCGAACGCGACGCACTGACCGGGACGCACCGCCTCGAGAAGCGCGAGGGTGTCACGCGACGGTGTCAGACGACGGGCCTGGCTCGATCGAGCCAGGCCCGTCGAATCTGCAGTGCATGACCGACGCTTCGGACATCCGGCTGCCAGGCTGGAAGCGACAGCGTAATGGCGAGCGAGTCTGCCTGCGCGACGATCCCCGCCGTCAACGCGACAGGCAGCAGAATCGCGTTTCCGCCCGCGAGCAGCAGCAGCAACGACGAAAAGAGGAGTATGCCCCAGACCTTCGCGCTCCACGCGTGGTAGCTCGCCTCGCGCCGGAACACGGCGTACGCCGTCGCATAGTTGAGCGCCTCGCCGCCCAGCACGATTGCGATGGGCCACGCCAGCGCGCGGAGCGGATCGGGGTGCAGCCGATACGCCGCGTAGGCGATCGCGAGATAGAACACGGTGTCGACCGAGCTGTCGAGCCGCCGCAGCATGGCCGTCGCCACCTCGTAGCGCCGCGCCACGACTCCGTCGAACACGTCGGACAGGAAACCGGTGACGAGGATCGCCGCGAACACCGCGCCCGGTGCGCCGGCCCGCAGCAGCAGCAACGCGGCGGGCGCGAGAGCGAGTCGTAGAAGCGTCAAGCCAAGGGCGGCGAGCCAGCCACCTCGAGTCGTCGGCTTCATCCTCCCGCTCGCGTCGCCCGATCGCTCCGCGCTCGATCGCTACTCGCCGGGGTGGTACACGTGCTCGGTATGCCCCTTGAGCTGCGATGGATAGAAGTACACCTCGCGCAAGTCACCCGACGCATACCGCTGCGCCTCGTCGTTGAAGTGCCGTGACGCCGGGTGGCCGCTCTCACCGCCGGCCGTCACGGCGCGCGCGTGCACGCTGTCGCCGAACTCGACGACCGCGACGAAACTGTTGCCGCTCGTGCCGTACCACTTCTTGGTACCCGGATACGCGCGCGCGCCGAACGACGCGAGCGAGCCCCATCGTGACGAGGTGAACGGCACCGGGATGCTCGGCGCGGCGTCATTGAACACCGGCTCGATGTCATCGGTCAGTCGCTGGAACCGGTTGATGTCGCCCCACGGCGTCTTCCACGTGCCGAAGTCGGCGGCCAGCTTGGTCGACGCGGCGGCCAGCGACTGCAGGAGCTGGGCACCGGGCGCGGTGGTGGTGACGTAGGTCTCGGGCGACATGCCGGCGCGGCGCGCGTCGGCGCCGACGCGGCGCTCCACATCCTCGCCCCAAAACACGGCGAGCGAGGTCGGCACCGACGCCGCCGACCACCGATAGTCCCAGGGGCGGAGCATCGCGATCTGCTCGGCGAGCGCCGACTTGAGCGTGTCGGAGGCTGTCAGCGTGTCGTAGGCCTTGAGCAGCGGCGGAATCATGTGCTCGAACGACGGCAGGTAGCTGTCGTACGCGGCCCCGATCAGCGAGCTCACCGTAAAGTTCTTCGTGTTTTGGAGAACTCTGATGGCGTGATAGCCCCGCGGCGACTCCTCGCGCCCGGTCTCGACGTAGGCCGGATAGTCGTCGCGCTTGGGGCTCGACGGCCCGGCCGCCGACCACGGCCAGTTGTTGCTGTTATAGAGCCAGCCGCTCGCCGGATTCAGGATGTGCGGCGTCTGATTCACCGACAGCAGGCCGTGGTAGTCGGTGGCCGGATCGCTGCCGTCGACCGGCTTGGTCCAGTCGACTTTGGGATCGCGCCACGGGATGTAGTTCCCGTGGAAGTAGGCAATGTTGCCGTCGGCGTCGGCGTAGATGGTGTTGTTCGACGAGTTGGCGTGCAGCTCCATCGTCTGGCGGAAGGCGTTGTAGTTGCGCGCCTTGGTTCGCGTGTACGACTGGGTGAGCGCCTTCACCGGCTCCTGCATGAGCGCGATGCTCACCCAGCTGCCGTTCACCGATCGAACGACCGGCCCGTGCTGCGTGCGATAGACCGTGAATTCACGCTTCATCATTCCGTTCGCCGTCTTGTACGGCACGACGATCCGGGATGTCGCGACGGGCAAGGTCTTGCCGCCGTGCGCGTAGTAGTAGCGGTCGCCCTTTTTGGTGATCGTCTCGAGATACTCATCGACCGCGTCGACGCCGCTCGAGGTGTGCATCCACCCCACGCGATCGTTGAAGCCCTGGTAAATGAAGAACTGTCCCCACGTCGAGGCGCCGTAGGCATCGAGCCCTTCGTCGCTCGTCATCTGCAGCTCCGAGCGGAAGAAGAACGACGTGTGTGGGTTGATGAGCAGCAGTGCGTGGTGGTCGGTCGTGTTCGACGGCGCGATGGCGATACCGTTCGATCCGGTGGGCTCCTGGTAGATGCCGTCGTCGCTGGACGAACCGCCGGACACCTTGTCGGCATCGGCCTGCGTACCGTAAAAGGCGGCGAGCTGGTTCAGGTTCACGCGCTCGATGTCGCCGCCGATGCTTCCCTCGCTGAAGGTGAGGGCCATCCACGGCTCGAAGTGCTTGATCACGCGCGGTACGACGTCCGGATGGGTATACAGATAGTAGTTCAAGCCGTCGGCGTAGGCGTTCATGAGCTTCTTGAGCCACGCCGGACTGGCCGCGTACTTCGCCCGCATCGAGTCGGGATCGATGAACAATTTCATCCGCAGATCGCGCCAGATCTCCTTCTCGCCCTCGGCCTCGGCCAGCCGACCCATCGCGTTGATGTAGTTGGTCTCGACGCGATTGAAATCGTCCTCGGCCTGAGCGTACTCCGCGCCGAACACCGCGTCCGCGTCGGTCCGGCCGTGCACGTGAGCGATGCCCCAGTCGTCGCGGGCGATGGTGACGTTTTGCGCCTCTCGCTTCCACGCGGCGATCTCGGCTGGCGTGGGTGGCTGCTGGGCGCCCGCTGACAGGAACGCCGTCGTCGCGAGAAGGAGAATGAGCGGCTTCATGACTCGTCCACGAGGTGAGGGGATCGGTTCAGGGGCTTACAAGAACTTAACGTCCGCGCCCGATCCGGCGCTGCGAAACGCCGGGGCCGCGAGGCGCGGAACCTTCGCGTGGGGCACGATGGTATACTCGGCCAACGGCAGATTATAGTTATCGACTTCCCACGATCTCGCGAGGACCCACGATGCGTCGTATTCGCTGCACTGCCCTTGTCGCCGCCGTCACGCTCGCTCCCGGTCTCGTCACGTCAGCGTGCGCGCAGGAAACGTCCCGCAGCGTCGCGGGCGGCGGAGTCTCCGTTCCTGGCTGGACCGGCAAGATCGACACGAGGGAAGAGCGTCGCGGCATGACGCTCGACGCCTCCAAGCTCGCCAAGGAAGGCGACGCGCTGCACGTCACGACCGGCCCGGCGACCACCTTCTGGAATCCGGCCAACAAGGCGAGCGGCGACTACACCGTGAAAGCGACATTCACGGAACCGAAATACATGAACTTGAATAGCCATCCGCACCCGTACGGCATCGTGATCGCCGGCAACGATCTGGGGACCGACCAGCAGAGCTATCTCTACTGCGCGGCCTATGGCAACGGCAGCTTCATCGTGCGCGGCATGGGGCCCGCACCGTTTCAATTGAACGGCCCCGAAGGCGAGGTGAATGCCGCCATCCACAAAGCGGCAGGTCAGGGCGAGCCCGTCACGCAGGACATCGCGATGACGGTCAAGGGCGACAAGGTGAGCTGCTCGATCAACGGCAAGCAGGTCTGGAGCGACACGAAGGCCAACCTCGTCGCTGCCGGCAAGCTCAAGTCGACCGACGGCGTGTACGGCATCCGGTTCGCCCACAACACCGAGGGCACCGTCGCGGGCCTCACCGTCACCAAGCCGTAAGCAGTACAGAGGGGGACGAGCCGCTGCTCGGGGCTCATCCCCCACGAAGCACGAGCGTCGCCGTCATCACTCCCCGCTGCGTCCAGCGCGCATCGGCCGCTTGCAAGGTCGAGGACGGCGTGGCCGAGGTGGCGTGCACTCGGACGCTCGCGCCCATCGGCACCCCGCAGATCGCGAACCGCCCGGCATCGTCCGACTTCACGGCGCGATCGGGCTGGGCTTGCTCGCCTGCACCGTTCGCTGGTTGACTCCAGATCGCTTCGATCGAAGCGTCGGCGATCGCCGCGCCCGCGGCGTCCACGACGCGTCCGAGCAGCGCACCGGTAGCCGGCGGCATCGACTGCTTTCGGCAGCGCGACGCGACGATCATCCGGGGTGGCACCACGAGTATGGATGCCTCGAGGTGATCGCCGGCCCGCACGTCGACCGCGCGGCGACCCTGGACCAGATCGACCGCCGCGAGGGCGCTGTCTGCTGCCATCACCAGGTAGGTGCCCGGCAGCACGCCATTGAACGCGTAGGTCCCGGTGCTGTCGCTGATCACGGTGTCGGGCGCGTTGGCGAGCCACACTCGCACGCCGACGAGCCCGCGTCCCAGCTCGCCCACGAGCGTTCCCGAAATGCGGCGCAGCGGCGCGCGCCAGCGCTGGCCATTCGGCCACGCTGCCGAGACGACCACGCCGCCCTCCTCGCGCCACTCGACCACGCGCACGTCGTTCCGATCACGCCGGTCTCGCTCGCGGCGCGCGGCGAGCATCGGCGTCAGTGGCGCATCGATCGCCAGGACCGCGGTCCGGATCGCCCAGCGCGTGATCATCGCCGTGCCATTCGGCATAGTCTCGAACGCGATCTCGCCGCCGCTGCCGCGAGCGTCCCGCTCCAGGCCCGTGTACTGAAAATCGAGCGCCCGCAGCTCGAACCGGCCGGCGTCCATCCATAGGGTTCCGCTCACATCCACGAGCGTATCGCGACCGCGCTCGCTCACCGGGTCGAAGCCGATGCCGACTTCGCCCGCGTGAGAGCCGTCGCCAATCACCGCGTGCAGACAGTGCGTGTCGGCGAAGCTCGGGTCGAGCAGCACCTGTTCATCGGGCGCGTAGAACGTTCGGTCGCCACTTCTCGCTTCGCGCATGTAGCCGTCCGACGCGAGCGCCCACGCCGGCCGCGCGGCGACGTACGAACGGTCGGCGACCACGTCGCGACCGCGGATGACCTGCTCGACCAGTTGGCGACGCATCGCCTCGAACGAGCGCGTGTACGATCGGAGCACGAGGTCGGGCGGATCAGCGTCCCGGGCAACGACGCTGGCGAGCAGCGCCGCGCGCGCCTGCTCCCACAACTGCAGCGCGTCGCTCGTCCCCTTGTCACCGGGGCACACACGCCGGCGTGACGACGCCACGGGATCGAGCACGAGCGCGATCGCGGCGAGGCGCACGTCGATCACGGTGTCGCGGGCCGCGCCATGCGCGATCGAGACCGTCGGGACCATCGCGACCGTCAGCGGCCGAAACCCGATTCGCAGCACGTGTAACTGGGCCGATCCCGCCACGTCGAGAACCGAGTAGCGGCCGTCGGAGCCGCTCACGCCACGGGCCAGGAAGCCACCGGCCGTGTCGGCGAGCCACACGACCGCGCCCGGAATCGGCTGACCGCTGGCCGAATCGAGCACGGTGCCGCGCACGCTCTGGCCGAGCGCCGGCACGAAGCCGGAGATCGTCAGCGCGAGCGCAGCCGCAAAGCCCCGTACTGTGCGCGTGGGCAATTCGCCAACCCTCCGAAGCCTTCACCCACGATCACGACGAACGCGCGGGAAGTTCCTCGATCTTCGCGATCGTGTCGCCTTCCAGAATTCCATCGACAATGTTCATGCCGTCGACCACTTCACCGAACACGGTGTAGTCGCGGCCGAGCCGCGGGTTGTCGCGCAGGTTCACGAACCATTGTGCATCGCCGGTGTCGTGGCCGCGAGTGCTCATGCCGACCGTGCCCCGCAGATGCGGCACCGTGCCGAGCTCGTCGCGGAAATAGTCCGGGTAGCCGATGTATTCGCTGGCGCCGGGACTGCCGCCCTGGATCACGAAATCGGGCTCGACGCGATGCCACGTCAGGCCGTCGTAGTAGTGCGAGTGCACGAGGGCGAGTACCCGGGCGGCCATCATGGGAGCGACGTCGCCGCGCAGCCGCACGACGAACGACCCGCCGCCACTCGACGCCGCCATCGTGACGCGGAGTCGGACGTCCGCGCCCAGAGCCAACGCCACGGCACGCGGCGGCAGCTCGGTCCTCGGCGCGGGAGGCCGGTCGTCGGACGTTGGCCGGCCGGCCGCCGCGAGAAGCACGAGGCGTGCGTCACGAGCCGGCGCATTGTTGCGCGCGAGCCAGCGCTCGAAGGTCCGGCCGGCTTCGGCTCGAAGCTCTTCGTTCGGAGTGCCCTCGAGCGCGCCAGCCGCCGCGCGAACGGCCTGCGCACCCCTGGCGCCGAGCGCAGTCGCATACACGCTGTCGTCGGCGTGCCCCGTGATCGGCCGCAACGAGAGGATCGCCGCTTCCTTCACGTTGTCGTCCGGATCATGCACGAGCGCTCGCAGCCGCGTGGTGTCGCGAAGCAACCCGAGCGCACGCGCGGCGTACATCCGGAGCTGCCATTGCGAGTGCGACGCAAGCTTCGCGGCGCGTGGCCGGGCTTCGTCGGGTCGCAGCTTGGCGAGTCCGAGGATCGCGTGCGCCGCCGCGTGCCACGACGCGCCGCCGCGCTGGCGAGCCGACGCATCGGCCGGCACGCCGTCGATCCAGTCTCGCAGCGTGTTCGCGAGCGCGGTGTCGCGTGCACACGACGAATCGACGAGATCCGCCGCGCGCAGGCGGACTGGCCACGCGCTATCGGCGAGCGCCGCGCGGAGCTCGCCGCAGTCTTGCCGATGCGATGTCAGGGCTCGGAATCGGAGCAGCCACGCTGGTTCCGGCCACGTCTTCGGCGGCGGGAGCGGCGGCAGCGAGTCTCGCGCAGCAAACCGCGCGTCGCGCATGCGCCCGATCGCCCGCCGCGCGAGAAGCTGGAGCCGAGTATCCGGATTGCGCGCACCTTCGATCAGCGCGCGGTCCGTCGAGTCGCGACGATCCTCGGCGAGCAGGATGCGGCCGACGAGCGCCGAATCGGCGCGTGAAAACGGCTTACCCTGTGCGATGACACGCGCCGCGAGGCAAGTCGAGAAGAGGACGGCAGCCGCGATCGATCGTCGCATGGCTACTTGCGCGCTCCTTCGGCCGTGAGTCCTCCCTGCTTCAGGCTGATCCTGCTCGCCTTGCCGCTCTCCAAGGTGAAAGCGATCCGCAGCGTCGGATCCACGCTCGCCCCGAAGGTGTCGTTGCCGATGTACGTCAACGGAATCGGATTCTGCGTCGCGAGCTGTGCGTACAACTCACCGTTGCGCTCGCTGAACGCGAAGTCCACGCTTTGGGCTCCCACCTTCAACTCGTACACGCCCACGTACTTTGCCAACTCCGCCGCGGTGATCGCGACCTTGGCCGGCGGACGCAGGAGCGGCGCGCCGAGTGCCGCCCGCGCGACCTGCGCCAGGAGGCCATCGGGGCGAGCTGCTCCGGAGTTCGTGAGCACGGTTACCGACAACCGCTCGGCGGGGAACCACGCGTTCGAGGTGATGAATCCATTGATCCCGCCGCCGTGCGAGATGACCGTGCGGCCGGCGAGGGTATCGCGTGCCAGCCCGAAGCCGTACTTGAGGGCGGCCGTGGCGGCGGCACCTTCCGGAGTCGTCATGGTGGCGTAGGACGCCGGCTTCACGACCTGTCCCGACCCGAGCGCACGATTCCATCGCGCCAGATCGCCTACGCTCGAGCACAACGCGCCAGCGGCGTACGGTTGGCTCATCGCCAGGTACTGTGCGTTCACCCATTCGCCCTGCGCGGGCTCGTAACCCTGGGCGCGATGCTTGATGATCGACCGCGTGTCGCAGTTGCGGGTATCGGCCAGGCCAAGCGGTTTGGCGAACCGCTCGACGATGTCCGTGGCCCATGGACGTTCGGCTACCTTCGACACCAGCATGCCCAGCACGACGTAGCCGCTGTTGTCATAGCGCCAACTGGAGCCGGGCTTGAACCACAGCGTGTCGCCGGCGGTCAACGCCACCAGCGTATCCGGTGGCATCTCCTCGCCCCAGCGGCGGATCCAGCGAGGACCGATGTCGGTGTAGCTCGGGATTCCGGAAGTGTGATTGAGCAGCTGTCGAACGGTGACCGCGTGCCAGGCCGCCGGCAGCGACGGCAGGTAGCTCCCGATCGAATCATCGAGCCGCACCTTTCCCTGCTCCACGAGCTGCATGACGGCGGATGCCGTGAACTGCTTGGTGATCGAGCCGATCCGGTACACCGTGTGGGCCGTTGCCATCACGTCGTTCTCGAGGTCGGCCTTTCCCCACCCCGCCATGACGAGTGTGTCGCGGTCCCGCACAACGGCAATGGAGACACCCGGCGCGCCGCGCGACGCAATGAAGTCCTTGGCGAGCGAGTCGACAACGCGCGCGACGCTCGCCTTGGGTGGCAGCTGCGCGACGGCCGAGCTGATGGCAGAGAGCGCTAGCCCAACGAGAATCGAACTCGAGCGAGTCGAACGGCCGATCATGGCGATGCCTGGTTCGGGTGGGACCGCGGGGCGATCGTGCGCAGAATCTACGATTCGTTACGCGACGCCGCACGATTCGTATTCAAGGGCCACCCTTCGTTTCGCTGGTCGTACGGCATTCACATTCTCGGGTGGCGCGACGGTGGTACAGCGCTCATGTTTGGCGAGTCCGCGCCCAACGCGAGCGCTCGCGGAGCTTCAAATGGTGACGTACGTGACAGCGCAGGACTGCGCCGGCCGCTACGGTACCGCACTTTTCAAAGGAAGTCCCCCATGGCGATCTGGAAGGAATCGACGGCCCCCAAAAAGGAAGGAGTAGTCACGATGGCACCAGAACCCGCACTCAAGCGCGAGCCCGATACGTTTCCCGAGACTGTGCTCCCACAGAGTGCCGCGCGCCGGACTCCCAGCCGCGAGGTCCGCGAATCCGTGATCGCATCGGACATCACGATCGAGGGTAAGATCGACGGCACGGGCCACATTCGGCTCGCCGGCCGCTTCAAGGGCGACGTGAACATCCAGGGCGATCTGACGATCGAGCCTGGAGCGAAGCTGACCGGCAGCGTCCGCGCGAACTCCGTCGTGATCGGCGGCGAGATCGAGGGCAACATCGACAGCGCGCAGCGTGTGGAGCTCCTCGAGTCCGGCGTGCTGAACGGCGATCTTAAGGCGGGCACGCTCACCGTGGCCGCGGGCTCGCGCATGCGCGGTCGCTCTGAGTTCGGCTGGACCGACGAGCATCAGATCAAGCCTGGGCTGACGCTGGGGACCGGCCTCGCTTCGTGAGCACTGTACGACAGTCGGCACCGGGCGCGACGCGGTCGTGCCCGCATTGCCGGACCTTGATTCTCGAAAGTGCGAGCATCTGCCCGGCGTGTAAGAAGTACCTGCGATTCGATCCCGGGGCCGCGGCACGCGCGGTCCCGACTTTTTCCCCGCTCAAGGTCGAAGGCACGATCAAGCACCCCGACGTCGGTCAGGCGTGGGAGTATTCGGTGCTGGTCACGGTACGCAACGAGAAAGGTGAAGAGCTCGCGCGCCACGTCGTCGGCGTCGGCGCGCTGCATTCGGGCGACCAGCGGACGTTCGCGCTCGATGTCGAAGTCTTCGCGCGCGACGGCAGCGGCGTGCCGGGGCGCGGAACCTGAGGGCTGGCTGTCGAGAAATCCGGTTGGTGATCCAAGCTGACGGAATCCGACACAGCCGGAATCTGCCCACGTTCCGACGGGCGGCCGCTCTTTAGTCCGATTCCCCCGCGCCGGCCACCGTAAGCCCATAAGACTTGAGCTTTCTCCAAAGCGTCGTTCGGCCCATGCCGAGCAGCTCGGCCGATTGCGCGAGCGCGCCGCCGGTCTGCGCCAACGCCGCGACGATGGCGTCCCGCTCGGCGCTCGTCGACCCGCTCACACGATAGCGCTGCTCGCCGCGGCCCTCCGCCGGCCGAAGCTCATCGGGCAGAAACTGCGCTTCGATGCGACGATAATCGGCCTCCACCGCCGCACGCTCGATCACCGAGAACAGCTGCCGCACGTTGCCCGGCCAGTCGTACGCTCGGAGAAGCCGCATCGCGAACGGCGAGCAACTCAGCCGGTCCCCGACCTCCGAGCGGTCGCGAAGAATCGAGAGCGCATGTTCGACGAGCAGCGGGATGTCTTCGCGACGCTCGCGGAGCGGCGGCAGTGCGATGGGGAACACGGCCAGTCGATAGTACAGGTCGTCGCGAAAGCGGCCTTGCTCGACCAGGGTGCGGAGATCGCGATTCGTCGCCGCGACGACCCGCACGTCTACTTTCACGGATCGAGTCGCGCCAACCCGCGTGACTTCGCGCTCCTGGAGGACACGAAGGAGCCGCTGCTGGACCGCGGGACTCATCTCGCCGATCTCGTCGAGGAAGATCGTGCCGCCGGCCGCGGCCTCGAAGACGCCGACGCGATCGCGCACAGCACCGGTGAATGCACCGCGCACGTGGCCGAACAGCTCGCTCTCCAGCACACCCTCGGCGAGCGCACCGCAGTTCACGGCGACGAACGGTGCGCCATGCCGCGGCGAGAGATCGTGTACTGCGCGGGCCGCAAGTTCCTTTCCCGTGCCCGTTTCGCCGGTGATGAGCACCGTCGTCTCGCCGCTTGCGACGCGGCGGATCGAGGCGAGGACGTCGCGCATCTTGGCCGAGCGGCCAATGATTCCGCCCGGATGGGCCACGCCGGCGCCGAGCGACGGACGCCTCGCCAGCAGGTCGGCGACACGCGCGCTCAGCACGTCGGGCTCCACCGGCTTGGTGAGAAAATCGTCGGCGCCAAGGTGCAGCGCGCGAACCGCGCTTTCCACGGTTCCAAAGCCGCTCAACATCAGTATCGGGACGCGATCGCCCCAGAGCCGGAGCGCCTCGACCACGCCCAGTCCGTCGACGCCGGGCATGCGCAGATCCAGCACGACGAGGTCGTACTGCGTGGCGCGCAGCGCCACCGCAGCCGTCGCACCGTCCACCGCGCCGTCGACCTCGTACCCGTCGGCGCGGAGCAGCGCCGCCGTCGAGAGGCGGAAAGCTTTGTCGTCGTCGACGATCAGAATTCGTGACATATGCCGCGGGCCGTTGGCAATCGATCGAGACGCGTCATGCGGAGGCGTGCGCCGGCTGTGGCGGGGGCTTCGTGCTCGCGACCACGGCCGGTAACTGAACGACGAAGCGGGCGCCAAAGTTCACGTCGGCCGCGGCATCGCTCGGCGCGCCGAAGTTGCCCGCCGTGATCCGGCCTCCCGCGCCGCGGACCAGCCCCTCGGCCACAAAAAGGCCGAGTCCCACGCCGTGCACGGCGCCCTTGGTCGTAAAGAAGGGGTCGAACACGCGGGGCAACACCTCGGCCGGGATTCCGGGACCGTTATCCCGGATCTCGATCCGAACCTCGTCTCCGTCGCGCGCGAGCGCGATGGCGACACGCGCCGGGCCCGGCGGTCTCGCGCCCCAACCTTCGAATGCTTCGCGAGCGTTCTGCACCAGATTGAGCAGCACCTGCTTGAGCGCGTCGGGCGCGATCGCCGCTTCGATCTGCTCGTCACCCTGCAGCGAAACCTCGAGCGCGTCGCCTCCCGCACCGGCGATCGAGAGTCGCGCGGCATCGCGCGCCACGAGCATCGGCCGACACCGTTGCGCGCCTGGATCCCGCGGCCGGTTGAGATCGAGCATCTGCTCGGCCAGTTCGTGCATGCGGAGCAGCTCATCGATCGCGAGGTCGGTGAACTCTCGCGCCTCGGGATCATCTCCAACGCGCCGGCGAATCAGCTCGAGGCAGTTTCTGAGACTCGCGATCGGGTTCCGGATCTCATGCGCCAGCTGCGCGACGAGCCGTCCGACCGCCCCCAGCCTGTCGCGCTGCATCAGATCGGACTGCAGCGCCGTGAGGCGCGCGTTCCGATCGACCAGCGCCGCGTTGGCCGCGTGCAGCTCCTCGAGTCGCGCGGCGAGCGCGCGTCGCATCGAGTCGAAGCCGCTGGACATGGCCTGCACCTCGCGCACGCGCGACGCCGGCAGTCGCCCGGCGAACTCGCCGCGCTCCACCGCGGCGGCGGCGGTCGACAACTCGTGGACGGGCTTGGCGATCCGCTCGGCGAAGATCGCGCCGAGTACCAGCGCGACGAGCAGTGCCGCGACGGCGGAGACCGCGGCGACGCGCCGCAATTCCGGGAGCACGGCGAGCTCGTCGTCGAGAAATCGTGCAAACACGACGGAGCCCACGCCGTCGAGTGGTGCGCTCACGCCGATCATTCGCCGCGGCGCGCCACGGATCTCGACCGGGGTCGCCGAAAGTTGGCCCGCCGCGACGGCCTGCGCGATGACGCGCGTGGCCATCGTGTCGAGCGTCGTCGCCATGGGGCCGGCGGCGCCCAGCACCACGACGGCCGATCGGGTCAATCCGGACAACGCTTCCGCCGCTCCGGCGTCCATCGGGCTCACCAGCCCCGCGGCACCGGTCCAGCGGCTTCCGGCAGACACGGGCGCGACGGCGACGTTGTCGATCGTTCCGCCGGTCGTCGTGAGCGCGACCGGCATCTCTCCGGCGCGCGTGCGCGCGATCAGCGCCGAGTCGACCCGTGGTCCGATCCAGCTTTCGCCGTTCGGTCCTACGAGCACAGCGTCTCCGCCCCGCAGACTGGTGCGCGCCTCCTCGACGAGACGGATGGCTCGAACGCGGTCGCCCGTCGCGATCGCTTCGCCGAGACCCGGCACATGCGCGAGATCCTTCGCATGCATCATCAGGGCGTCCGACGAGGAGGCGATGCGATCCGCGAACAGGCGCGGCGCGAGCGCCAGGTCGTCGCGCGCGCGCCGCTCGAGCGCCCCGGCGAGCCGCCGATCGAGCGCGACGCCGGCGGGCACGATGCCCGCGAGGAGCGCCGCGGCGAGCGCACCGAGAATGGCGCGCTGCAGCGTGAGACGTGGTTTCACAGGCCTATGCTATCCGTCGGTGGAGAACGGCTCAAGATGAGCGAGTCGGGAACGAGCGATCGCGCAAACGATGCCCGTTCCCGACTCGACGACTCCCCAGCGTGATTACTTCGCTGCGATGCCAACGACGCCTGCTGGAACGTTCGTCGGCGCGCCCGCGGCGGCGAGCGCCCCGGTGGCCTGCGACACGCCCAGGCCACTGATCGTCCGTGCGCCGCCGCTCAGCTCATACAGGAACTGGCTGTTCGGCGTGATCGCGACGTCGGTGGCGCCGGCGCCGACTCGCGCCGACACACCATCGGCCTGGAGCAGCGAGAGCTCGCCTCGCGCCGAGGCGTAGCCAGTGACCGACGCGCTCGTGGCGTTCGTGACGTAGATGAAGCGGCCGTTGTTCGTGGCGACGGCCCAGCACGCGGACGTCTCCGTGGTCGGCGTGGACGCGCTGATCACGTGGAGCGTACCGTTCGGGTTGATCGTGTACGTGGACGTGGCGCTGGCATTCGCCGCGCCGCCGAACGCTTCGCTCACCGCCAGCACACCCTGGGTCGTGAACGTGAAGCCGAACGGAGTCTGCCCGGACGACGCATTGATGACCCGTCCCGTCGCGAAGCCGTCTGCACCCACTCGCCAGGTATCGATCTTGTTCGTGTTCTTCTCCGTGACGACGAGCCAACCGCCGGAGTGATCGAACAGCACTTCCGCCGGACCGACAGCGCTGCCACTCAATCCGCGGGTCGAGCCGGCGATGGGGCTGAGCGATCCATCGGCGCCGAGACGCAGACCGGAGATGTTCCCCGTGCCGCCGGCGTTGAGCACGTAGACCAGATCGTCGTGAATGGTCACGCTGATCGGCATCGTGCCGCCCGACGTGGCGCGACCGCGTAGCGTGAGCGTGCCGTTCGGCCCGACGGCGAACGCCGAGACGTCGTTGGTTCCCGCGTTCACGACGAGCAGCCAATTCCCGTCCTCCGATAGCGTCACTGAGCCCTGTGAACCAAGTCCCGCGCCGGTACCTGCGCCCCCCGTGGCGACGGAGCCGGACGCGGTCAGCGTACCGTCAGCCGCACGCGCGAACACGAGCACGGAGTTGCCGGATGTCGCGTTCGTTTGGGTGAAGACGGCGCCGGGCGCCGCGCCGTTCGCGACCGCGCGTGATGCGGCACCCGGTGTGGGGCCGGTCGGGCTGACGGAATCCTCGCTGCACGCCGCAAGCAGGGAGGTGAGGACGATCAGATAAGGGAGCCGGGCCATTGGAGCCTCCAATCAGTAATTGGTCGTGTTCCGATCAGCCGATCGGAATCGCGGCTCCTGGAGGCAATGGCGCTGCCGTTCACGCGTACGGACTCAGTCCCATCGCCAAGCACTTGGCCGGCATGCGCTTGCGGCTCATCGGTCGCGATGGCGCGATCGGCGGACGGCGTTTCGTGGAACGTGCGCACACTGCTGCGAAACGCTCCGATGAAACGCTCCGATGAAACGCGGGACGCGCCGCCGGAGCCGCGGGACTAATGCAGACCGAGATTCGACTTGAGGAAGGCGACGGTCCGCGGCCACGCGTCCTTGGTTGCCGCGAGGTCGGCCTCCTGCCACGTCGGATTGTGCGTCGTGGAGTCGTCCTGCAAGCGCAAGAAACCGTGGCCGGCGCCTGGATAGTTGATGCCGACATACGACTTGCCGAGCGCCTTCATCGCGGAATCGACGCTCGGCATGGCCGCGCCGATGCGCGCGTCTCTCGCCCCGCTCAGCAGCATGATCGGCGTCTTGATCTTCGCCAGCGAATCCCTGTTCGGCACCGCGCCGTCCATGTACGGCAGACCATAGTACGCCACGCCGCCGGCGAATCCAGGCAGTCCGCCGTTGATCACGTGCATCCACGTCGTCCCGCCGCCCCAGCAGTAGCCGATCACGGCGTAGCGCTGCGCAGCCGACGGTTGCGACATCGCGTAGCGCGCCACCGCGTCGATGCCACGGTTGCGCTCCGCTGCATCCACATTCGCGATGAGCTTGCGCGCCGAGTCCCCCGACAACTCGACCGTGCTCGGTCCACCGCGGACGCGAGACTCGAGATCGGGCGCGATCGCGATGAAGCCCTCCGCGGCGACTTGGTCCGCGACGCCGCGCACCCACGTCGAGAGGCCGAAGATCTCGTGCACCACGACGACGACTGGTGTCTTGGCGCTGGACGTGGACGGATAGACGATGTACGCCATCAGCGAATCCTTCGACCCCGGTTCCCAGGCGACCTTCACCCACTCGGCGTGACGGGAGCTGGCCGCGAGTCGCGCCGGCGCCTCGAGATTGCTCGGCGGCAGCTTCGGGTCGCCTTGGTTCGTGCTCATGCCCGCCGCCGCCGGCGGCGCGAGGTCCCCACCCGACATGTGCGCCATGTGCTCGTCCGCGGGTTGCTGGCGGCGACAGGCGCTCAGAGCGACGACGACGGCGCAGCTTGCGATGGCGATGCGAAGCGATGACATGGAGACTCCGGTCGGCGGACGTGAGTTGGAGCCGGCGGCGGCTCTGGATTCAAGACGGACTAGAGAATAGACCACAGGTTAACTGATCGGAAGGCGGGGGCGTCGAGCGCCCGTCAACGATTGTAGAGTGCCGTGATTTCGGCCTTGGCCAGGGTGTGCGCGTGCAGGTTGAAGCCAACGTACGCCGCCGTAGCGTTCGCCGGCACATCGATCTTGTCGGTGTCGAGCGCAAACACCGTGATGTGGTAGTGGTGCGCCTTGTCGCCCACGGGCGGACACGGGCCCATGTAGCCCGGCATGCCAGCGTCATTGTTCCCCTGTACCGCGCCGGCGGGCATCAGATGCCTGGATGGGTCGCCAGCGCCGGCATCGAGTTTCGTGACGTTGGCCGGAATGTTGTACGCCACCCAGTGCCACCAACCGCTGCCGGTCGGCGCGTCGGGGTCGTACACCGTGACCGCGTAGCTCTTGGTCTTGGCCGGTGCGCCGCTCCAGGACAACGCAGGCGACTGGTTGGTGCCCGTGCAGCCCATCCCGTTGAACGCGAACTGATTCGCGATCTTCTGACCTTGATGAACGTCGGTACTCATCAACGTGAACTTCCTGGACGCTTGGCCGTCAGCGGACGCAAAGGCGATGATGCTCGCCACGACGAGGACGGGTGTGACGAATCGGCTCATGAAGTGCTCCGGGGTTGTGACGCAATTGGTCATCGGACAACGCTCGTTCCTACGGTAGCTGCGGCCGCAAGGACGACGCGCGTCCGTGTGAATTCCTCAACTCGTCGCGCTCAGCCGCAGCGGCACCGCTCGCAGTCGCCGGCCCGTCGCATCGTAGACAGCGTTGGCGATCGCACCCGGCATCGGCGACGTCGATGCCTCGCCGGCGCCGACGGACGGCAGTTCGGGGTGGTCGATCAACTCGATGTCGATGGCATCCGGGACCTCGGCGAAGGTGAGGATGGGGTACGACCGCCAGTCGAGGCTCGTGACCCGCGAATGATCGAATGCAACCTGTTCTTTGAGCGTGCGGCTGATCCCCTGAATCACGTTGCCTTCGATCTGGTTCCGCAGCCCGTCCGGATTCACGATCAGGCCACAATCGTGCGCGACGCACACGCGCTTGACGCGAATCGTGCGCTGCGACTTGTCGACGTCGACGTCCACCGCCGCCGCTACGTACGCCTCGGTGCCCTCGTACTGCACGAAGCCAAATCCGCGGCCGGTCGCGACCGACGCGTCTGACTCGCTCGCCGGTGATGCGTGCGACGCGCGTGGTTCCCACTTGGCGAGCCGCGCCGCCGCCCTGACGACGGCGATCGCCCGCGGGTCGGTGAGGTGCCGCAGTCTGAACTCCACGGGATCGGCGCCGGCCGCGACCGCCAGCTCGTCCATGAACGATTCGTTCGCAAAGCTGTTCTGCGGCGAGCCCAGTCCGCGGAGCGAGGACGTGCGGAGCGGAGCCGATTGCAGCAGGTGCGCCACGACGCGTGTGCTCGGGATCGCGTACGTGTGGCGTGCGTTGCGCTCGCCGCCCAGGGATCCGCGGCCGCTCGGCGTCGCACCGGTGAGTTGCGCGGCCAGGAAGTTGGCGGCCGACTGCGCGTTGGGGCGACTCGAGTGCGTCGGCGTCCACACGGCGTAATCCCACCCGACGATGCGTCCGTTTTCATCGAGACCGGCCGAGACGTCCATCACCATCGCCGCGCCTTTTGGCTCCCAGCCGTGCTCGTCGGCGCGGCTCCACTGAACCCGAACCGGTCGACGAGTGAGCTGGGAGATGAGCGCCGCATCCGCAGCCGCGTCGTCGGAGCCATTGTGGCCGTAACATCCCGAGCCCTCAGTCCAGATCACGTGCACCACTTCCGGGGCCATCCCAAGCAACTGCGCGACGGCGCCCTTGAGCGTGTGCGCGCCTTGGGTCGAAGACCATATCGTCGCGGCATTCGGCTTGACGTCGGCGACGCTGCACGATGGTCCGATCGAGGCGTGCATCTGGAATGGCCACGTGTAGCGCGCCTTCACGATCCGGCTGGCGCGCGCGATCGACGCCGGCACGTCGGCCGCATCCGTTACGACGCGGTCGGTGGCTGGGATGTTCATGAGCGTTTCGTACAAGGCACCCGTCTCGGGCAGCGGCGCCGATTCGCTCCACGTCGCCTGGACTGCCGCCGCCGCTCGAAGCGCATCGTCTTCCCGCTCGGCAACCACCGCCAGGAAATCGCCCTTTCGCACGACGCGAGCACCCGGGATACCACGAATCGCGGTATCGTCCACGCCGAGCAGCTTGGCGCCGATGCTCGTCGGCCGCACCACGCGCGCGTGAAGCATGCCGTCTATCCGGACGTCGTGCACATACACGTGGCGCCCGGTCATCTTGGCCGGGAGCTCGACGCGGCGAATCGGCTTGCCGACGACCTCGTACTCGCTTGGCGTTTTCACGGGGGCGTTGCCGCTCACGGACCGCTCGAAGCGTTTTCCGCCTATCAAGTCGCCGAACGTCGTCTTACGCGCCGGTGAGCCCTTCACGGAGATGACGCCGTTGGCTACGAGTAGCGAAGTCGGAGCGGCACCCAGCTTCGTCGCGGCCAACTCGAGCAGCGCCGCGCGCGCTTCGGCGGCCGCCTGGCGGAGCTGGGCGCCGCCGCGCTTTACGGACTGGCTGCCGACCGTGGAGCCTTGATCGACTGTGCGATCGCTGTCGCCCTGAACCCAGGTGATGCGCTCGAAAGGCGCGTCGAGCTCCTCGGCGACGATCTGACGGAGGGCCGTCGAGACGCCCGTGCCCAGCTCCACTTTGCCACAGAAAACGGTGATCGAATCGTCGGCGCCGATCGCCAGCCAGGAATCGAGCTGTGATGCCGGCGGCAGAGCCGGCGCGGCGCCGACAATCGCCGACGCATTCTGCTTCGACATGCCGCCGAACGAAAAGCCAACGACGAGCACGCCCGTGCTCTTGAGGAAATCCCGGCGCGACACCGCGCTAGTCATCATCGCCTCCACGAGCACCGCGCTCGGCGACGCCCAGCTCGGCGGCACGTTCCACCGCTCGCATGATGCGCATGTGCGTCCCGCAGCGGCACAGGTTGCCGTTCAGGCTCGCGCGAATCTGCTGGCGCGTGGGCCGCGCGTTTCTGGCGATGAGCGCCGCCGCGGCCATGATCATTCCATTGATGCAGTACCCACACTGCGCCGCCTGCTCGTCGATGAACGCCTGCTGTGCGGGATGCGGCTTCTCGGGCGTGCCGAGCCCCTCGATGGTGGTGATTGGTCCACGCGCCGCGGCGGAGACCGGCGTTCTACAGGAGTGGACCGCGGCTCCGTCGATGTGCACCATGCAGGCCCCGCATTGGCCCAGGCCGCAGCCGAACTTCGGTCCGTTGAGGGCCAGCTCGTCACGCAGGACGTAGAGGAGCGGCGTGTCCGGCGCGGCGCTGACGTCGTGTGGTTTCCCGTTCACGATAATGCGAACGGCGGAGCTCGGCGGCATCTCGATGCTCGCGGCAGTGGACTCGAAATGAGTAGCATCACGCCTGTCGGCGTGTCAACGCGCAACGCCAAGCGTCGCGCTGGCGACTTGCGCTCCTGCGCGTGACATCGGTCGCCGTGACGGTCATATTCGGAAATCGCAGACGCGCTCGACCGTTCGCAGCCATCGACACGCAACCCACCATGCGCTTACGCCGTTCCGCTCAGGTCAGACATGCTCGATAGCGCGGAACTGGCCGCGGCGCTGGCGGCCCGATACCGCGTCGAGCGCGAGATCGGGCGCGGCGGGATGGCGACCGTGTTTCTGGCGGACGATCTGCGGCACCGGCGCAAGGTGGCACTCAAGGTTCTCGAGCCGGAGCTCGCGCTGGCCGTCGGATCCGAGCGGTTCCTGCGCGAGATCGAGATCGCCGCCCGGATCAGTCATCCCCACATCGTGCCGCTGTACGATTCCGGCGAAGCGGAAGGCTTTTTGTATTACGTGATGCCGTTCGTCGAGGGCGAGTCGCTGCGACAACGACTCGAGCACGAGACGCAGCTCGGCGTCGAGGAGGCGCTCGCGATCACCCGGCAATTGGCGGCGGCGTTGGCGTACGCGCACGCGCGCAACGTCATCCATCGCGACATCAAGCCCGAGAACATTCTGCTGTACGCGGGCGAGGCACTCCTCGCCGATTTCGGCATTGCGCTGGCGGTGAGCGACGCCGCGAGCCGACGCATCACCGGCACGGGCATGGTGGTCGGCACGCCGCAGTACATGAGTCCCGAGCAGGCGCTTTCGGAACCAACCGATGCGCGCAGCGATCTGTACAGCCTGGCCTGTGTCCTGTACGAGATGCTGGCGGGCGAACCCCCATACACGGGTCCCACCCCGCAGGCGATCATCACCAAACGGCTCGTCGATCCCGTGCCGTCGATCCGACGGCTGCGGCCGGCGGTGCCCGACAGCGTGGATCGCGCCCTGACGAAGGCGATGGCGAAGCTTCCGGCCGATCGGTTTCGATCGGTCGGGGAGTTCGTGGCGGCGCTCAGCGCGCCGCCCGTCGCCGCGACGCCGTCGGTGGCCGTGCTGCCGTTCCTCAATCTGAGCGCCGACCCCGAGAACGAGTATTTCGCGGACGGCATCACGGAGGACGTCATCGCCAGTCTGTCGAAGATTCGCGCGCTCAAGGTGATCTCGCGGGCGTCGGTCATGCGCTTCAAGAAGCGCGACCAGAGCCTCGAGCACATTGGCGGCGTGCTTGGCGCGACGACCTTGCTCGACGGGAGCGTGCGGCGCGCCGGCAATCGCGTGCGGATCGTCGCGCAGCTCATCGATGCGGCGACCGATCGGCATCTGTGGTCGGAGACGTACGACCGCGATCTGCACGACATCTTCGCGATTCAGACCGACGTGGCGCTGCAGATCGCATCGGCGCTCAAAGCCGAGCTGTCGGGCGACGAGCAGGCGCGGGTCAGTCGCGAGCCCACGCACGACTTGCAGGCCTATCAAGTGTTTCTGCAGGGAAAGCAGTGGTTCATCAAGTACACGCCGTCTAGCCTCCTGCAGGCCATCGAATACTTCCAGCGGGCGACGGCGCTCGATCCGAGCTTCGCGCTCGCCTACGCGAACATCGCCCTCGCGTACACCGAGCTCGTTGAACACGGCGCGATCGCGCCGGAGACCGCGTATTCGGGTGCCCGCGAAGCCGCGACGAACGCGCTCCGACTCGATCCCGAGCTCGACGCGGCGCACTGCACGATGGGCTACATCAAGACCGTCCACGAATTCGACTGGGCGGGCGCCGAGCGCGAGTTCAAGCGTGCGCTGGAGTTGAATCCCAATGCCGCAGATGCGTACGATCTGTATGGCAGGATGCTCGCCGCCGTCGGACGGTTCGACGAGGCGATAACGATGGTCGAGCGCGCGCAGGATCTCGACCCGCTGGCGCACCGGCTCGACGTGGCGACGACGCTTCTACGGGCGGGGCGATACGACGAGGCGGTCGCGAGCGCGGAGCATGCCGCTCGGCTCGACCCTGGGCACGATCGCGCCCGCGCCACACTCGGCTGGGCGTACTTCCTACGCGGCGAGCATGAGCGCGGGTTGCGCGAGCTCGAGCAGGCGGCGGCGTTCACCCGCGGCGACACATTGTGGCTTGGACAGCTCGGTGAGGCGTACGGCCTGGCCGGCGAGACGGACAAAGCGCACGACGTTCTACGCGAGCTCGAGGCGCGCGCGCGTGACGCGTTCGTTTCGCCCTACCATTTCGCGTACGTTCACACCGGGCTCGGTGAGGCCGACCGGGCGATCGACTGGCTCGAGCGCGCCGTGGCGGAGCGCACCGGACCCGCGTACGGCATCAAAGGGTCGTTTCTGTTCACGCCTCTCCGCGGTCACCCGCGATTCCGCGCTCTGCTCGGCCGAATGAATCTCGATTGAGCGGCGGCCCGACCATGCGCGTGCTCTACATCGGCGGAACCGGCGAGATCAGCTTCGAGTGCGTCCACGAATCCGTCCGACTGGGCCACGACGTGAGCGTGTTCAATCGGGGGCACAACAACGCCGGCCTGCCGAGCGCGTGCCGATGCATTCAGGGCGACATTGAGGACGACGCGGCGTACCGGCAGCTCGCGGCGAATGATTTCGACGCGGTGTGCCAGTTTCGTCTGTTCACGCCCGAAGCAATGGGGCGTGACTTGTCCGTCTTTGCCGGCCACTGCGGGCAGTATGTGTTCATCAGCTCGGCCTCGGCGTACCGCAAGCCCGTCCGCGGGCTGCCCATCACCGAGTCCACGCCGCTCGACAATCCATATTGGGCGTACTCGCGCGCCAAGGCGGCGATGGAGTCGATGCTTCAATCGCAGCGCGATATTCCCTACACCATCGTCCGGCCGAGTCACACGTATCGAACCCGGATGCCGACGCCCCTCGGCGGCGAAGTATCGCGCATGATGCGAGGCAAGCCCGTGGTGCTGCACGGTGACGGCGAATCGCTCTGGACAGTTACGCATGCGACGGACTTCGCCCGGCCGTTCACACGTCTGCTGGGGGAGTCACGTGCGCTCGGCGAAGCCTTTCACATCACGCACGACCGGCAATGGAGCTGGAACGAGATCTTCGAGGCGATCGCGGCGGCGACCGGCGTTCGCGACGTCGAGGTCGTGCACGTGGCGAGCGAAACGCTCGTCCACTATCGGCCCGAGTGGGAAGGACCGCTTCTGGGCGACAAGAGTGCCTCGGTCATCTTCGACAACTCGAAGATCAAACGTGTGGTTGGCGACTTCGATTGTCCGATCGATCCGTGGGAAGGCATGCGGCTCGTCGCGCAAAGCCATCCGCCGCGGGGCGATGGATACGACGCCGCGTTGGACGCATTGTACGATCGAATCATCGCCGACCAGCGGCGGCTCGGGCGGTAGGTACCGCTCCGAACGAACCCGCGAACACCGCGAGGATTAGTGCTCGTCGCCAAGAACTATTTGATTCCAGGCGTGCACTGACATATTCTAATGCCGAAAGTTTGAGCAGCAGGCGAGCCGACGCCGGCGACGCGCTGCCCCCCACCCCGCCTTCACCCACCGCTGATTCCCGTGTCAAACCGCCTATGCGCCCGCTTGCAGCGGGCGATCCCACGGTTCGTCAACGCCACCGGCCCGATGGTCGCCTTGGCGCTCGCGACGACGCTGCACGCGCAACAGCCGGCCACGTTCACCCACGGCTTCGTTGTCAACGGAGACTGGCTGCAGGCCAATGCCCTGCCGCTCGACCGCAACGCGCTGCACAGCGTCGACGGGAGCCTCTCGCTTCGCCGGGGCTCGTGGTCCGCCGACGTTGGCTGGCTTCGCGTGGCGCGCACGCTGAGCACCGTTCAGGGCGGCACCGTCTCGTTCGGCTGGCTGCTCCCGTGGAACCGTGTGTTGTTCGTGCCGACGATCGGCGGACTCGTCGGCCGAGCACAGCGCTCGGTCGACTCGACCGGCTACGATTGGGTCGATCCGACGACGGGTGCCAAGGGGCACACGGCGCGATACAGCTACTCGAGCGCGTCGAGCGCCGGCGGCGGCGTCGGACTCGTCGTCGAGGTGCCGGTCTATCGCGCGGTCGCGTTCCGCGGTGTGGTGTCGCAGTGGTACTTCGGTGGATCACCACTCGAGGGCGATCGGAACCGGACGCTGCTTGGCGCGGGCCTGTCGGTCCGGGTCGGGGGGGGCCGCTGAATGCGAACCATCCGTCTGTCTCGTGGAGCGACCGCCGGCCTGGTGTCGCTCGTCATCGCGGGGCTGGTCGTGAGCTGCAGCGAGAACCTGCCCAGTGGGCCCGAGCAATTCGTGGCGCAGCTCAAGATCGTGGTGCCGCACGATACGCTCATCGTGGGCGACTCGAGCACCGCGCAGGCGCAGGCGTTCGACGAAGCGGGCTTTCAGGTGTCGGGCCTGACGTTCAACTGGGCCTCGGCCAGCACGGCGATCCTCGGCCTCGCGTCCCCGTCTTCCGGCACCGCCGATGCGAGCAGCGGGCGAACGCAGGTCTTCATCGGCAGCAAGCCGGGGCAGTCGGTCGTCACGCTCTCGCTCCCTGATTCGCGGTTCACCACGACGAACGCAACGCGCGGGCAAACGGTCGTCGTGGCCGGGGTGCGCATATTGTCGACGCACGACTCCACCCTGACCGCGGTCAACGACACCGCGGTGGCCATCGCGACGTCACTGGTGCACGTGAACGGCGCGTCCGTCAACCGCGCGTCGCAAGGCATCCGCTGGGTGCACCTTGGCGCGCACACGACGGTGGTGGGTCAAGGCGACACGGTCCGCTACATCGCGCGCTCGAACGGCGCGGATACGCTCATCGCGACGCACGACTTCTGTCTTCGCGGCGCCAAATGCGCGGACACCGTCGTGGCGCGAGTCTCTCAGCAGCTCACGATGTCCCTGTCGTCGCACTCGTTCCTGTCGTGGAGCTTCGCCGACTCGCTCGGGCCGAGCGTCACGATCGCCGATCGCCGCGGCACGGGGCTCGCCGGGACGTCGGTGCGGTTCGTTCCGCTCACCGCGGCCGACTCGGTGGTCGTGAAGGTGTCGGCGGTGGTCGGCAGCAGCAATACGGCGACCGGGCTGGTGGCATCGCCGCGCCTCGTGTCGATCGGGAACGGCACGGCGCGCGCCCTGGTGGTTGGCCTCGCGCCCGACGGCAGCGTGATCGCCACCGATACGGTCACGGAGACCGTACGGCAGGTTGCCCGTCGCATCGCCGTCGAGCCGCTCCGGGCGCTCGTGTCGGTGATCGACTCGATTCCGATCGCGCCGGTGGCGCGCGACGCGAACGGCGCCATCATCGCCGACGCGACGGTGTCGGTGTTGTCAGCCTCGGGGATCGCCGTCCACGGCATCTGGGCGGGACCGGAAGCAGCCAACACGCCGTCGTCGCAGGGGACCATCACGCCGACGATCGTCGGGATCGCGCTACCGGACAGCAATCCGCTCGCGCCGCAGGTCCCGATCGTCACCGATCCCGCGGTCATCGATCTCGTCGCGGCAGACACCGTGGTGGCCGGCGCGACCTCGCGTCAGGTTTCGGTGACGGTGCTCGATTCACTCGGTCAGACGGTGAGTGGCGCGACGGTGCGCTTCGCGGCGCAGTTCGGCGTGATCCCGGCGGCCGTGCTCACCAACGCCGCCGGTGTCGCCACGACCACGTGGACGCCACCCGACATTGCCGGACCCTATACACTCACCGGTATCCACGAGACCGGGGCGACCCTCGCGACCCTCAGCGACTCGGCCGGACGGATCGTCATCCGGCGCAGCGTGGTCGTCAAAGCCGCGGCGCCCAGCGCGACGAAGACGTCGATCGGCATGAGCACGCTGACGATCGCCGCCGGGGCGACGGCAACGTTCACCGTCACCGTACGTGATGCGTTCAACAATCCGGTCAAGACCGCCACGTCGGCCGACTTCAGCGTCACGATCACTCGCGGGACGCTCGACGCGTTCACCTGTACGGACGGCGTGTGCACCGCCACGTATCACGCGCCGGCGACCACCGGCAGCGACGCCATCACGGTCAAGATCGGCACGACGAACGTCGTCAACAGCCCGCTCGGGCTCACGATCAGCCCCTGATCGCTGGACCGACTTTCGCACACCGCTGAGCGGGCACATATCGGCACGTGTCGATGTGTGCCCGTTCAGCCAGACAGGTGTTCGGGTTCCGAGGCCATGCCGGGACCCAGCCTCGAGCGCTCGATGTCCGAAGATTCGATGCTGGTGAGCGGCAGGTTCTCGCCGGTTCTCGCCGCCGGGGCCCCCGCGGCATCGCCTTTTCCTCGCGCATCGGCGGCGAGTCCGTGCAGGATTCGCCGTCAATCACCCCGGAAGCGCCCTCACATAGTTCGTGCGATCTGCCGACAGAGTCGTCGCCGCCACCGCACAACTATTCAACCGTAGCGGAATATGGTTCTTGCGCAAAACACGGAGCGGCACGATGACGGAGATCCTTGTTCTGGGCGCCGGTACAGCGGGCACCATCATGGCGAACCGCCTGCGGCGAATGTACGCGAGCGAGGTGCGCGACCGCCGAACTTCGATCACCGTCGTCGATCAAGACGACGAGCACGTCTACCAGCCTGGACTGCTCTTCATTCCATTCGGCAGCTACACGAGCGACGAGGTCACCCGGCCGCGCGGCGCGCAGCTGCACCCCGACGTGACCTATCTTCGCGGCAAGATCGATCGTGTGGAGATCGGCGAGAACGCGGTGTATCTCGCCGGCGACACGCGCCTCCGCTACGACGTGCTGATCGTTGCCAGCGGCGCGCGCGTGGTGCCGACCGAGACCGAAGGCCTCACCGGTCCCGGATGGCGCGAAACGATGTTCGACTTCTACACGCTCGACGGCGCGACCGCGCTTGCGCGCAAGCTGGCCGACTGGCCCGGCGGACGGCTGGTCATCGACATCGTCGATATGCCGATCAAGTGCCCCGTCGCGCCACTCGAATTCGCCTTTTTGGCCGACGCGTTCTTCACCAAGCGCGGCATTCGCGACGCCGTCAGCATCACCTACGTGACGCCGCTCGACAGCGCGTTCACGAAGCCGACGTGCTCCAGGGCGCTGGCACATCTTCTCACCGAAAAGCGCGTCAACCTCGTGACCGAGTTCAACGCCGGTCGCGCCGACGGCACGGCCGGTGTGCTGTCGTCGTGGGACGACCGCGAGATCCGATTCGATCTGCTCGTCGCGGTCCCCGTGCACATGGGCGCCGAGTTCGTCTCGCGCTCGCCACGGCTGGGCGACGACATGGGGTTCGTCGTCACCGACCCGCACACGCTCCAATCGACCGCGGCAGCCAACGTATTCGCCATCGGCGACGCCACGAATCTGCCGGTTTCAAAGGCCGGCTCCGTCGCCCACTTCGAGGCCGAGATCCTCGCCGACAACGTGCGCCGATTCCTCGGCGGCAAGGCCCTGCGTCCGGATTTCGACGGCCATGCCAACTGCTTCATCGAGACCGGACACGACAAGGCGCTCCTCATCGACTTCAATTACGAGGTCGAGCCGCTTCCGGGAAAGTTTCCGATCCCCGGGATCGGGCCCATGCCTCTCCTCGCCGAATCACGACTCAATCACATCGGCAAGCGCGCATTCCGCTGGGTCTACTGGAACGTGCTGCTGCCGGGACACGACATCCCGGGCGTCGGCCCGCGAATGTCGATGCACGGAAAACACCCTCTCTCGAACTGACGAAGGAGCACCCCCATGTCGACAACGGTCATCCCCTATCACGACCTCGAGCTCGACGCCGAGGGCTTTCTGCAGAAGCCCGAGCAGTGGAACGAAGCGCTCGCCAAAGAGATCGCCCACGAGAACGGCATCCCGGAGCTCACGGACAAGCATTGGATAGTCGTCCGCTTCATGCGCGACCGGTTCCTGCAGACCGGAAACGCACCGACGATCCGGACGCTCGGCAAGGAATCCGGCGTGCCGATCAAAGAACTGTATCAGCTCTTCCCGAAAGGACCGGCGAAGCTCGCCGCAAAGATCGGCGGCATTCCAAAACCGCACGGCTGCATTTGAGGACCTTGCCATGTCCGATACGATCGAGAAAGTCTCCATCATCATTTCCAAAGGCTCGCTCGAGGGCGTATACCCCGGCCTGATCATGGCCAATGGCGCGCGCATGGAAGGGATCGACGTGAACGTCTTCTTTACGTTTTTCGGGATGGACTCGATCAACGTGAAGCACTACGAGCACCTGAAGGTCGCCACCGTCGGCAACCCCGGGCTCCACATCCCCACGATGATCGGAGGTCTTCCAGGGATGTCGTCATTCGTGACCCATCAGATGGAGAAGCAAATCGCCAAGCTCGACATTCCGCCCGTTCCCGAGTTCATCCAGATGATCGCCGACTCGGGCGCAAAGCTCTACGCCTGCAAAGCCTCGGTCGACATGTTCGGGCTGAATCGCGATGACTTCATCGACGAGCTCGAAGGCATCATCACGGTCGGCGAGTTCTACGAGATGGCGGGCGGCGGCCACATCATCTTCACGTAAGTCTTCGCGCACGGCGTTGTCGACCGCGCGCCGACGAGATCGCCACGATCTCGTCGGCGCGCGTGCGTTCGGGCGTTCGGCGAGCGCGGCCCCGCCTTGGCACCATAGGTGCGAGTCGACGGGTCCATGCATTCGGACTCTGAGACTGACCTTTGGCCGTCGAGTCGGCGGAGGAGATGACGAGAACATGACCCCAGGCGCAATCATTGGAGTGATCATCGCCATAGCCGTGCTCGGCGGGATCACGTGGTATCTGGTCACACGACAGCGCCGCAGCGAGGCGCTGCGCGAGCAGTACGGGCCCGAGTACGCGCAAGCGGTGAGGCAAACGGGCAGCGCGCGTCGCGCCGAGGACGAGCTGATCAAACGCAAGGAGCGAGTCGAAGCGCTCGACATTCAACCGCTCAGCGCCGAACAGCGGTCGCAGTTCACGACCGAATGGCGTCGCGTTCAGGTGATGTTCGTCGACGATCCCGGCGGCGCGGTGAACGTCGCCGACCGGCTCGTCGAAGAAGTGATGAAGGTCCGCGGGTATCCGGTATCGGACTTCGATCAGCGCGCGGCCGATCTCTCGGTGCACCACGCGCGTGTCGTGGAGAACTATCGGGCCGCGCGAGACGTTGCGGAGCGGCATCGCCGGCGGGCCGCTACGACCGAGGATCTTCGCAAGGCGATGGTCTACTACCGCGCGCTGTTCGAGGATCTGCTGGAGGATCGTGAGCACGCCGTGGACCGGCCGGTCGACCGGGCGGTCGATCGCCAGATCGAACGCGACGTGGAAGCGAGGGATGAAGCACGTGCGTCGGAATCCGCAGCCACCACCAACCAGCGGCTTCGCCGCGGCGAGAGGGACGTGAGACCATGAGCGCAGACGAACTCCGGAACGACCGGCCCGGCATCGACCCGGCCGAGCTTCCACCCGACCGAACACGGCAGCTCGACCGCGACATCCAGCGCGACGCGCGCCAACCCGTTGCCGACCGCGAGGTCGCGCGCCCGCCTGCCGAGCGCGACATGGGCGATCTCGAGACCGCCGAGCGCACGGCGCTGTTCGAGCCGGCGCAACTGAACGAGTTCAAGGGCCGCTGGTCCGAGGTCCAGGCCGGCTTCGTCGACGAGCCGCGCCGGGCCGTGCAGCAGGCCGACGCGCTCGTATCCGACGTGATCTCGCGCATCGCCGACTCGTTCGGCCGCGAGCGCGCGCAGCTCGAGCAGCAGTGGGATCGCGGCGGCGACGTGTCGACCGAGGATCTTCGCCAGGCGCTGCAGCGCTACCGCTCGTTCTTCTCGCGCCTGCTGACGCTGTAGCATTTAGAGCTCTCTAATTGGGGTCAGACTCCATTTTGCGTCCGCTAAATCGAGTCTGACCCCAATTGGCGTTTCGAGGGGGCGTATTGCGGTCCGCGTGACGAGCCGTTCGATTCAGGGCGCATGCGGCAGACCACCCCGAACGAACGGTTCAACATGCCCCAGCCCGCCACCCCCCGTCCCGTCCGCCTCCGCGCCTGCGCCGCCGTCGGCTTGACGGTCACCATCACCGCGTGCGCGGCGCGACCCTCCGCCCCGACTCTGGCCGGAGACTGGGACGCATACGTCGCGTCCGGGTCGACCGCCCTGCCCGGCTTCGAGGGCTGGCGGCGCATGGGCTTCGCGCACTTTGCCGGCGCCGACTCGGCCTTCGCGGGCTCGATCCGCCGACGCACGGGCGAGCCAATGGTCGTCGTGTCGCGGGTCACGAACCAACGCGACTCCGTGCTGCTGGACGGCGGCAGCGGCCAGTCCCTCGAGGGGACGTGGTCCGGCGACACCTTCACCGGTGTGCTGCTCGCCTCGGGGAAGCCGGCTGGCCGGCGCATTCGCCTCGTGCGCCGAACGACCCCGTTCACCGTCGAGCAACAATACCTGCTCTGGCCCGGCGCCGTGTCGGATTCGCAGTACGCCATCACCGAAGACACCGCCGTGTTCATGACGACGCGCGACGGCGCCCGCCTCGTGAGCTACATCGCGCGGCCCGCGGGTACAGGACCGTTCGGTGTGGTCCTCCAGCGGACGCCGTACACTCGCATTCTCCACCCGGCCGGCCGATACTGGGCATCGCGAGGCTACATCTTCGTCGCGCAGCACGTGCGCGGCCGCGACATCTCCAGCGGCGCGGACTTCGGCGATTACGATACCGACGTTCGAGACGGATACGACGCCGTCGAGTGGGCCGCGAAGCTGCCCGGCGCCAACGGGCGCGTCGGCTTGATCGGCCATTCGGACGAAGGCCGCCTCGCCTGGTACGCCGCCGTCAGTGCGCCGCCGCACCTCGCGGCGATCGCGCCGTCCGCGGCGACTGGTGATCCGTGGCGGATCGTGCCGTACGAAGACATGGTCTTCTCGCCGATCAACGTCGCGTGGGCGTGCCTCATGCGTGCGCGGACGCTGCAGAACATCAGCGACCTCGACATCGGCTCGGCGCTGACGCACTTGCCGCTGAGCGACCTGCCACAGCAACTCGGCTGCGGCGACGTGCCACTCTGGGACCGGTGGATCGCCCATCCCACCCTCGACGCGTACTGGCGCGCGCACGCCGTCACGACGAACATCGCCAAGGTCCGCGCGCCGGTGCTGCAGATCTCGGGCTGGTACGACGACTCGCGCGGCCCGATCGACTACACGAATGCGCTGAACAAGGTACCGGGCCATCCGTTCATTCGACTCGTCATGGGCCCCGGCGCCCACAAAGGCGTGGACTACGTGGCCGGGGACTTCGGCCCGCAGTCCCGCGTCGACACGCGCCGCCTGCAGCTCCGCTGGTTCGACCATTATCTGCTGGGAAAGAACAACGGCGTCGATACGGAGCCGCCGGTCGACATCTTCGTGCTCGGCGACAACGCGTGGCGCAAGGAACCCGCCTGGCCGCTCGCGCGGGCCCTGCCTACGAATTGGTATCTGGAATCGGGCGGACATGCGAACACGAGCCGGGGCGACGGTGTGCTCGACACTATCCCGCCGACCGGCGCGCCGGCCGACACGTTCACCTACGATCCGGCAAAGCCGACTCCGTATCTCATCGACTCGCGCGAGCTCGAGACGTCGCTCAACGAGGATTTCGGAAAGTTGAATGCGGCGCGGCAGGACGAGCTGGTATTCAGCTCGAAGCCCCTCACCAAGCCGATCGAAGTCACTGGGCCGATGTCGGCCACCGTGTGGGCCGCGACCGACGCGAAGGACACCGACTGGAACGTCATGCTGCTCGACGTCTTTCCCGACGGCCATGCCGAGCGGGTGCAGGACGGCGTGGCGCGTGCGCGATTCCGGAAGGGATTCGACAGAGAGGTTTCGTTGACGCCGGGGAGCGTCGAACGCTACGACATCGACGTGTGGTTCACGTCGCGGGTGTTCGAGCCCGGACACCGCATCCGGGTGGCGGTGTCATCGGCGCTCTTCCCGAAGTACGATCGCAATCTGAACACCGGCGGGAACAACGAGCGCGACTCGACGTTTGTCATCGCGCATCAGCGGTTGCTGCACGATGCGGCTCATCCAAGTCACGTGACGCTGCCCGTGGTGCCTCGATAGTTCCGAATCGGGGTCAGACTCCAATTAGCCGAGCTAATTGGAGTCTGACCCCAATTGTCATGATTAGCGGAGCTAATTGGAGTCTGACCCCAATTCTCGCCAATTCTCGCTACTCGTACCTGAGCGCCTCCACCGGATCCACCCGCGCTGCCCGCCTCGCCGGGATGTAGCTCGCCAGCAGCGCGATCGCGGTCAGTGCCACCGCGACTCCGACGAAGCTCGCCAGATCGAATGGCGACACGCCGAACAGCAGTGTGCGCAGGAAGCGCGTGACCCCGAGCGCACCGGCCAACCCGATCGCCACCCCAACCGCGCCGAGCAGCGCGCCATGGCCGACGATGAGCCGAAGCACGTCGCGCCGCTGCGCGCCGAGCGCGACGCGGACGCCGATTTCCTGCGTGCGCTGCGAGACGGCGTACGAGATGACGCCGTAGACACCAACCGCCGCGAGCACGACTGCGATCGCCGCGAAGGCAGCGAACAACTTGCCGTACAGGGCCTGCTGCCAATACGAGCGTTGAATGCTCGCGTCCATGCTCAGCACGCGGTACGCGGGAATGAGCGGATCGATCGCCTTGAGCGCGGCGCGCACGGTGGTCGTCGCGACCGTCGGCTCGCCGCGAGTCCGGACGACGATCGCGGCGCTGGACCAGCCGCCCTGGCGGTACGGCATGTAGCCCTGCAGATCCGGTTTCTGCGCGAGCTGTTTGTGCTTGATGTCGGCCGCGACGCCGATGATCGTGATCCACCGGTGTGAGGTGTCACTCGCCACGCCAAAGCTGAACCGCTTGCCGATGGCGGCGTCCATACTGCCCCAGAGTTTTTCGGCCGTGTACTTGTTGACGACGGCGACCCGGCCCGCGACGCCGGAATCGGCCCATTCCTGCTGCGTGAACATGCGTCCGCGCAGCAGCGGCACGCGCAGCGTTTCGAGGTAGCGGGGCGATACCCAACGGATCTCGAGGACGGGCTCCTGGCCGAGTTGCACCGGCTGGTTCTCGACGACGAAGAGGCTGTTGTTGTTGCTACCGCCGAGCGGAATGTTGTTCGTGATCGCCGCCGATTCGATGCCGGGACGCGCGTTCAGGTCGGTCAGCAACCGGTCCCAGAACGCGAATCGCTTGTAGGTCGAATCGTACCGCGGCCCACTCAGCGTCACGCGCATCGTGAGCAGGTGGTTCGGGTCGAACCCGGGATTGACGTTCTGCAATCCCAGAAAGCTGCGAACGAGCAGCGAGGCGCCGACGAGCAGCACCAACGACAGCGCCACTTCGCCGATCACCAGGCCGCTGCGCAGCCGCTGGCGGACGCGCCCCGCGCTCGTGCCGCGCGCACCGGCGTCGCGGAGCGTCTCGGTCAGATTGGGCCGCGCCGATTGGATTGCCGGAACGACGCCGAACAGAAGTCCCGTCGCAACCGCCACGGCGGTTGTGAAGAGGAGCACCTGCCCGTCGATCCTGAACTGCATCCAGAAGGGAATTCCGGTGAGCAGGCTCGCCTTGATCCACGCCAGAAACCCGTACGCGAAGCCGATCCCCAGTAGAGCGCCGATCAGCGCGACGAGCACGCTCTCCGTGAGCAGCTGCCGGACGACGCGCCAGGCATTCGCGCCGAGGGCGACGCGCACCGCCATCTCCTTGGCCCGTGCCGTTGCCCGGGCCAGGAGCAGGTTCGCGACATTGGCGCAGGCGATGAGCAGCACGAAGGCCACCGACGCCATCATGATCATCAGCACCGGCCGAATATCGCCCACCTGATAATCGCGCAACGTCTCGACGTCGGCACTCCATCCGGTATTCGAGCTTGGATATTGCGCGGCGAGCGACGCGGCGATGCGCCGCATGTCGAGTCGCGCCTGCTCGACCGTCACGTTCGGCTTGAGGCGGCCGATGACCTGCCATGAGTGATTACCGCGATTCTTGAGCGGATCCGCTCGCATGGTCGTCCAGGCACCGCTGGCCGACGGGAACTCGAACCCCGGCGGCATGACGCCAATGATCTTGTTGGGCACGCCGTCGATCATGATGTCGCGGCCCACCGCATCGGCTTTGGCGTCGAACCGGTCGCGCCAGACGCGGTCGCTGAGGATCACGACCTTTGGCGAACCGACACGGTCCTCGTCTTCGTTGAAGTCCCTGCCGAGCGCCGGAGCGACGCCGAGGGTTCGGAACATCGTCCAGGACACGTTCGCGCCTTCCACCCACTGCACCCCCCCGCCGTTCGCCAGGTTGAATGACGCGCCCGTGTAGATCCCGACGTTCGCGAGCGTGCGGTTTTCGGCCTGCCAACTCCGAAAATTCGGGTAGGAGACGGAGTTCATATGCCAGCCGCGCGGCACGTTGGCTTCGCCGATCGCGACCAACCGATCCGGGTCCCGATAAGGAAACGGACGCAACAGCATGGCGCGGACGCAACTGAAGATCGTCGCATTCACGCCAATGCCGAGGGCGAGACAGAGTATGGCCGCGATGGTGAACGCGGGATTCTTGACCAGCGTCCGGGCGGCGTACCGGATGTCCTGGAGCATGCACGGTCCCGGGTGTGGGTTTGCGACGTCAGACAGCGCGACTCAGGGCTTGGTTTGATGCTGGCCGACCCCGCTGAATTCCCTTCCCGAGGCCGCGAGTCTGCTCTATAGTAGTGTTGGCGGACTCCCGAGATTCATGGTCCTGTGCTCGTCATCGAACGGAGCGCACCGTCCAGGAGGAACGCGTGAGTGACCCCGCATTGATGCCTTCGATTTCGGCCCCGGGCTACGAGATCGAGCGAGAGCTTGGCCGCGGCGGAATGGCGACCGTCTACCTGGCACGCGACACACGGCACGACCGTGCCGTGGCAATCAAGGTCCTGAGCCCGGACTTGAGCCAGGCGTTCGGTATCGAACGATTCCAGCGCGAGATCGCGATCACGGCCAAGCTCGGACATCCGAACATTCTCCCGCTGCATGATTCCGGCGAATCGAACGGGCGCCTCTACTATGTGATGCCGTTCGTCCCCGGCGAGTCGCTGCGCGCGCGCCTGAATCGCGACCGACAACTCCCGGTGCGCGACGCCGTCTGCATCGCCCGCGGCGTGGCTGCGGCGCTGGAGCACGCCCACGCGCACGGTATCGTCCACCGCGACATCAAGCCGGAGAACATTCTACTCTCCGACGGCCAGGCCATCGTGGCCGACTTCGGCATCGCTCGCGCGCTCGAGCAGGGCGCGGGCGAAACGCTCACCGCGACTGGTGTGAGCATCGGCACGCCGGCATACATGAGTCCCGAACAAGCGGCTGGCGAAGCGGTCGACGAGCGCGCCGATGTCTACAGCGTGGGCTGCGTGCTCTACGAGATGCTCGCCGGCGAGCCGCCGTTCACCGGACGCACCGCCCAGGCCATCATCGCCAAGCGCTTCGCGAATGCCGCGCCCGACGTACGACAACTCCGCGACAGCGTGGACGAAGGACTCGCCGGCACGGTCGCGCGTTCGCTCGCCCGCGTTCCGGCCGATCGCATTCAGACGGCGGCTGAGCTTCGGGCGCTGCTCGACGACGCCGAGCTCGCGTGCGCCGCGAACGGCGGCGTGGTGCCTGTCCGTTCGCGGAGCACGAGTCGCCGTCGATCGGCGCGCTGGCCGGTCATCACCACCGCCGCTGCGCTCGTGACCGCGGCCGCCGTGGTGTTCGCGGTACCGACGCTCCGCCAGCGCGCCACCCGGCTCGTCTCCGGCGCGACGAAGATCCACACGCTGGCCGTGCTCCCCGTGAATGCGTCGGGCGACATGAGCCAGGACTATCTCGCCGACGGACTCACCGAGGCGGTCATCAACGGACTGTCGCAACTCGGGTCCGTGAACGTGATCTCGTATACCTCGGTGAGCCAGTTCAAGATGATGAAGATGAAGCCGTCGCTCGGCGATATGGCGCGCCGGCTTCACGCCGACGCGGTACTCGAGGCATCGATCGCGCGTGACCACGACCTCGTGCGCGTCTCTGGTCGTCTCGTCCGCGCGTCGGACGAGCATCAGTTATGGACACACACCTACCAGCGACAGATCGGAAACGCGCTCGAGCTGGAGAACGACATCGCGTCAGACATCGCCGAGGAGATCGGAGCGAAGCTGGACGAGGATCCGGCGGCGAAGGTGGCGAGCGTCAAGCCCGAGTCACAGGAGGCCTACCTCAAAGGCGTCTATCTCGCGGGCATGTCGCGCTTCAAGGAGGCAATCGCCGAATTCCAGGTCGCGGTCGAGAAGGACCCGAACCACTCCGCGGCCTATGCGGCAATGGCGCGCGCCTACTACTTCCGCGCGTTCTTCGGCGAGATCGCGCCGGTCGAAGCGTTCAGCCAAATGGAGCGTGCCGCGCAGCGTGCGCTCGAGCACGACCCGCGTTCGGCCGAGGCGCTCGGCCTCATGGCCCTCGTGAACGTCCATTACCGATGGGACTGGATCGCGGCGAAGAAGGAGTTCGAGCAGGCCCTGGCGTTCGCGCCCGGCGACGCACAGGTCCACCACGACTACGCGCACTTCCTGCTCGCGGTCGGCCGGCGCGCGGAATCGGCGGCCGAAACGGAGCGGGCACGCGAGCTCGACCCGGCGAACCCGATGCTCACCACGTGCACCGGCTGGCACGACTTGTTCGACAAGCAGTTCGACGCGTCGCTGGCGCGCGCCAGGGAATCGCAGATGATGATGCCCAACTTCTGGGCGGAGATCGTGAGCGGGTGGGCGCACCTCGGTCGAGGCGAGACCGACAGCGCCGTGGCAGCGATGCGTGAGGCGGTGAAACTGTCGGCGGATCTGCCGTTCGCCGACGCCGCGCTCGCGCACGCGCTCGCCAAGGCCGGCAAGACCCAGGAGGCCAGGCAACTGCTCGATGGACTGCTGAAAAAGGCGCTGAGCGGATACGTGTCGGCGTACGACATCGCGATCGTCTACGCCGGGCTTGGCGACAACGACCAGGCGATCACGTGGCTGAGCAAGGCGGTCAGCGAGCGATCGATGTTCGTCGTCCACATGCGGTGGGACACGCGGCTGGACGGCCTGCGGTCCGATCCACGATTCACTGAGCTCGTCAAGCAGCTCGGTGCACCAGGTGCGCCCCTGCCAAGCACGCCCGTGACCTGACGCCGAGCGGCCTGGACTCGTTATTCTCCACGGGTGTTCATCGGACATTTTGCCGTCGCGTTCGCTGCCAAACGTGCGGCGCCCCGGACTTCGCTCGCCGTCAACTTCGTCGCCGCACAATTCGCTGACCTGCTCTGGCCCATCTTCCTGCTCCTGGGCTGGGAGCGCGTTCGCATCGTGCCGGCCGGCGGTCCATTCCTCACGCTGCAGTTCACGTACTATCCCTGGTCGCACAGCCTCGAGATGCTCGTGTTCTGGGCGGCGGCGTTCGGGATCTTGTACTACGCGGCGAGCGGGTACGCCCGCGGCGCGGCGGTCGTTCCGCTGCTCGTGATCAGCCATTGGGTGCTCGATCTCATCGCGCACCGACCCGATCTGCCGCTGTCGCCCACGGGAATGGCGCGCGCGGGACTGGGACTCTGGAACTACCCTGCCGCCACGATTCTCGTCGAGTGCGCGATGTTCGCCGCGGGCGTCGCGATCTATGCGCGCACGACGCGACCGCGTGATCGCTCCGGTCAGTACGGGCTCTGGGCGCTCGTCGCGTTCCTGCTCGCGCTCTACGGCGCGAGCCTCGTCAGCCCGCCTCCGCCCAGCGTGCGCGCGCTCGCGATGTCGGCGCTGATTGGATGGCCGCTCACGCTGTTTCCGTGGTGGGTGGATCGGCATCGGCAAGC
>DATJIZ010000305.1:0-10981 GCA_035492735.1 Gemmatimonadaceae bacterium | reverse complement strand
CTGCCACTTGAAGTACAGCCACCACATGCCGACCTGTTGCGGGAAGCTCGCCTGCCGATCGGCGAGCGCCGGCTTGCCGTACTGTCCGCGATTGAAGTTGTACATGAACGCGTGGTACGTGTCCGTGGACATCGTGCACGACAGCGCGAGGGTCACGCGGCACGCCGTCGGCTCACCTTCGTTGAGCGCGGGAAAGTAGGCGGCGCGGATCGGCTGGGTCGCGAACGGGCTCAGGCCGACGATCAACGCGGCAAGACAGGCAATCACGAGCTTGGGCTGCACGAGTGCCGCCGGCCGGCGCAGCAGCACCGCCAGCAGGATCGCCGGTGCGGGGAGCATGCCCGCCATGTGGTTGGCGTATCCCAGGCCGCAGAGATACGCCATCAACACGAGCAGCCGATCGGCGCGCGGTCCACTCGGGCGGTTGGACCAGCGGATCGCCAGCCACGACACCAGCGCGATGCCGACCAGCGAAACGGTGTAGACCTTCTCGTTCACCACCGACTGATTCCAGACGGTGAACGATGTCGCGCCGACGACGGCGGCGACCACTGCGCCGGCGACTCGAAGCCATCGCTCGCCGAGCCACGCACCCAGGATCTGCTCGGTGACGAGAAACCACAGGCCCGCCGACGCCGCGCTCGACACCGCCGCGAGTACGTTGATGCGCTGCGCGACCGTCGGCGCGATCGGCAGAATGGAGAACATCCGGCCGACGATCACGAACAGTGGATTGCCTGGCGGGTGTGGCAGGCCGAAGGTGTACGCCGCCGCGATGTACTCGCTCGTGTCCCACATCGCCGTCGACGGCGCGAGGGTCACGAGATAGAGCGCGAGCACGGCCGCCGCGACGAGCGCCGCCACGCCGTAGGACGGCGGCGTCGGATCGGCCGGCTCCTTGTCCGCGACGGGACGCGAGCTCCAGATCGCCAGCGGGATCAGCGCGCAATAGGCGATCGACAGCAGAAACGCCGACACGGTCGTCCCGCCACGCACGAGATCGGCGTATCCGCCCGTCAATACGAGAGCGGCGATCGCGTATAGATAAAATTTTCTCTCTCGCATCCGATCGAAGAGCGCGGACATCGGCCAGTCGGGTTCAGGGTCGCTCGACCAGTTCGTCGAACGTCACGGGGCGAGGGCGCTCACCCAGCGCGTAGCGCGCCCAGGCACGCACTCGCGGGCTGGGATCGAGCTCCGCGGCCTTGCGCGCGACGGCCACCGTGTCCGGGCGCTGCGCCAGACCGAGCACCGCATACGCGCGGACCTCCCAGCTCGCATCGCGCATCAACCTGGTGAGCACGTCGCGAGTCGGCGCGAGCTGGATGGCGCTCATCGGCCAGACCAGCGCGACGGTGAGCGTCGCGGCGGCGCGCCGCCAGGCGCGGCCGATCGGCGCCGTGGAACGCGACACGTCCACGATCGACTGCAACCGAGCGCGCAGTCCGCATCGTCGCGACAGCGCCAGTGCGGCGGCCGGCCGCTCGGTGCGGGCGAGCGATTGGGCCGCGCGCAGGAGCAGCGCGGCGTAGTCGCTCGCCCGGACGCCCGCCGCGAGCACGCTGTCGTCGCAGGCGAGCTCACAGTCGCCGCGCAGCCGGCGCGCGACGTACCACACGCCCGGATGGAACCAGTAGAGTGCGCACGCGACGCGGGCCACGATCGCAAACAGCCAGTCGTTGCGCGCCACGTGCGTCAACTCGTGCAGCAACGCGATCCGTAGCTCGTCGTCGCTCCACTTCACGGTAGACGCGGGACACACGATGACCGGTCGCCACACACCCCAGGTCATCGGCACCGCGACCTCGTGCGACACGAGCACTCGCACGCGACGGCGTACGCCGAGTCGTTCCCGGGCCTGCTCCAGCGCGCGGCCGGAGCGAGCATCCGGCTCGCGTGCGCGGGCCGCGATCCGCCGCATCCGCGCGATCACGACGGCCGTGGGCAGCAGCACGAGCATCACGCCCCCGAGGTACAACACGAGCAACATCTCGACCGTGCTCAGAGCACCGGCCGCGGCGACCTGGTCTGACGCACTCGAGATCCACGACGTCATCATCTGGACGCGGCCGAGTGCGACCAGCGGCGTCGCCAGCGCGGCGGGCACGACCCACGCCATCGAGTGCGAGAGGAAAGGTCGCACGACGACCATCGAGAGCAAGAGCACGATCGCCGCGCGCCAGACGAGCACCCGGCCTTCGGCCCGCGCGCGACGGAGTGCGAACGCCGATGCCGCCGCCGTGGCAACCGGCAGCACGGCGAGGAGCGACACTGTGTACACAGCGCCGACGGTGCGCGCGCTGTCGGCGGGCGTCAACATCGGCACCGGTGCGACCATCGCTATTTGCCCTCCGATCGCAATCGGCGAATCACGTTCGCCAGCTCGGCGCGTTCGTCGTCGGAGAGCGGACGATCGGATTCCTCGAGGAGGGCGGCGACCGCGGCGGCGCGCGAGCCGCCGAAGAACGTCCCGATCAGATGCCGCACGGCCGAACGCTGCGCGACACTGCGCGGCGTGGTCGGGAAGTACACGTGACGCGGACCGTCCTTCTCGTGGCGAAGGTGTCCCTTGTCTTCGAGAATGCGGAGGAGCGTGCGCACGGCCGCCGCGCACGGCGCGTCGGGGAGCTGCTCGTGAATCTCGGCGGCCGTCGCCTGGCCGCGTCGATAGACGATGTCCATGATCTGGCGCTCGCGACGGCTCAGATGTGTGGAGTGATTCGCGGTTGGGTTGCTCTTGGCGGCCATGACGCGCGGCTGATGTCGCCGATACGCGAATGGATGTCCGCGCCCGGCATGCGATAAGGAATTCTCTCTTGGAGAGAATATTTTCTCAGCAGCATGTTTTGTCAATGGGCCCCGGGATCACCCGCGCCTGCTCGATTCTCCATCTCGACTTCGGTCCGCAGGCTCTCCTCGTCCCGGAAGAGCGTCGCCAGCGCGAGCAGCCGGCCCTCGCGCGTGAAGCGTACCGCCACGTCGCGCTTGGCCGCGTCTCCCTCGACCGACACGCGATCCCACTGCTGCGCGTGCCCCACGTAGTTGATGCTCACGTCGTAGTGCGCGCTCCAGAAGAACGGCACCTGAGCGAACCGCTCGCGCGCGCCCAGAATGTTGCGCGCCGCGGTCTGCCCCTGCCGCTCAGCGACCACCCAGTGTTCCACCCGGATCGGCTCGCCCGAGTGCGGATCCGGCCATCGCGCGATGTCGCCGGCCGCGTACACGCCTTCCGCGCTCGTCGCGAGATACTCGTCGACGATCACGCCGCGATCGATCGCAAGGCCCGCCTGTTGGGCCAGCGCGAGTCGCGGCTTCACCCCGACGCCGATCACCACCAGCTCGGCAGGGATGCGCGTTCCGTCATCAAGGATCACGGCATCGCGCTCGATGCGCTGCGCCGTGTGGCCGAGGTGGAACACGACCCCCTTTTCCTCGTGCAACGATCGAACGAACGTGCCGAGCTCGTCGCCGAGCACGCGCCCGAGCGGCACCTTTTCCGGCGCGACGACGTCCACGCGCAGGCCGCGCGTGCGCAACGACGCCGCGACCTCGAGGCCGATGAAGCTCGAGCCGATCACGACCGCGCGCTTTCGTTCGCCGACGGCCGCGATGATCGCACGACTGTCGCGCAGCGTGCGGAGATAGTGCACGTGGTCCAGATCACTTCCCGGCGTGTCGAGTTTGACCGGCTCGGCGCCAGTCGCGAGCAACAGCGCGTCGAACGACACCGAGGGATGGCCGTCGATCTCCACCTGCTTTCCGCGCAGGTCGAGCCTGGTCGCGCGCCCTCGCACCCGGTCGATTCGGTGCTGCGCGTAGAAGTCGTCTGGCCGGATCGGAATCCACTCTTCCGGCGCGTTCCCGGCGAGATAGTCCTTCGAGAGATTCGGACGATCGTACGGCGATCCCTCGTCATCGTCGATCACGGTGACGGGCCCGTCGAACGCGCAGCGACGCAGCATTTCCGCGGCCGCCGTTCCTGCCGCGCCGGCGCCGACGATCACCACCGCGCGCGGCTTCGCGCGCGCCGTCGTGGCGGGAAAGCTCGGGGCGAGCGGATCACGCTCGGACTTTGTCGTCACCCGCACCTGGCCGCCGCGGCGTTCCACGGTCCAACAGGCGACGGGATTCAGTGCGGGCGCGCGGAGTGCTTCGCCCGTGCGCAAACTGAAGCAGGCGTGGTGCCACGGGCAACGCACGGTGTCCTGGACGATCACGCCCTCGGCGAGCGGGCCACCATAGTGCGTGCACGTGGCGCCGATTGCGAGGTACTCGTCGCCGACGCGCGCGAGCAGCACCGACTCGCCATTCGCATGACCAAGCACCTTGCCGCCCGGCGCGAGCTGGCTCGCGTCGATGCCGGCGCCGAGGTCCGGGCCGGAAAGTTCAGTCTGTCCCGACATCAATCCCCTCCCTCGATCGTGGACTCCGCTGAGGAGTACATTCCGGATACCGCACGTTCCCGGCAACCGAAAACCACCGACTGCCATGGAAGACCTCATGTATCCCGTCGGCCGGCACCAGCGCCCTGAATCGCTGAACGCCGCGCAACGCCAGGCCGCCATCGACACCATCGCCGACGTCCCGCGCGCGATGCGCGATGCCGTGCGCGGCCTCGACGACGCGCAGCTCGACACGCCCTACCGACCAGAAGGCTGGACCGTTCGGCAGGTCGTGCACCACGTGCCCGACAGCCACATGAACGCGTACCTGCGCACCAAGCTCGCGTTGACCGAACCGACGCCGACGATCAAGCCGTACGACCAGAGCGCGTGGGCCAGGCTCGAGGACACGCGATCGACGCCGATCGAGACGTCGCTGGTGCTGCTTGACGCGCTGCACGAGCGCTGGGTACGACTGCTCCGATCGCTGACCGCCGCCGATTTCACGCGCGCGTACAATCATCCCGAGAATGGCGCGACGAATCTCGACCAGATGCTCGCGCTCTACGAGTGGCACGGCCGGCATCACGTCGCGCACATCGTGAACCTGCGGGCGCGAAACGGCTGGTGAGAACGGCGGGGTGATAAAAGAATTGACATCGAGCATTCGAACCCCGGGATCGCGGGCCGTCGCGCCCTCGCGCCCCCTTAACGTCGACCCGCCTTCCGTCGTCAGCCACGGTGAATGCGGCCGCGCTGGTCGCATGAGCACATCGTCAACCGACACGGGAGCGTATCGTATGACCAGCCTCAAAGTGGCAGTGCTCGGAGCAGTGATGGTGGTGGCGGCGGCGGGCGTGGCACCGGCACAGAGCACCGCCCCCGCGATTCCGACGACCAAGAAGGAAGTGCGCGATCTCCGTCGTGATCGCCGTGATCTCGTTCGCGACCGACACGATGTCCGGTCCGACACGCGCGATCTGCGGGCCGACAAGCGGGATTTCAAAGCCGACGTGAAGAGCGGTGACAAGGCCGAAGCCAGGAGCGATCGGCGCGACCTCAAGAGCGATCGCACCGACATTCGTCGCGACGTGCACGACGCGAAGGCCGACAAGCGGGACATTCGGAAGGACCGCCGGCAGATCCGCCGCGACTCGATCAAGTAGACGCCTCGTCGGGCGCCGTTTTCACCCAGCAGCGAAGAACCTCCGCCACGCTCCAGGCCTGCGCGATGCAGCCCCGGGGCGTGTACGGAGGTTCCGCGTCGAAGATCTCACCAATCGTGCCAAGGCCGAACGCGCCGAGCGCGTCGATGCAGCCGCCGAGGAATCGACGCGCCCCGGCCCGGTCATCGGGATGCACCCGCAGCCAGGCATCGATCCACGGACCGATCAACCAGGCCCAGACCGTTCCCTGGTGGTACGCGGCATCGCGGGCCCGCAGGTCGCCGAAGTAGCGCTTCTTGTACTCCGACTCGCCGGGCGCGAGCGAGCGAAGACCGACCGGCGTGAGCAACCGGCGCTCGACCACGTCGAGCACCGATCCCCAGTGCGATGGATCGAGCACCGGATGATCGAGCGAGATGGCAAGGATCTGATTCGGCCGGCACAGAGCGCTGCACCCGCCGTCGTCGCCGTCGATCACGTCGTAGAGGTAGCCCTCCGACGGTATCCAGAAACGCTCATTGAATGATGCATAGACCTTGTCGGCGCGCGCCGCGACCGCTGCCGCATCACGCCCGCCCCGCACCTGCTCGAGCCAGCCCTGCAGCAGCCGCAGCGCGTTGTACCACAAGGCATTGATCTCCACGGCCTTGCCCCGGCGCGGCGTGACGACCCAGCCGTCGACCTTGGCGTCCATCCACGTGAGCTGGTAGCCTTCGGCACCCTGGCGCAGCAATCCATCGCGTGCGTCGACGCCGATGCCGAAGTTCGTCCCCTCGACGTGATGCTGCACGATGTCGGTCATCGTGGGCAGCAGGTGGACGAGCGTCGATTCGTCGCCCGTGCGCCGCACGTACCGGTCCACCGCGTGAAAGAACCAGAGCGTCGCGTCGGCGGTGTGGTACAGCCCCTCGTTGCTGCCGTCGGGGAACATGTTCGGGATCAGACCGTTGCGGACGTAGTGCGCGAACGTGCGAAGAATGAAGTCCGCCTCGCGGTCCCGGCCGGTCACGAGGGTGAGGCCCTCGAGGCTGATCATCGTGTCGCGGCCCCAATCGGTGAACCAGTGGTAGCCGGCGATGATCGTGCGGATCTCGTTGCCGAGCGCGGCGGCGCGCGTCGCGTCGACGATGCGCCCGGTCGGCGTGATGATGAACTGATCGGCCGCCACGACCAGCTCGGCGCCGATCGGGTCCTGCGCCGCCGGCGCCGCCGCGAATACCAGCCGGCGGCGCCGCTCGTGCTCGTGGCTCGCCGCCTCGCCGGGCGACAGCGCACGCATCACGTCCTCCATTTCCGCCGACGCCACGAGCGATACGGTTTGGCCGCGGCGGATCGTCGCCTCGAAATGGCCCGGCGTCCACAGCGTCCCGCGGAACTCGTAGCCGCGGCTCTCCTCGACGGGATACAGGAACTCGCTCGTCAGCCGTTCGTCGGAGACGAACCGATTGGCATCGTCGCCGAGGATCTGCAACCGGAGCGGTGGCACGCCGTTCTTCGCCGAGACGATGTGCATGCCGCGTGACGACCCGATCGAATAGCTGGTCCGGGTCGGCGCTTGCTCGAGCGAGGCGACCGGGTCTTCGTAGCCGCGGAAATGCAGCGCCGGCATCAGCTCGAGGCGCACCGTGTCCGGGCCCTCGAGCAGCTGATAGCACACGTACACCGTGTTCTGGCGATGCGGCATCATGATCCGCTTCTCCAGCCGCATGCCCTGCCACACGTACTCCCACACGGGCAATCCAGCCTCGAGGCGGACCCTCGCCACGCGGGCTGCGACGTCCGGATCGACCCGCCCGGCGACGCGCTCTTCGCTGTTGAGAGATGTCGTATGCCCGTCGAACGAGATCTTCTCGCCGAGGTGGTTGAGCATGACCGTGCGGCCGAGCGGGTTGGACAGCGCCGCGACGAGCACGCCGTGGTAGCGACGGGTCGACACGCCGGCCAGCGTCGATGACGCGTAGCCACCGATGCCGTTCGTCACGATCCACTCGGTGTCGAGCAGAACCTGCGCACGGGCGGCGCCGTCGTCCGGCAGCTCCAGTCGCCGAACGACTTTATCGAGGAGTCGTCTCGGCATCGGTCGGCGGCCGCAGCAGGACGGCGCATTCGGCGGGAAGCCACCAGCCGTCGTCCACCGTGTCGACGGGCGGTGTTCCCCATCCGCCGTAGTCCGCGGCGTCGGTGGAGAAGACGGTGACCCAATGCGAGCCGGGGCAGCGCGGTGCGACGAGCGGCTCCGGCATCGGATCGAGATGCAGGCGCGGACCGAGGTTCACCAGCAGCAGACGGTCGTCGCCATGTGGTTCGAAAAAGCGGAGCACCAGCGCCCGGTCACCGACGATCGCGCCGTCCACACCGCGCGCCGCCTGATCGCGCAGCGCCGGCGATTCGCGCCTGAGGCGCAGCAGATCTCGATGCAGCGCGACAATGTGCGCGTTTCGTTCGCGCTCCGACCAATCGAGCTTGGAGCGCGAGAAGGTCGATTCGTCCGCGGGGTCGGGCAGCTGCTCGACTGACACCCTGCCGATGCTCGGGAACTGCGACAGAAATGTGCCGCGGCCGGATCTGACGAGCCGCGAAAGCTCCGGCTGGTGGTCCGCGAAATACATGAACGGACTCGACGACGCAAACTCCTGTCCCTGAAAGAGCATCGGCGTCTGCGGCGCGAGCAGGAGCAGCGCCGTCAGCGCGCGAAACCGCCCGGGGCTCGTTTCCTGGTGCAACCGCGCGCCGGCCAGCGAATTTGCCACCTGATCGTGATTCTGGATGAACGCCACGAACCGCGTCGGCGGCAGGTCGAGCGCGGGCGTACCGCGACCCCGCTTCTGCCAACGATACCACTCACCCTGATACAGAAAGCCGTATTTCACCGCTGACACGAGCTCCTGTGGTGTGCCGCGGAAGCCGGAGTAGTAGGCCTCGGCCCGGCCCGTCGCGGCGACCATTGCGCTGTGGTGGAAATCGTCGTTCCAGAGTGCATCGATGCCGAAACCACCGGCCTCGCGAGGGCGCACGAGTCGCGCCACCTGCGGCTCGTTCTCGGCGACCACGATGCGCGGGCGCGCGTCACCGGCGCCGCGCACGGCATCGACGACCTCGGCCAGAATGTGCGGCGTCGACGTATCGAAGATCTGCTGCGTCGCATCGAGCCGCAGTCCGTCGAGATGGAACTCCTCGATCCAGTAGCGGGCGTTGCTGATGAAGAATTCACGGACCGGACCGGAGCATTCGCCGTCGAAGTTGATGGCGTCACCCCATTCGGTGGGTTTCTTCGCGAAGTACGCGTTGGAGAATTTCGGCAGGTAGTTGCCGTCGGGGCCGAGGTGGTTGTAGACCACGTCGAGAATGACACCCATGCCGAGGCGGTGTGCCGCGTCGACGAACGCGCGGAAATCGTCGGGCGCACCGTACAGCCGGCTTGGGGCAAACAGGTTTACGCCGTCGTAACCCCAGCCGAACCGCCCCGGAAAGTCGGCGACCGGCATGACCTCGAGCACGGTGACGCCGAGGTCGGCGAGCAGCGGCAATTTTTCGATCGCCGCCCGGAACGTCCCCGCGGGAGTGAAGGTACCGATATGTAGCTCGTAGACTACCTGCCCTTCGATCGAGACTCCGGGCCAGCCGGCATCTGTCCAGGCGAACGCCGCGGGGTCGATGACCATGGAGGGACCGTGCGGCCCCTCCGGCTGAAAGCGCGATGCCGGATCGGGATATGCGGCGCCCCCGTCCAGCCGGAAGCGGTAGCGCGTTCCGGCGTCTACATTTGCAACGATGCCGGAGAAATAGCCGTTGCCCTCCGGCGTCAACGGCGAATCGGGCGGGCGTGCCGGATCGTCTGTCAAGACGAGCTCGACGGATTGGCAGTCCGGTGCCCAAAGTCGGGCATGGACGATCGCGAATTCCGGAGTACGATCTAGGATCTCTACGCCGACGGGAAAACGGCGTAGCATATTGGGCTCGGTTGTCGACTTGCTCGGCGCCATGGCGTCGGCTACCGGCGCAGGATCGGGACCAGACTATTACGTTGATGAAATCGCCACCGGCCGGAACCGCCCGGCAGCCCGTCACATCGCCAATGTCGAGCGACGATCACGATTCGGGACGCGCCTCCCACGCCGCCAGCGCGGGCGCGGAAAGCGCTGCTGCGTCCGAGCGTGCCGTCGCGCCCGAAACGTCCGACGTGACGGAGGAGCATCGGCTCACCGAAGAGCAGCCGTCGCCACTCAGCGAGAGCGCGATCGGTTCGGGCCGGCTGGCGCAGCAGCGGACGCCGACGGCGGACGCCAGCATCGCGGTGCCAAAGGTCTGCCCGCAGTGCGGCAGCGAGTACGAGACGACGGACCGCTTCTGTCCAAAGGACGGGTCACCGCTGCGCCCCAAGGCTGGCGGCGACCCGCTCGTCGGCCGCGTGATCGCCGATCGCTACCTGGTGCTCGCGCTGCTCGGCGAAGGCGGCATGGGACGCGTGTACCTCGGCGAGCACGTGAAGATGAATCGCCAATGCGCGATCAAGGTGATGAGTCCGACGCTGGTCAACGACGCGGAGTCCCTTCAACGCTTCGCGCGTGAGGCGTCGAACGCGGCGCGCATTCTCCATCCGAACGTGGCCGCGGTGTTCGACTACGGTGAGTCGGAGAAGGTCATTTATCTCGTGATGGAGTACGTGGACGGCGAATCGCTGTCCACGATTCTGGCGCGAGAAGGTACGCTCGAGCCCCGCCGGGCCATCGAGATCGCGCGGCAGATCGCCGACGGGCTGCACGCGGCCCACGAGCTTGGCATCGTTCATCGCGATCTCAAACCCGACAATGTCATCGTCGCGCACTCGCGATCGGGCCGCGAGATCCCCAAGGTGGTCGATTTCGGAATCGCGAAGGCGCTCACCGAGGCGCCCCAGGACGCTCTCACGCGCAGCGGTCTCGTGATCGGCACGCCGGAGTACATGAGTCCGGAGCAGCTGCTTGGCGATCCGGTGGACGCGCGCGCCGACATTTACAGCTTGGGCTGCATCCTGTACCAGATGCTCACGGGCGCGCCGGCCTTCGCCGCCGACACGCGCGAGCAGATGATCCGGCGGCGCCTGCACGAAGCTCCGCCGCACCTGCGCGAAGTGCTGCCGGATCTTCCGAGCCGACTGGACACGCTGATCGTGCACATGCTCGCGCGCTCGCCGGCCGATCGGCTGGCGAGCGCGGCGGAAGCGCGCGATCAGCTCGATCCGGCGCTCGCGATGGGTGGATGGGACCCGCGCGTGATCACCGCGCCGAGTTTGAGTCCGGGAAGCAGCGCGGCTGTAGGCGGCGCGGCGAGCGACGCGATGCTGCGCCCGACCATGCCACTGCCGCGACAGAAGCTGAGCGTTCGGCGGATCAGCGCAGGCGTGGCGATCGGGGCCGGGCTGCTGCTCGCCAGCTTGTATCTGTGGACCGAGCG
>DATJIZ010000304.1:0-8328 GCA_035492735.1 Gemmatimonadaceae bacterium | reverse complement strand
CCCTTCATCAAGGCGCCGTAGACGATGCTGAACATCGTCGTCGTAAGGCCGATGCCGAGCGTGAGGGCCAAGGTGCTGATCGCGAAGAGCGCCGGACTTTTGATCAGCGTTCGGACGCCGTAGCGGAAATCGCGCAGCAATGCCTGCATGAGCATCTCCGTGGGTGGTGAACGGGAGCGGCAATGGGCACGTACGCGGCCGGCCGAGTTCGGGTTTCAGCCCACGGGCGAGCAAGGTCCGCGGGCCTGTTGTGCGCGGCGCGCTCGGCCCGATGCGGCGCGCGGCATCGTGTCGTAATTTTGGCCCATGCCGAGCGCCGCCGTTCTCCCGACGCTGAAGACCACCCCGTTCCACGCTCGCACCGCTCCGCTCGTACGCGCGCAGACGTGGCGCCGGTGGGCGGGCTATCAGGTGGCGAGCGCCTACGAACCGCACCCTGATCGCGAGTACGCCGCGATTCGCAACGCCGCGGCGCTGCTCGACGTGTCGCCGCTCTACAAGTATCGAATCTCGGGTCCTGACGCGGCGCGCCTCCTCGACCGCATGGTGACTCGCGACGTCACCAAGTGCGTCGTCGGACAGGTGCTCTACACGCCGTGGTGCGATGCCCATGGCAAAGTGATCGACGACGGCACGATCAGCCGCCTCGACGAGCGCGCGTTCCGGCTGACGAGCGCCGAGCCGAACCTGCGCTGGCTTTCGATGAACGCGGTCGGGCTCGACGTCGCGATCGAGAACGTCTCGGAGCGGACGGGCGCGCTGGCACTGCAAGGCCCGTCGTCCCGCGCGATTCTTCAACAGCTCACGCCTGCCGATCTCTCCAGGCTCAAGTATTTCCGGCTCGTGCACACCACGGTGCGCGAGATTCCGGTCACCATCTCACGCACGGGCTACACTGGCGATCTGGGTTACGAGCTGTGGGTCGACGCCGAGCGCGCGGTCGCGCTTTGGGATGCGCTGATCGAAGCGGGCACGCCCTACGGCCTGACACCGGCGGGAATCTGGGCGCTCGACCTCGCACGCATCGAGGCCGGGCTCGTGATGCTCGACGTCGATTACTTCTCGGCGCATCGCGCCATGATCGAAGACCAGAAGTCTTCACCGTTCGAGCTCAACCTCGCGTGGACCGTCAGCGCCGGCAAAGGCCCGCACAACGGCCGTCGCGCCCTTCGCGCCGAACGAGCGCGCGGATCGGCGTGGGGATTCGTCGGTCTCGACGTCGACTGGGAATCCTTGGAGCGGATCTACGCCGAGCGCGGGCTGCCGCCGCAGCTACCGACGGTGGCGTGGCGGACGAGCGCGCCGGTTTTCAAGGAAGAGAAACAGATCGGCTACGCCACGAGCGGTTGCTGGTCGCCGCTGCTCAAGAAGTATCTGGCGCTGGCGCATCTCACGTCGCCGCATTTCCAACCGGGGGCCGAGGTGGAGCTCGAAGTCACGGTCGAGCATCGCCGCAAGCGGGCGAATGCCGTCGTGCGGAAGCTGCCGTTCTTCGACCCGCCGCGGAAGAAAGCATGACGAGCAGCCAACGGTACGATGCCGTCGTCGTTGGCGGTGGCCACAACGGGCTGGTGTGCGCGGCGTATCTGGCGCGAGCCGGGCGCAAGACCGTCGTGCTCGAGCGACGGCCGCTCGTCGGCGGGGCGGCCGTGACCGAGGAGGTCTTTCCGGGCTTCAAGTTCTCGGTGTTCTCGTACGTCGTGAGTCTGCTGCGTCCCGAGATCATTCGTGATCTCGAACTGCCAAGCCATGGTCTCCAGATCCTGCCGCTCGAGAGCACCGTCACGCCACTCGACAACGGCGATTACCTCGCCTCGTGGGCCGATCCCGACGAATCCCGCCGCGAGCTCGTGCGCCACTCGCCCCGCGATGCCGAAGCGGCCATCGAGTTCGGCCGCCTGATGCACCACATGGCCATGGCCGTCAAGCCGATTCTCGGTATGGTGCCTCCCGATCCGTCGTCGCTCGCGCCGTCGGACTTGCGCGGACTGCTCAAGCTCGGCGGGCATCTGCGAGACCTGGGAGCTGAGCGCTTTCACGCGCTCTACAAGCTCATGACGATGAGCAGCGCCGACTATCTCGACGAGTGGTACGAGTTCGATCCACTCAAAGCGACCAAGTCGGCAAGCGGGATCATCGGCACGTTTCTCGGCCCCCGGTCGCCCGGCTCGGCGTATGTGCTCCTCCATCACTACATGGGCGAGATCGACGGCGCCTTTCGCGCGTGGGGGTTTCAGAAGGGTGGCACGGGTGCGATCAGCGAGGCCATCGCATCGGCGGCGCGCGCACAGGGCGCCGAGATTCGCACCAATGCCTCGGTCGAGCGCGTGCTCGTCGACGGCGGTCGCGTGCGCGGCGTGGTGCTCGAGAATGGCGACGAGATCACCGCGCCGATCGTCGTGTCCGGTCTCGACCCGCGCCGCACATTCTTGCAGCTGGTCGAGCGCAAGGAGCTGCCCGACGATCTCGTCGAGGAAGTCGAGCGGTACAAGTTCCGCGGCTCGTCGGGCAAGGTGAATCTGGCGCTGAGTGGCTTGCCGGATTTCACCTGCCTGCCCGGAATCGGTCCGCACCACCGCGGCGCGTTCTCGATCAGCCCGAGCGTCGAGTATCTCGAGCGTGCGTACGACGATGCCAAGTACGGGCACTTTTCGCGGAATCCGTATATGGACATCGTGTTCCCGTCCATGATCGACCCCGGCATGGCGCCGCCCGGCAAACACGTCATGAGCATTTTCGTACAGTATGCGCCGTACAACGTCACCGGCGGCTGGGATGACGCGAAGCGCGAGGCGTTCGGCGATGCGGTGGTGAAGACCGTCGCGCGGTACGCGCCGAACATCGAATCACTGATCCTGCACCGGCAGGTGTTGACGCCGGCCGACATCGAGCGGATCACGGGGTTGTCGGAAGGAAACATCTTTCAGGGCGAGCTGGCGCTGCATCAGCTGTTCTTTCTCCGGCCGGCGGCGAAGTCGGCGAAGTATCGCACGCCGATCAAAGGCTACTGGCAGTGCGGCGCCGGCACGCATCCCGGCGGCGGCATCATGGGCGCGTCGGGCAGACTCGCGGCGCTGGAGATCGCAGGGTGACGGCCGCCTACGACGCCATCGTCATCGGCGCGGGATCGAACGGGCTCGTTGCCGCGGCGGCGCTCGGCAAGGCCGGCCGACGCGTGCTCGTCGTCGAGAGCCATGACGAGATCGGAGGACTGCGCCGATCGTCGGAGTTCGCTCCCGGATTCCGCGTTCCGCTGTCGGTCGACACAGGCTGGCTTCCGCCGACGATTGTGCGTGGGCTCGCGTTGCCGTCCATCGACGCCACGACGCCCGCCATCGTCGCGGCCGTGGCGGCCGACGGTGACACACTCGCGCTGTCAGGCGAGCCGGCTCGCGCCGCGGACGCCATTCGTGGGCGTTCGGCGCGCGATGCCGAACGATGGGTGGCCTTCACCGATCGCCTTTCAAAACTCGTCGGCTTTCTCGAGGCGCTCTATCAGCTCCCGCCACCCGACGTGGATGCGGCGATGTCGCTGGGCGAGCTCGCGCCGCTCGTCAGCCTCGGTCGCAAGTTCCGCTCGCTCGGCCGCGCCGACATGATCGAGCTGCTCCGCGTACTGCCGATGTCGATCCAGGATCTGCTGGACGATTCGTTCGAGAGCCCGCTGATCAAAGCCGCCGTCGCCACGGCCGGCATCCGCGACATTCGACAAGGGCCGCGTTCGGGCGGCACGTCGTTCGTACTCTTACACCACCTCGTGGGCGCTCGCGCGGGCTCCGTTGGCGCGCGACCGTGGTGGCGTGCAGGACCAGACGCCTTCATCGAATCTGTCGCCGCCGCGGCGCGCGCCAACAGGGTGGACGTACGTACCGGGGCGCGGGTCGCCAGCATACTCGTGCGCGAAGACGCCGTGACGGGCGTTGCGCTGGACAACGGCGACGAGCTCTCGGCGCCGATCGTCGTCTCGACCGCTGATCCGGCGCGCACGCTCCTCGGCATGGTCGATCCCGTGTGGCTGGATCCGGAGTTCCTGCACGCGGTGCGCAACATCAAGCTCCGTGGCTGCACGGCGTTCGTGCGCTTTGCGCTCGACCATCTGCCCGACATTCGGGGCCTCGATGACTCATCGGCCGCGCTCGCCGGCAGCGTGAGCCTGACGCCGTCGCTCGACGCGATGGAACGCGCGTACGACGCGGCAAAGTACGGCGAAGTCTCCACCGCGCCGCACATCGAGATCAGCGTGCCGACGCTCCGCTGGCCGTCGCTCGCTCCGGACGGCAAGCACGCGCTGGTCGCCAGAGCGCAGTACGCGCCGTATCACCTTCGCGGCGGCGCACCGTGGGACGACACACGCTCGTGCGCGCTCGGTGAGACGGTGACGAGCGCGATCGACCGTGTCATGCCCGGTTTCACCGACGCCGTGCTGCATCGAGAGATTCTCACGCCGGCCGATCTCGAGGCGCGGTTCGGCGTCACCGAGGGCGCAATGACGCACGGCGAGCTGACGCTGGATCAGATTCTGTTCATGCGCCCGGTGCCGGGTTGGGGGCGCTATGCGATGCCGATCGACGGTCTGTATCTCGCCGGAGCCGGTGCGCATCCGGGTCCGGGTGTGCTGGGCGGGGCTGGCTGGCTGGCGGCAAAGCGGATATTGAGGGAGACATGACCACGTATCACCGTACCGTCGAAGCATACAGGCAAGGCGCGCACACGATGCCGGGCGAGTATTACACGTCGCCCGACATTCTCGCCGAAGAGGGCGAGCGCATCTTTGCGCGTCACTGGAACTGCGTCGGTCGAGCAAGCCGGATCGCGAAGCCGGGCGACTACGTCGTGCGAACCGTCGCCGGTGAGTCGCTGATCGTCCTCCGCGATCGGGACGGAGACGTTCGCGCGCTGTTCAACGTCTGCCGACATCGCGGCACCCGGATCTGCCGCGAGGCCTCGGGGCAGTTCTCGGAGACGATCCAGTGTCCGTACCATGCCTGGACGTACACGACCGACGGACGACTCATCGGCGCGCCGCACATGCAGGAGGTGGAAGGGTTCGACAAGCGGCAATTCCCATTGCACGCCGCCGCCATCGCCGAGTGCGAGGGATTCCTCTTCGTCAACGTGGCCGAAGATCCCGAGCCGTTCGAGCAGTGGTTTGCGCCCATGAAGCAGCGTCTGTCGCGCTTCGGCCTAGGCAATCTCCGGGTCGGGCACAGCGTGCGCTACGAGGTCCAGGCCAACTGGAAGCTCGTCTTTCAGAACTATTCCGAGTGCCTGCACTGTCCGATGATTCATCCCGAGCTGTCGCTCAAGCTGCCGTACCAGAGCGGCGCGAACGATTTGATCGACGGACCATTCCTGGGCGGGTACATGGAGATCGGTCCACCGCACGAGAGCGCGACGCTCAGCGGCCGTGCGTGTGGACGAGTCGTGAGCCCTGGACTGCCCGAGGCGGATCGGCGTCGCGCGTTCTACTACACGCTCATGCCGAACCTCATGCTGAGCATCCACCCGGACTACGTGAACTACTATCTGCTCACGCCGGACGGCGTCGACCGAACCATCGTCGAGTCGGAGTGGATGTTCTCGCCGGACAACGAGAACGATCCGGAGTTCAATCCCGCCGACGCGATTGCTTTCTGGGACGTGACCAATCGTCAGGATTGGGACATCGTCGCGTGGAGTCAAAAAGGGATCGGCTCGCGACGATACGTGCCCGGCCCGTACTCACCGCGCGAGAGCATTCCCGCGGCGTGGGACCGCGAGTACCTGAGGATGATGGGGCGGAGGGCGCCGTAGCGACCGGGTGGAGTCTGACCGGTTGCGCACTCGGGTCAGACTCCAGTCCGGCCGTGAGACTTGCTGTAACTGGCCGTCAGATATCCGTGCTGAGCCGATCGATCCGACGTCGCTCGCCTCGCCGGCGCTCGAGGCTCGAGTCGGGCGGCATGGCGTCCGACGGCGGCGCCGCGTCGGCGGTGATCGGCCGATCGGCCGGCACTTCGCGATCGTAGTTCGGGTACCGGATCGTGCGCGGCGTGCCGGAGTCGGCGACGACTGGGGCAGCTTGGTCGGCCGTCGTCGATTCAGGGATCTCGAGGTCTGCCGAGTCCATGAGCACGATGCGGCGCGCGCGGTCGATCTGTACGATCCGGATGGGCACGAACGTGTGGGTCTGACGGCCAGGCAGGTCGACGTCGAGCATGACGACCTCGTTCGCGTCCGGGTCGATCAACAGATCGGTTACCGTCCCGAGCTGGCGACCGCTGACGGTGCGAACCTCCCAGCTACGGATGTCCGGCTCGCCTTCGGAGACCGACCAGGAACCGAGTGAGCGAAGCGGTACGAGGCGCTCCCGCTCGCGGGCGTACGGCCCGACGCCGGCCGCATCGCGCCCATGTCGATTGCTTGCTTCCCTATCCATAGCTGCTCCTGCCGTGCGCGAGGCCGGCTAGACGGACCCGTTGCGGTAATAGAGGAAGTAGTAGACGAGTCCGCCCGCGATGATGAGCGCCAGTAGAATCCAGAGCCAGGCCAAGCTGCGCCGCCGCGGCTCGACGTGAATTTCGGCCATTGCGATCTCCAAGCGGGCGAAACCCGAAACGATGATTGGGTGTACGCCGTAGAACGTCTGCAAGCCGGGCGCCACCATGGAACGCCCGGCCGCGGCCGGGTTGCAAACATCCGCTGGACAGCGCCCGTCCTTCGCGAGAGCTTTCGGCAGGAGGTCCCATGCTGCGACGCGTTGTGCTCGCCACGATCGCATTTGCCGGGACGGCCGGCGCACAGAAAGTCGCGCCCGATTCGGCGGCCCGCTGGATCGACTCGATCTTCGCGCCCTACGCGTCCCAACAGTCGCCGGGCTGCGCCGTCGGCGTCACGCGCAGCGGCGCGCTCGTGTTCTCTCGCGGCTACGGCATGGCCGATCTCGAGCACGACACCCCAATTACGCCGGCGACTCGCTTCTACATCGCGTCGCTCTCCAAGCAGTTCACCGCGATGAGCATCGTGCTGCTCGCCCAGGACCACCGGCTGTCGCTCGACGACTCGATCAGGAAATGGGTGCCCGAGGTGCCGTCGTTCGGTGCAACCATCACGCTGCGCCAACTGCTGCATCACACGAGCGGGTTGCGGGACTATTTCACGCTGCTCGCGGTTGCCGGGTGGCCGAGCGACGGCCCGCTCACCGAAAAGGGCTTCCTGGATCTGGTCTCCCGGCAGAAGAGTCTCAACTTCAGTCCGGGCGACGAGTTCCTGTACAGCAACACGGGGTATGCCCTCCTGTCGATCGTCGTGCATCGCGCATCGGGCGAAACGCTGCGGGACTTCGCCCGAGAACGGATCTTCGATCCACTCGGCATGTGGAGCACCGAGTTTCGCGACGACCACACACAGCTGATTCCCCAGCGCGCCCTGGGCTACCAGCCGTCCGGAGCCACGTACAGGATCAGCCAGCCGGAATTCGACGTGGTCGGCGACGGCGGCGTTTATTCGACGATCGAGGATCTGGCCAAGTGGGACGCGAATTTCCGCTCGGGCAAAGTCGGCGGAAAAGCGGCCATCGCGCTTCTTCAGGCGCCCGGGCACCTCAACGACGGCCAGGCGATTCCGTACGGTCTCGCGCTCACGATCGGCCAATTCCACGGTCTGCGGACGGTCGAGCATCATGGCGCGTACGGGGGATACCGCAGCACGCTGCTGCGCTTTCCCGACAACGACCTCTCGGTGATCACGCTCTGCAACACCGCCGCCGCCCCATCGAGCCTGGCCGAACACGTCGGCGCAGTGCTGCTCGGGCTCGTTCCGCAGCAACAGACGGCGACCACGCTCGACCTGTCGACTCGGTCGTGGACGGTCGGCACGTCGATGACGCCTGCCGACCCCACGGACACTCGTCGCCGGAACGACCAGCTCGCCCAACTGGCGGGCGCCTACTACAGCGACGAGCTCGACCTGTTAGTGACCTTGGTAGCGCGCGACGGCGTGCTCATCATGCAGCGGCAGCGGGGCGGCAACCTCCGCTTCGTGAGCGTGGGTGACGACCTGTTCACGACCAGCGATCAGATGCTCCTGCACGTGCTGCGAGACGACGGCGGTGCGGTTTCGGGTTTCACGCTCACGATCAGCCGCGTTCGGGGCCTGCAGTTCGTCCGGCGAAGCGGCGACGCGGCGCGCACTCCCTGATCAACGCCGCGGCTTGGCGCGCTTCGTCGGCGTGGCCGTGAGCGGATCCTCCGGCCATTCGTGCTTGGGGTATCGGCCGCGGAGATCCTTTCGGACGTCGAAGTAGCTCGTTCGCCAGAAACCGGCGAGGTCGCGGGTCACCTGCACCGG
>DATJIZ010000303.1:0-4309 GCA_035492735.1 Gemmatimonadaceae bacterium | reverse complement strand
TAAGCGCGTGACATTGCGGACCTCGCCTGTGCGGAAAACCCCTACCCACTCCGCTCGGCAAGCTTCAATATGCGCGGTTTATGGCCAGTCTTGGCGAAAAAGCGTTCCAGATCCCCCCGCGAAACGACCAGCGTCGCGCTGTTCACGAGTGGATGGCACCGCCATCGCGGCGAATTCCAGACATCCTCGTCCACGTAGAGCTCGACGGCGGTCGCCACATCATTCGCCAGCCCGAACACCGTGACAGAGCCTGGCTCGACGCCGAGGTATTTGGCCAGTCGTTCGGCGGACGCGAAGCTCAAGTGGTCGGCGTCCGCCTGGTCCGCGAACGCCTTCACGTCGACGGCCTTCTCGCAGCTCGTGACGAGCAGCAAGTGCCGCCGACCGCGCTTGTCGCGCAAGAACAGGTTCTTCGTCTGTACCGCCGGCTCTTCGGGGATCGCCGCGAGCGCCTGCTCGCAGGTGAACACCGGTTCGTGCTCGTACGCCACGTACGCGATGCCCAGCTCATCGAGCAGCTCGAGCAGCTCGGCGCGAGTCATGCCGCCTGCCGTCCGAGATCCGTGCGAACGACGCCGCGGCGAGACTCGCGCACCGCGATCGTCAGCGCGATCGCGACGAGGATCGCGACGAAGCCGGCGACGCCCGGCCAACCAGCCTTGTCCCAGAAGATTCCGCCGACGGCGCCGGCGACGCTCGAGCCCATGTAGTAGAAGAAGAAGTAGAGTCCCGACGCCTGCGCCTTGGCGTGCCGTGCGCGCAGACCGATCCAACTGCTGGCCACGGTGTGGCCACCGAAGAAGCCAAACGTCACGACCGCAATGCCCACGATCACCAGCACGAGCGGCGCGAGCGCGGTGAGCGCGACACCGGCGAGCATGATGGCCGCCATGGCGACGAGCATGCGTCCGCGGCCGACTCGGTCGGCGAGCGACCCGATCCAGGCCGACGCGAAGATGCCGACGAGGTACACCACGAAGATCGACCCGGCCGCGGATTGACTCAAGCGATACGCCGGCGAAAGCAGGTGATAGGTGGCGTAGTTGTAGGTCGTGACGAACGCACCCATGAGCAGAAAGCCCGCGGCATACAATCCCACGAGCGCCGGGTCGCGCAACTTTTCCCAGAACGTGAGCATCAGCGGCCGCGCGCGCAGCGGGCGCGCCACGAAATGGCGCGACGGTGGCATCGTTCGCCAGGTGATCACCGTGGCTACGATGCCGAGCAGCCCGATGGCACCGAGCGCGACGCGCCAGGACCAGAGATCGGTGATGAACGACGTGATCAGCCGGCCCATCATGCCGCCCAGACCGTTGCCGCCGATCGCGAGCCCCATCGCGAAGCCGATGGAATTCGGGTGGACCTCCTCGCTGAGATAGGCCATCGAGATCGCGGGCAGGCCGGCGAATGTAATTCCAGCGATCGCCCGGAAGGCGAGCAGCACGTGCCACCGCGTCGCGAACGCGGACAGGATCGTGAGCACCGCGGACGCGGCAAGGGACGCGATCATGAGCGGCGTGCGGCCGCGCGCCTCCGACAACGCACCGGCGACGATCATCGCCGGCGCGAGCAGTCCCGTCGTCACCGAGAGCGACAGGCTGCTCTCGGCGGCACTCAGTCCGAATTCACGAGCGAAGACGGGCAGCAGCGGCTGCACGCAATAAAGCAGCGCGAACGTAGCGAATCCCGCCGAGAACATCGCCAGCGCCGTCCGCCGAAACGCTGGCGTTCCATGGTGGATCAGGTCGTCGGCGGCCGGCGGCGATTGCACGCCTGCAACCTAACGGGAACGGGCCCGCTACTCCCCGCCGGCGATTGCCATCCGGAGCTGCGCCAACGTCTCCGGCGATCCGACGAACAGTCCGTCGGGGTACCGGCGGAATTGCAACATCTGGCTGTAGATCGGCCCCTGGTCGTAGCGATTCAGCCCCAGACCGGCCAGGAATTGCAGCCGGAGATTGCGGTCGTGGTTGATCTGCGCGTCGGCCAGCCACGGCCGGAGCATCGGCTCGTTGCCGGCGAAGGTGGCGAAGAGCTCCGTCGCGCTGTTCACGCCGATCTCCCGAAGCGACCGGGCCACAGTTTCGTACTGCGGGCTGGCGAGGCGCTTTTCGATGTCGTCGACGTCGATGCGCATCGGACCGTTCTGACCGACGAGCACGAGATCGTAGCCGCCGCCGTTGTTCGTGTTCCCGAACACGACGCCGTTCGGGAACGCCTGGAAGAATGTGGCGATTTCGCTCTTCACCGCTTCCGGGCTGCTCTCGTACAATTGCACGAACAGCGTGACCACGCCGCCGGGATTCAAGTGGTCCTTCACGACGTCGAAGAACTCTTTCGTGTAGAGCGTCGCGGCTCCCTTGACCCACGGGTCGAGCGGATCCGATGTGACGGCGTCGAATTTCTGCTTCGTCGTCAGGATGAAGTGCCGCGCATCGTCGATCTCGATGTGCACCTTGGGATTGGTCACGACATTGAAGTTGTGCGCGCCGAAGTACTTCGACACCACCTTGGGCACCAGCGGCTCGATCTCGGCGATGGTCTCGCTCTGCAGCGCCGGGTCGATGCTCACCGCACCGGCCGTGACACCCGCGCCGCAGCCGATCACCAGCACTGAACCCGGATGCGGCGGCAGCAGCGTCGTGAGGTGGCCCAGCATGCGCTGCAGCCGCATGTCCTGCGGCTCGCTCGACGCCTGCACCTTGCCGGCGTTGTGGTAGTTCAAGACGCCGTTCGGGAGCTGCGACACGGCAACCGACGCCGTCATCCCTTCGCCCACGTAGATGAAGTCGTTCGCGTTGTCGAGCCGCGTCGCGAACCAACGGCCGTACCCCACGAGCAGCGGCGGAACCGGCGGCACACTCCTGATGAACAGCACCGCCGCGATCGCCGTCACCGTACTCCAGATGAGTCCACGCCGGCTGAGGGTGAACTTCTGCGCGGCGGCGGCCGCCGCCGGTGCCAGCACGACGATCGCGCTCAACGCCGCGACCGCGATGAGAATTCTTTGAGAGGTCTGCGTTCCGAGCCACGCGATGATCAGCAGACTGCCACACAGCGCGCCGATGATGCCGCCGACGGTGTTGGCCGCGTACACCGTCCCGACGAGTCGAGCCGGATCTTCCGCCCCGCGACCCACGGCGGCGAGCGCGAGCGGGAAGCTCGCGCCCCACAGGCACGCCGCCGGCAGGACGGCCCACAAACAACGCACCAGATCGATCTGGAACGTGTACGAAGGGCTGATCGCCAGCCCCGGACTCACCGGCCAGTACGGAAGCTGGCGCGTCATCGAATACGCAGCCCATGCGATTGAAGCGGTGAGCAGCAACTGGCAAACGCCAAGGGCGATGCGAGGGTTCTTGAGGTTGCGCGAGATGGCCGAGCCCACACTGCTGCCGATGCCGAGCCCCACGAGGAACGCGGCCAGAATCAGCGAGAACGTGTAGGTCGTGGCGCCGAGCAGCAGTGACAGCAATCGCGTCCATACCGCTTCGGCGGCGAGTGCCGTCGCCCCCGAGAGAGCCGTCGTGACGTACACCGGCCACGCGCCCGGCGCGATCAGGAACACGCTCGCTCGCGGAGCGTCCGCGTCGGCAGATCTGTACGTCGTGGCGCGGGCCAGCGCCAGGCTCGCCAACGCGACGGCGACGTCGATCCCGACCGCTGCGTACGTCGCGAACGACATGTCGTGAACGCGCAGAAGGTAGAACCCGGCGAGCAGGCACCCGAGCACGGCGCCGGCGATGTTGCCGCCGTAGAAGAAGCCGAGCCAGGCGACGCCTTCGGGCGTCGTCTCTACCCAGCGAGCGATTGCCGGCAGCGTGGCGCCCATGACGAGCGTCGGCGGCAGCAGGCAGAGGGCGCAGAACAGGCCGCGCACCAGCAGATCGGTCGTTCCGTGCAGTGCCAGCGCGAAATACAGACCGCCCGCATAGGGCAGCAGCCAAAGCACGAGTAGCCCGAACGCGCCGACCGCCAGCTCGAGCATCGCGTATACGCGCAACGGGTGCTGGCGGCGCGACACGAAGCGCGAGAAGAACAGACTTCCCAGGCACATCCCGCCCATGAACGTGCCAAGCAGCACGCCGAGCGACACGGCCGACGAGCCGATGATGAGGCTCAGGAGTTGGAACCAGACGATTTCGTAGATCAACGCCGCGCATCCACTGCCGATGAATAGGAGCACAAGCAAGGGCAGGATTCTCCGCTCGACAGGAGAAGCACCCCCCGACGGGGTTGGCGTGTACGACGCCGAGGTGCGCGGACTGGTCTTGGTCGATGACGGCACAAGAGGTTGGGCTGGGGGACG
>DATJIZ010000302.1:0-7502 GCA_035492735.1 Gemmatimonadaceae bacterium | reverse complement strand
GGGGCGCCGTCCGACACGGGGCCGCGGCGGGCGTTGCGCGCTCGAGATGGACGGCAGGGCGATCAGAACGGTCAGGGCGATCAGCAGCACACGGCTACGCATGGCGACCTCGCAGCAACGAATGGTGCCTGCAAACGATGAGACTACTTGTATACAGTCGCCCGCCCGGCGCGCTTTGGCAAGCGGTGGTTGCCTGACGGCCCTTCCATCCTCCGCGCGCGGGTGCCTCGATTACGCCGCCGAGTGTGTCTCGTCGATCTCGAACACCGCGCTCGCCGCGGATTCGAGCGGAACGCCGATGACGAGCAGGCTGGCGCCCTTGGGGCCGATACGGATGACTGTTCCGTCCGGACCCACACGCGACCGATAATACTCCTCGACCGCGCGCTCGAGACTCGACGCGTATGCCGGACATCGATAGGCAGCGGGCACGGTGACCTGCACGACTTCGCGCGGCCGCAGCGCGTGCCAGATCGTCGCCGTGCAGTTGGTGTCGACTCGGCCGTCGGGATAGCGGAACGCGAAATGGACCAGAGCGTCGACGTAGTCGCCTGGTTCTCCGAACACATACTGGGCGGTGAGCTCGACAGCCTCGAACCGCACCTCGACGCGGCTTTGCACCTGCAACACTCCCGGGCGAAGGAATGACCGCTCAAGCCGCGTCGCTATCGCCGGTCCGCCCTGCAAACGATTACAGCCTCGCCGCGTCACAACGTCGATACATTGAGTGATGCGCGCGGTGCTCCCTGCTCCACGGACAGACGTCGGCTTGTTGCTGCTGCGAATCGCCGTGGCGGTGATTGTGATCTTTCACGGTCTGTTCAAGCTGAAGCACGGGGTGGCGTGGATCGGCGGCCCACTAGGGAAACTCGGCTTGCCAGCCTGGCTCGCCTACGGGACGTACGTCGCCGAGGTGGTGGCACCGGTGCTGTTGATCCTGGGCATCCTGGCGCGGTGGGCGGCGCTCGCGATCGCATTCGACATGTTCCTGGCGATCGTGCTCGTGCTGCGGCCACGCATCGCGACGATCAATCCGTCGGGCGGCGGGTGGGGGATCGAGCTCGAGGCGCTCATCTGCCTCAGCGCGCTCACAATCGCGATCGCCGGCAGCGGCCGCTTCGCCGCACGTCCGTGAATGGACCCTTAGTCGGCTCGCAAGGTCTCTGCAGGATTTACATTCGCTGCCCGCCTGGCCGGCAGCCAGCTCGCGAGCGCCGCCGCCATCAGTAAGATCGCGATCGCTGCACCGAGCGTCGCCGGATCCCACGCCGAGACCTCGAACACGAGCGCGCGCATCAACCGTGTGGCCGCACCGAAGAGCGCCAGTCCGACGGCGACTCCAATGGACGCCAGCGCCAATCCCTGTCGGGTTGTCGCCAGCACAATGCGTGGAGGCGCCGCGCCAAGCGCGAGTCGGATACCGATCTCCCGGCGACGAAGCGTCACTGCGTACGCCATCACTCCATACAGGCCGATCGCACCGAGCACGAGGGACACGGCTGCGGCCACGGCGAGGACGAGCATCACGAACGCGAGACGGGCCGTCGACGCTCGCATCACGTCGCTCATCGACTCGGCGCCGAACGTCGGGAGCCGAGGGTCGAGCTCGCGTATGATTCGCCGCATGTCGGCCACCGTCGACGCCGGCTCGCCGATCGTGCGGGCCACGATCGCCATCACGCGCGACGGCGCCACGGCGGCGCTGTTGCGCGGCACGGCCTCCGGAAAGTACACCGTCGGCGACGGCGCCGCGGCGAGCGTGGTGTCGCGCGTGTCGCCGACGACGCCGGTCACCGTGTACCACGGGTCGGTCGGCAGCGTCCGAAAACGCTTCCCGACGGCGGCTGCGCCGGTCGAATCGCCCCAGAACATCAGCGCAGTGCGGCGCGAGATGATGGCATCGCCATCGCGCTGATGCTCCATGCCGTCGAACAGCCGACCGGCGATGAGCGGAATGCGCATCGTGCGGAAATAGTCGCCGCCGACGCTGGTCAGAATCTGCAACGGCGGCAGTTTGGTGTCGTACGTGGACGCGCCCTCCGGGTACACCGGATTCTGATTGACGCCTCGCGCGACGAGCGGCAGCCGCGATGTCACGCCGACACTACTCACGCCTGCGAGATGTCCGATACCATTCAGTGCGTTCGCCATGAAGCGAACCACGTCACTGTCGCGGTCGTAGTTGGCGCGCGGGAGCGCGATCCACACCGTGGCGACGTGTTCGGCGTCGAACCCCAGCCGCACGGAGTGCAGTCTCTCGAACGAACGCAGCAGCAGCCCCGAGCCGGCAAGCATCACGAGACTGAATGCAATCTGCGTCCCGACGAGTACGCCGCGAACCCGGTGTTGCGCTCGATCGGCGGTACCGCCGCGGGTGCTCGAGCTTGGGCTCGTCGACATGCGCGCGCGACCGAGCCGCAACGCGGGCAACAGTGTGCACACGATGGTCGCGAATGAGGTGACGGCCAGCGCAAACCACAGCGTGGCTGCGTCCACCGAGACCTCGGGCAGTCGCGGAATCTCCTCCGGGCCGTGCGCCACGAATGTCCGGATCGCCAGCCACGCGGTCCCGAGTGCGAGCGCTCCCGACACCGCGGCTAGCATGACCGACTCGGACGCGATTTGACGCATTTGCCGGAACCGGCTGGCGCCGAGCGCCTCACGCACCGCGAACTCGCGTTGGCGCGCGTCGCAGCGTACGAGCACCAGGTTGGCGACGTTTACGCACGCCACGCACAGCAACAACAGTCCGGCTGCCGCAAGCATCCAGATCGTGCCGGCAATGCCCCCGGTGATGTCGTCGCGAAACGACGTAAGGACCGGTTTGGGCCTCAGCTGGTCCAGCATCATTCGCATCGTGATGCCTGGCACGAACGTGGCGTACCGCTCGGCCACCCTCGGCAGCACCACGGCGAGATCGCGCTGTGCGTCGACAACGCTGACACCCGGCTTCAGCCTCGCGACCGAGTAATATCCATATGCTGATGGCGGCGGGCTGACCCGATTCATCGCGAGCGGAATCCAGAGATCCGTCTGCGCCGACGGGAACCGAAAGCTCGGCGGCATCACGCCGACGATTTCGCGTCTGATCCCGTCCACGTCGAGGGGCCGGCCGATGATCGACGGATCGCTGCCGAACTGCGCCCGCCACATGCCGTAGCTGATTACGACAACGGGTCGGCCGCTGGGACGATCCTCGTCGTCGGTGAACCATCGACCGAGCGCCGGATGCACGCCGAGCACCGAGAACATGGTCGCGGTGAAGAAGCCCGTCGACAGGCGGCTCGGAGCGGCCGACCCATTGGGATCATCGACGTTGGTCGCACGCTCCCTGAACATGCCCATCCCGGCGATCGCTCGAGCCTCACTCTGGTACGTGAAGTACAGCTGGGGAGCCTGCGGTACGTGGTTCATACCGAAGCGCGGCAGGTCGTGCCAAATACCGACGAGCCGATCCGGATCCTCGAATGGAAGCGGTCGAAGCAGAATACCGTTGACCACCGCGAAGATCGAAATGGTCGCGGCGAGTCCTACGATCAGAGTCCCGGCGGCGGCGACCGTGAACGCCGGCGTTCGGAGCAGCGCGCGCACGGCATAGCGGCCATCCTGTGCGATGCTCTCGATCACATGCGCGATTCGTTCGCGGCGGCGGCGATGACGGTCGACGGCCGCCAACTCGCGGCGTGACGCGCGCACGTCGCCGAATTCGGCCTCGGCGATGCGGCGAGCTCCCGATGCCGATGTTCCCTGGCGGACGAGCTCGTGAACCCGGCTCTCGATGTGGAACGCCAATTCCTCGTCGACGTCGGCCTGAATCGATCGTCCGGGGAGTCGAACCACGCGTCGTAATCCTGGGAAGCGAGATTCGGATCGCGTCACGGCGCCTCCCAGCGCGTGGCGTTGAGCACGCGGAAGAGTCCGTCCGCATAGCGCGACAGCCGGTTCGATTCCACCCGAAGCTCGGCGCGGCCGCGCGCGGTGAGCTGGTAGTACTTCGCGCGGCGATTGTTCTCGGAGTATCCCCAATCGCTCTCGACGAGCCCACGGTCTTCCAATCGGTGCAAGGCCAGGTAGAGCGCGCGGTCTTCGACGGCAAGCGCGTCGCCCGACGTCTCCTTGATCCATCGCGCGATCCCATAGCCGTGCCGCGAACCCCACGTCAACGTCTTGAGGATCAGCGCGTCGAGTGTGCCGCGGATCAGCTCTTCAGGCTCTTTCCGCATCCGTCCCCCCGGATGTACTCCGGGGTACAACATGGCGTTCTCCTTGACTCGGTGTCAAGATCTACGAGACCGCCCGCGGCCCCGCTCACGTTTCAGGACATTCCGCGTCGCCGTCCAATCGGGGCATTACACATCTTGAACAGTTTCCGCGCGTCACATCGACAGCAGTGTAAAGATTTGTCGCGCCCGTGCACTGTTGGCGATTTCTCCGTACGGTATAGGGTCAGTCGCCACGGACCTGCCGGCTCGCGCGCGAAAGCAATCGTGTTCAGGCCGATCCGACGCATGTTCCTTCGCTCATTGGGAGTCACGACGCATGAGACGCCTCGCAGGCCCCGCATGGTGTGCGCTGACGCTGCTCCTTCCGCTCGGTGGCCGGCCTGCGGGCGAGTGGCATCGGCTCGAGCCCGGTGCACTGCCCACGCAAACTCCCGTCGTTGACCAGGTCGTTCACGATTTGTGCGCCAAGCGAGTCGCCTTGCTTGGCGAGTCACCCACTCACGGTTTTGGACGAACCCTGGCTTTCAAAGTCGAGATCGTGCGACGGCTCGTCGATGAGTGTCACTACAACGCGTTTTTCGTCGAGAGTGGCGCGTACGATTTCCTGAACATTCGGGATCGCCTCGCCTCCGGGCAGGCGATCAGCGAACACATGATCGCCGCGGCGATCGGCGGGCTCTGGGCAACGCAGGAAGTCCAGCCGTTGGTGCCATTCCTGCTCGCGCGGGCCCAACGAGGAGCGCTCGTACTCGGTGGGCTCGATGATCAACTGGGACGCGGAACGTGGGCACAACGCGAGATGCCGGCCGAGCTGGCGGCTTACCTCGATGGTGCAAGAAGGGCGGAATGTCTCGCCGTGCTCCAGCGACACATGCTGTGGCAGTACACGAGCGACGCGCCGTATGGCCCGAAGGACAACGCACGCATCGTAAACTGCGTGGAGAACATCCAAGCCAGGCTCTCGCGGTCACGGCACGGGCCCTCGCGTGAGTACCACGCCGCCATGCTCGAGAATCTGAAGAGAACTCTTGCACGCGATTTCACGAGCACCACGTCGGCCGCGGACCTCGATGCTCGCGGCTTCAACGAGCGTGATCGGTCGATGTACGCGAACTTCCAGTGGCTCGTGGCCCACGCGCCACGACCAAGCAAGATGATCGTGTGGACCGCGATCAATCACGCGGCCAAGGATCTGAGCGGCATTCCCGGCGACGCGACCCTCGTTCCACTGGGGTCGTACATCCGGCGCGACTTTGCGAATGACGCGTTCGCACTCGGTATTTCCGCGCTGGCAGGCACCTACGCACGCACGCGCCAGCCGGCGCGGCCATTGCCGCCGGCGCCCGCCGCATCGCTCGAGGCACGAGTCTTCGACGGCAACGATGTCGACGTCCGCTACCTGAACGCCGGCCGGCTCGCCGAGATCGGCGCGGCGACCGCGCGACTGCCCGGCCCGGACTTTCGCACGGCCCGGTGGAACACCGTGATCGACGGCCTCGTGATCTTGCGCGAGGAACGACCGCCGCGCTTTCTCGACTGGTGACGCCGTCGCGCATCATCACGCGCGCGCTCGTTCACGTGCTCCGCAGCACGTCCATCGGATCGACCCGCGTGGCACGCCGCCCCGGCAGGTACGCCGCGATGAACGCCACCGCGACGAGCACCAGCGCGACCGCGGCGAAAACGGCCGGATCCGTCGTGCTCACGCCGAACACCAATCCTCTGAGGAGGCGCGTCAGCAGCAGGCTGGCGCCGACGCCGATCGCGATGCCGGCGACGCCCAGGCGCAGCCCTTCCCCCACGATCAGCTCGAGGATGTCCCGCCGCTGTGCGCCGAGTGCGACGCGCACGCCGATTTCGCGCGTGCGCTGCGTGACCACGTACGAGACGATCCCGTAGACGCCCAGCGTGGCGAGCACCAGCGCGGCACCGGCAAAGGCCACGATGATGAACAGCGTGAACCGGCGATCGGCAACGGAGCCGGCGAGAACGCGATCGATCGTGCGCGCGCGCACCGCGACGTCGGGCCGGACGTCGTGCACGATGCGCCGGATCGACGCGATCACCGACGACGGATCACCGCTGGTGCGAACGACCAGCGAGAGCGGCCAGTAGGTGCGCAGCCGCTGAGGGTAGAACGCATAGAACGTCGGCGGCGGTGCGTTGGCGAGCCCGTCGTCATGGACGTCGCCGACGACGCCGATCACCGTGAACGACCGCGTGTCGCCGTCCATGTTGCCGAAGTCGACGACCTTGCCGATCGGATCGTCGTTCGACCACGACTGGGCGGCGAATCGCGCGCTCACCACGCCGACGGACCGTTCGAATCGATCGCCCGACTCGAACAGGCGGCCCTTGAGCAGCGGAATGCCCAGCGCAGCGAAGTAATCGCCGTCGACCACCACATAGTCGGCGTGTCCCTTTCGAGATTGGGGGAAGTTGAGCCAGGCATCGAAGCCGAGCGAGTCGGTCGGCGCGTCGAGCAGCAGGTAGCCGCCGTCGGGGGGAGAGTTCGCGATTGGCACACCGGTCGCCGCCCCGGCCGCCACGACGCCGGGGAGCTGCCGGACGCGGTCAATTAGAGTATTGTAATAGCCGAGCCGCTGGAACTTGTCGTCGATCGTCGGTGACGCCTCGACGACCGCCACATGTTCCGTCGCAAAGCCGGGGTTTACCTCGAGCAGACGGAGAAAGCTTTGCCCGAGCAGCGCCGCGCCGGTGAGCAGCACGACGGTCAGCGAGAGTTGGCCGACAACCACGGCTCGCCGAAGTGACGTGCCGCCGGCCGCCGACATCGCACGTGGATTCGCCGACAGCGCCTCACGGACATCCTGGCGCGCGCTGCGCCAGGCCGCGATCGCGCCCAGCGCCAGCGTGAGTGCCACCGCGATCGCCACGGTGAAGGCGAGCACCGACCAGTCCACGGTGACCTCGTCGGCGCGTGGGAGCACCGACGCCGGCGCGGCGACCACGAGATGCACGACCAGCGCGACCAGCCACAATCCGGCGATCGCCGCGATCGTGACCAGCAGCGCCGACTCGACGAGGATCTGGCGCAGCAATTGATACGGGCTCGCGCCGAGGGCGACCCGCACAGCGAGCTCGTTCCGCCGCGTCGCCAGCCGGGCGGTCATGAGGTTGAGCGCGTTCGCCAACCCGATGAGCAGCAGGAATCCCGACGCCCCGAGGAGCACCAGAAGCCGTGGACGCGCGTCGCCCACCATTTGATCACGCAGCCCGACGAGCGCAGCGTCGGACATCGAGGTCTGATTGCCGTAC
>DATJIZ010000301.1:0-3449 GCA_035492735.1 Gemmatimonadaceae bacterium | reverse complement strand
TGAAACGCGTGCCTAGAACCGGTAGTCGACCCCGACCGAGATGCCCTGGACCTTGCCGCCCGAGAAACAGTGCGGACCCGTGTTGGTCACGCCGCCGGTCGTCGGATCGAATGCGGCGAGCGGCGTCGAATCGTGGCAGTCCGTCGTCACTCCGTGACCGCCCGCCCCGAGGTCGTAGTGCGCGTCCGCATGATTCACGGTCATCGCCCAGTCCGCATAGAAAGTGGTGCTCTTATCGAGCAGGTGCCTCCACGCGACCGAATACAGGTTGGCGGCGTTGTCGAAGCTCGTCTGGTCGTCCGGCGTGTTGTGCACTCCCAGGAAGCCCTTCGACTTGGCCGCGTGGCCCCATCCGAAGCTCACGTTGTCCTTGTCGGTCAGCACTTGCGTCAGCGCGAGCCATGTCGCGTTGGGTCGCGAGCGCTCGTTCTGGAACTCGAGGTCGGACGGGAGGTCGCGGTGCGTGCGCTCCCACAACGCGCTGACCGTCGTCCTGGTCGCGAACGTGTATTGAGCCCCCACCTTGACGGCGCTCTCGTCGCCGATGTCGCGCGGGTCGAGATTTCCCAGGTCGCTCGTGCGGTTGACGTTCCGGTGCAATTCGTAGGCGGCGGTCAGGTAGAGCGGCCCCTTCAGATATTGGGCGCTGACGCTGTAGAGATCGCCGAACGATCCATCGTTGCACGTCGGTGGCAGTGCTCCGCTGCCTGGGATATTGCCACCCGCGCAGTCCGGCTCCGACGATGGGACGATGCTGCTGGTATCGTCGCGATTCTGGCCGGGCGAGTACATCGCCTTGAACGACGCACCGGTCCAGCTCGGGGACTCGTACCAGATCGCGTGCGAGGCACGCAAGCCGAATTCGACGCGATTGTCGCCGCCGGTGTTGCCGATCATGACGCGATAATCGCCGAGCATTCCGGAGAACGGGTTCAGGCGGTCGGTCGACGTCTTGTATGGAGTTTCGGACTTGCCGATCATGGCGGCGCCCCAGTCCCTGCCGGAAAAGCCGACAAAGCTGTTCCTCGAAAACAGCGCACCGTTAACGGTGTCGCTGATGTTCGACGTCGTCTGCTTCGTTCCGGGCGTCGCCGCGATGTCGATGCCCGCTTCGAGCTGCCAAATGAAGTCCAGATCGGGCTTGAGCGGATGCCTGCCGCGTGCCCCGAGGTAGGACAGGTTGCTGCCGATGGCGGGCTGCCAACCCATCTTGCCGACCGGCACTCCGCCGTTGTCGCCGTAGTCGCCCTTCAGGCCCTTCGTCGTGTAGTCGAACGACACGTCGAGATTGCCGTACAGCGTGAGCTCGCCCCCGCCGGGCGTCAGGAACGTCACCGCGTCGCCCGGCTTGCGCTGCAGGAATGGCCCGCCGCTCTTCGCTTCGTGTTGCGCGGCCTCCTTCTGCTTGTTCATGTCGGCGGTGACCTGATCGAGCTGCGTCTTCAGGATGTCGAGCTGCTTCTGCAGCGCCTCGACCTGCGCCTTGAGGTCGCTTTGCGCATCGGCCAGCGCGGGAGTGGTGACGACGATCGACGCGGCGGCAACAGCGCCGAGCAGTAACCTCGCCTGCATGACTTCCTCCTTGTCGTGTCGCGCGCGGATCGCGGGTGCGACGCGACACTCGCGAAACGCACGCATGACCGCGGCTTGTTCGAGCCGAGGTGATCGTACGCGGCGGAACTGTCGGCCGACTGACGCGAACCTGACGGTGTGCTGACGACGACGGAGGACGGATGGGGTTACTTCGTCCCCTGGTACAGCACGCTCGGCAGCCAGAGGATGATCTGCGGGAAGATGATGCAGAGCAGGTTGCCGATGGCCTGCAGACCGATGAACGGCATCGCCGAGCGGAAGATCATCGCCATCGTGATCTCCTTCGGTGCGACGCTCTTGAGATAGAAGAGCGAATAGCCGAACGGTGGACTGAGGAACGCCATCTGCATGTTGACCATAAAGATGACGCCGTACCACAGCGACACGTCGTCGGCCTTGACGCCTGCGACGCCGAGCACGCCGCCCCACGGCAGCGCGGTGAGGATCGGCAGGAAGATCGGCACGGTGAGCAGCATGATGCCGACCCAGTCGAGGAACATGCCCAGGATGAACAGGATCACCATCATCAGCAGCAGGATCCCGTAGGGCGGCAGACCGGTCGACAGGATCAGGTCGGACACGAACGTCTGACCGCCCTTGATGATGAAGAAGCCGACGAACATCGTCGCGCCGAAGAAGATCCACATCACCATCGCGGTGGCCTTCAGCGTCGCCATCGCAGCCTCGTAGAGCGCTACCCACGAGAGGCGCCGATGCAGCGCGCACACGGCGAGCGCGCCGAACGTGCCGATGCCGGCCGCCTCGACCGGCGTCGCGATGCCGACGAAGATGATGCCGAGCACGAGGATGATCAGCAGCACCGGCGTGATCGTGTTGCGCAGCAGCCGCAGCTTCTCGCGCATGTCGACGCGCTCCTCGGGCGGCAATGCGGGCCCGAGCGACGGATTGACGTAGCAGCGGATCGTGACGTACGTGATGTAGAGGCCGGACAGCATCAGCCCCGGGAACACCGAGCCGATCAGCAGTTCGCCGAGCGACTGCTGCGCAACCACCGCGTACACGATCGCCATCACCGACGGCGGGATTAGGATGCCGAGCGTGCCGCCCGCGAGCAGCGCGCCGCAGGCGAGCTTCGGGTCGTACTTGCGTCGCAGCATCGCGGGCAGCGCGATCATGCCCATCGTCACTTCGGTCGCCCCCACGACGCCGACCATCGCCGCAAGCACCGTGCACGCGACCACCGTCGCCGACGCGAGCCCGCCCTTCAGCGCGCCGAGCCATTTGTAGATGACGTCGAACAGCTCCTCGATGATGCCGGCCTTCTCGAGCACCGCGGCCATGAAGATGAAGAGGGGCACTGCCGAGAGCTGGTAATCCGTCATGAACGGGAAGACCCGCGACGGCATCATGTTCAGCACGGCGCTGTTGCCGAACACGAACAGGAAGATCGTCGCGAGGCTGCCCGTGCAGAATGCCATCGGGAGTCCGGCCGCAAGTAGCAACCCGAGGCCGCCGAACAGCAGCAGCGACAGCCACTGGATCGGAATGTCGATGCCCATGCCTCACGCTCCCTTGCGCATGACGAACAGGATGTCCTTCAGCAGCTTCGAGACGCCTTGCAGCAACAGCAACGCGGCGCCGATCGGGATCGCCAGCTTCACCGGCCAGTACTGGATACCCCATTCGGTGAACGAGTGCTCGCCCACGTTGACGGCGTCGGCCGCGAAGCGGTAACCGGTGACGAGCATCGTGCCGATGAAGATGAAGAAGAACACCGAGGTGACGATGTCCGCGATCGCCTTGCCGCGCGGCGAGAACTTCGCGTAGATCACGTCGACGCGCACGTGCTGGTCCTCGCGGTACGCATACGCGCCGGAGAGCATGTACTGCATGCC
>DATJIZ010000300.1:0-22867 GCA_035492735.1 Gemmatimonadaceae bacterium | reverse complement strand
TGGGCGACTATCACACCAAGACGATCGCGCCCATCGGGCAGTCGCCATTGCCGGCCTATCCGACCGCCTGGCTCCCGACCGAGCGCGCCGCCCGCGCCTGGCAGGCGGTCGTCACCGGGCAGCCTTTCCCGTAGGCGCTTTCAGTTCGCCGGGGGCCGTCGCGCCGAGCTCCGCGCCCAAATCCGTGCCGGCAAATTCGACGATCGTCGGTGGATCGCTGTTGAAGTCGCTATAGCGGATCCAGCGCGGACGCACGCGGACGTAGATGAGCCCCGGCCACGACTGTCGTGATGGTCCGTCGGGCCACGCGGCGTAATACACCGCCTTGATGCGCTCGAGCTCATCGCCGGTCGGTTCGTCGGCGATTCCCTCGTATTGAACCGTTCGCTCATCGCCGTTTTCCCAGCCGCCGAGCACGAAGGCACACATCGGCGAAGCGCGAAGATTGCGCGCCTTGCGGGCGGAGTCGAGTGTGTCGAACACGATCTCGAATGCGTCCGTCACTGCGATGCCGACGAGCGCCGCCTGTACTCCGCTCTCCGCGCCGACCGACGCCTGAACGGCGAGACGCTGCGTGCGCATGAAGGCGAGCAGCTCGGCAGGCGTCATCGAGAGCGCCGTTCAGCGGCGCGCATCCAGCCGTGCCTCGCGCAGCGATGGCTCGAACAGCTCGATCGGGTTTCCCGACGGGTCCTCGAGGATGATCTGCTTTCCACCGACGCCGGTCACGATCTCATTGCGAAACCGCGCGCCGCCTGCGCGTAGCCGCTCGACGGTGGCCGACAGATCAGCCACCTGAATCGCGAAGCGATTCCATCCGCCGGGCTGCGGCTTGGTGCCGTCGGGCAACGACTGGCCGCCGCCGCCCATCGGATTCGGCGCACTCAGCACGAGGCGTAGATCGCCGAGCGACAGCATGGCAAACGGCGGGGCCGGGTGCATCTCCAGTTTGAAGCCGAGCTGCGTCGTGTAGAACGCGATCGCGGCGTCGACGTCATGTACGATGTAGCGAACCTGGACACTGGCCATGCGAACAACATAGCCAAATCTGCCACGCTCCGAGCGTCTTGCTTACGCCGATCAGGGCGATAGCTTCGACGCTCCTTCCACCGCCTCGGCGGCCCGCACCATGATCGATCGCCTCGTGTTCCGGCTCCTGCTTGCTGTCGCGACGATGCTGGTTGCGACGACCGGATCGGCACAACGCCCGCCACGCGACCGTTGGATCGCGACCTGGGCACCGAGCATGTCCGCCGCGCGGCAGCGACCGGGTGACACCGTGGACCGCACGCCGACGCTCGCCAACCGAACGCTTCGTGAGATCGTCCACGTGAGCGTCGGCGGAGCGCGCATGCGAATTCACTTGTCGAATCTCTACGGCAGTCGCCCGCTCATCCTCGGCGGCGTGCACGTGGCGTTGCGCACGTCGAGCGACTCGATCGATCGAACGACGGACCGACCCGTCACGTTCAACGGACGATCGTCGGTCGTGATCCGCGCCGGAGCGAACCTCGTGAGCGACGCGGTCGCGCTGTCGATCCCGAACTTCGCCGACGTCGCGATCTCGCTCTTCACTCCCGATACGGCGCGCCTGGCGACGAGCCACGCGCTCGCGCAGCAGACGAACTATGTATCCGCGCCGGGCGATTTCACCGCCGCCGAGGGCTTCGTGCCCGATACCACGCTGCGGAACTGGCCATTCGTCGCCGGCGTCGATGTGGTCAATCCGGCGGTCACCGGCGTGATCGTCGCCTTCGGCAACTCGATCACCGACGGCGTCGGCTCGAGCCGCGACTCGAACTCCCGCTGGCCCGACGTGCTCGCACGCCGACTCCTGTCGTCGAGGGAGCCGCTCAAGGCCGTGGTCAATGCGGGAATCTCCGGCAACCGGGTGCTATCGCCCGGGGCGGGTGAGAGTGCGCTCGCTCGCTTCGACCGCGACGTGCTGATGCAACCCGGCGCCACGCACGTCATCGTGCTCGAGGGGATCAACGACATCAACGGCGGCACCAACGCCGCGAATCCGCGCGACGAAGTCACGATCGAGGAGCTCATCGCCGGCCACCAGCAGTTGATCGACCGCGCGCACGAGCGCGGGCTGGTGATCCTTGGGGCGACGCTCACGCCCGAGGGCGGCTTGCGCGGCGCGAGTCCAGCGCGTGACGCCAAACGCGTCGCGTTGAATTCCTGGATCCGCACGAGCGGCGCCTACGACGGCGTGATCGACTTCGACAAGGTGACGCGCGATCCGGCCGACACCACGCGATTCCTGCCGGCGTACGATTCCGGTGACCACCTGCATCCCAGTGATGCGGGCTACATGGCGATGGGCAACGCGATCGATCTCGCGCTGTTCCGGACAACGCGGCGCTGAGCGAGCGCCGGCCGTGTCCGTGGCGCGCTAGCGCGTGGGTTTGACGAGCGACGAGAGCTCGGGCACGGCGCTGATCGGCGTCCATGCCGCCATGCCTCGGCGCCAGACGAGCGTCTCCGCACTCACCTGGTCGTTCCCGCCGAGCGCGCTCGCCGCGACCGGCCCGCGGCGCTCGCCGCCGACGACGTAGTACCACAGATCGGTCGGGATCGGCGGCGGCTCGGCACCGTTCGGCGCGTTCGCGGGCGCCGCCGCCGGCGCGGGCGGCGCGCTGTAGGTCATCGCGCGCTGGCCGAGCGCCGCGCCCACCCCGATGCCGACGCCGGCGGCGGCCGCTCCACCGCCGGGATTCCGCGCCGCGTCGCGAATCGCGTCGGCGCTCTGCAGCCGCGTATACTGCTCGAGGTCGCCGCCGAGCATGCTCATACGAGTTTTCTGATCGAGCGTCGCCTCCACTTCGGGCGGGAGCGACACGTTCTCGATCACGAGCTGCGAGATGCCGAGGCCGTATTGGTGGAAGGTCGGCGCCACCTGCTCGAGCACGCGGCCGCCGACTTCTCCGTACTTCGCGGCCAATTCCAGCACTGAGATCCCTCCGCTGGCCAACACTTCGCTGACTTTGGCGACGACGAGATCGCGGAGCTGATCGGTGATCTGCTCGACGGTGAACAGGGAGTTCGTCCCCACGAGCTCGCGGACGAAGCGCGCCGGCTCGGTGATGCGGACCGCGTACGTCCCGTAGGCGCGCAGCCGGACGGGGCCCAGCGCCGCGTCGGTGAGGATGACGGGGTTGCCGGTGCCCCATTTCTGGCCGGTGAACTGTTTGGTGTTGATGAACACCACGTCGGCCTTGAACGGACTCGCGAAGCCGTGCTTCCATCCGCGGAGACTCGACAGCAGCGGCAGGTTGTCGGTCGTCAGCGTGTAGCGGCCGGGCCCGAAGATGTCGGCCATCTCCCCCTGATCGACGAAGATCGCGAGCTGCGCCGGCCGCACGATCAACTGGGCGCCGTTCTTGATCTCGTTCCGCGGGCGCGAGAAGCGCCAGGCCATGGTGTCGCCCGACTCATCGATCCATTCGATGATGTCGATCAGCTCACCGACGAGAAAGTCGCGCAGGGTCACGGGGGATCTCCGGGGAGGGCGGTCAGGTCAGGAGAAACTGGAGCATGCGCCGCGTGATCGCGGCGTCGTCCGTGTTCGAGGTGATGCGGATCGTGAGATTCGTGCTCGAGACGGTGTGCGGCGTGCGTGGATCGCCGAGCGCGAAATCGGGCGTCGCCCAGGCTTTCTTTGACAGTTCTTTGAATTCCGCCTCGCTCTCGCGCATCCGCTCGAGGCCGCCGGCGGCGACGAACGCGAGCACCCGCTGCAGCTCACCCGGATCGAACCACACGCCGTGGCCCTTGCACAGGTCGATGACGACGCCGGACACGCGGCCGAAGTTCACGCGATTCATGAGCTTTTGACAGCCCGGGCATCGCCGGTAGCGGACGTCGCCGAGGCGTACCGCCGGCGCCTTCGTCGCGCCCGCGTCGAGCGCGAAGGTCGACGACACCGCCTGCTGGGCGTCGCGGTCGGTACACAGCGCCGTGAAGACGTCGGTCGTGAGCCACGAGCCGGCACAGCCAGCGCACTGCTGCATCGGCGTCGAGCCCACGCGCACGGGCTTCATCGGCTCGCTGCAGGTCGGGCACGGAAGTGGGTCGCCGCTGTCGTCGACGACGGGCGACGCCTTGGCGCCGCAGTGCGGACAGAATTGCGCGCCCGCGAACATCGGCGCGAAACACGACGGGCAGGTGACCGGCTTGAGCGCCGACGCGCAGTACTCGCATCGGGTCGCGTCGGCCGCCGCCGGGGCACCGCAGCTCGGGCAGTTCAGAGAACCGGTCACGGCCAGAGGACTGGTCACGGCGCGGCGGGGTCACGGTCGACACGATCCGGGAGACAGCGGACGCCGAGGCGCGTTCATTGGACAGTCCGCCGCACGGACCCTACCTTCCCACGCCCGGCCACCGGCGCGTTGAATCACCCGGCTTCATTCTCATCCGCCCATGCGCTACGATCGACTCCAGGTTCGATGACTGCCGGCACCGAGCGCACCGCCACCAGTGCCTCCGCCGAGCGCGTTCGCGAGGTCGAGGCGCGGACACCCGAGCTCCGCAAGGAGCTCGGCCTGCCGACGCTCGTGCTCACGCAGATCATGTTCATCGTCGGCTCGGGCTGGGTCGGCACCGCCGCCAAGCTCGGCACGGGTCACGTCGTGTTCTGGCTCGCCGCGATGGCGCTCTACTACCTCCCGCAGGCGGCGGTGGTCATCTACCTGAACCGGCTGATGCCGCTCGAGGGCGGGCTCTATCAGTGGGCGACGGTCGGCTTCGGCGAGTTCGGCGGATTCGTGACGGCGTGGAATCTGTGGGCGTTCGCGATCCTGATTCTCGCCACGTTCGGCGTCATGATGGCCACGAACCTTTCGTATCTCGTCGGGACCGGCGCCGCGTGGCTGACCGGGGCGGCCTGGTACACACCGGTCGTGAGCGGGGCGCTGATCGTGTTCATCACACTGCTGGCGATGTTCGGGCTGCGTGTCGGCAAGTGGATGCAGAGCATCGGCGGGGCCGCGCAGGTGCTGACGTATGTCGCGCTGTTGATCGTTCCGTTCGTCGCGCTCGCTCGCGGACAGATCAAGGAGTTTCACCCGTTCGCCGCGTCGATGCCGCCGCTCACGGTCCTCAATCTCAATCTGCTCGGAAAGATGGCGCTCGGCGCGCTGAGCGGGTTCGAGTACGTCGCGATCCTCGCCGGCGAGTGCAAGAATCCGGCGCGCACGATCGGGCGATCCGTCGTGATCGCCTCGCCGATCATCGCGCTGATGTTCATTCTCGGGACGAGCACGGTGGTCGCGCTGGTGCCGAAGGACCAGATCGACCTCGTGAGTCCCATTCCACAAACGCTGACGATCGTGTTCCGCGGCATGGGGGTGGCGTCGATGATCGCGCCACTGCTGATCGCGCTCCTGATGCTGCGTCAGATCGGGAACGTGTCGCTGATGTTCGCGGGGACGACACGGCTGCCGATGGTCGCCGGTTGGGACGGTCTCCTGCCGAAGTGGTTCAGCAGGCTGCACCCGCGCTATCTGACGCCGACCAACTCGATCCTTTTCGTCGGCGCGCTCACGCTCGCGTTCACGCTCGCCGGCCAGGTCGGCGTCGGGTTGCAGGAAGCGTTTCAGGTGCTGGAGAACGCAGGCGGCATCTTCTACGCGTTCGCGTACGTGGCGATGTTCAGCATTCCGTTATTCGCGGCACGCCGGCTCGCCGAGCGACCGCCGCTCTGGCTCAAGGGTGCGGCGCTCGCGGGCCTTGGCATGTCGGTGCTGTACTCGGTGCTGTCGATCTTTCCGATCATCGACGTGCCGGACTGGCGCGTGTTTTCCGCGAAGATCGTGACGGTGCTGGTGGTGGCGAACATGATCGGCGTTTTCATCTTCGCGCTCGGCCGCCGGCGGGCAGCGCGCGTGGGCGTGGCCGTCGCGGATTGACGGCCGGGGCACTCCAGCGCCCGAACCATCGTCCTACTTCCGTCGCGACGGCTCATGAGAAACCGCTCCCATCGTGGATTCGTCCTGCCAGTGCTCGCGCCGGTCGTGATCGGCATCGCAATGGCGTGGTCTTCGGCGTCCGGCCAAACAAAGCCTCGCGAGAACGACCTCAAGTTGCCGATCGGCGGTACGCCTGGTCCGCTCGACGCCATCACCGACGTGGCAGGCGTCGAGGTCGGCCACACGACGCTCATCTCCGGGAGCGGCAAGCTCGTCGTCGGCCAGGGACCAGTGCGCACCGGCGTCACGGTCGTTCATCCGCGCGGTAAGGCCAACTCCGATCCCGTCTTTGCCGCGTGGTTCACGCTGAACGGCAACGGCGAGATGACCGGCACGACGTGGGTGCAGGAGAGCGGCTATCTCGAGGGGCCGATCGGAATCACCAACACTCACAGCGTCGGCGTGGTGCGCGACGCGATCATCAAATGGGAGGTGTCGCAGAAGAACGTGCTTCAACCGTGGTGGCTGCCCGTGGTCGCCGAGACGTACGACGGTGCTCTCAACGACATCAACGGGTTTCATGTCAAAGAAGAGCATGTGATCGCCGCACTCAACTCCGCGACCGGCGGCCTTCCCAAGGAAGGCGTGGTCGGCGGCGGCACCGGAATGCAGTGTTTGGGGTTCAAGGGTGGAATCGGGACCGCGTCGCGCAAATTGCCGTCGGCACAGGGTGGGTACACCGTGGGCGTACTCGTCCAATGCAACTTCGGTGCGCGGCGCGATTTCCGAATTGCCGGCGTCCCGGTTGGCGAGGAGATCACAGATCTCCAATCGTGCATCGCGAACAACGAGCCGGATCCGCCGGGCGCTCGACGCCGGCATTGCGACTCGTCCGGCGGCGGCAACTTCGGGTTGGATGCGCCGGAGCAGGGATCGATCATTGTCGTCGTGGCCACCGATGCGCCGCTCCTGCCCCACCAGCTCAAACGGATCGCGACCCGCGTCGCGCTCGGCGTCGGCCGCCAAGGCGGCTTCGGTGGCAACGGGTCCGGTGACATCTTCATCGCGTTCTCGACGGCGAATCCACGCGCCTGGTCGTCGGATAGTACGACGTCGGTGAAAATGCTCACCAACGATCGCATCTCGCCGCTGTTTCAGGCGACGGCGCAGGCGACCGAGGCGGCGATCACGAACGCGCTGCTGGCGGCCGAGACCACGACCGGGGCGAACGACTTGCGAGTGTACGCGATGCCGGTGGACCGTATGCTCGAGGCCATGCGAAAGTACGGGCGCCTGAAGTAGCGGGATCGCGGAGAAGCCGTGGCCGACCTGAACACGAGGGCAACGACGTGCACACCGATACCGCGAAGTACAACGAGGCTCAGGCGCCGAACGATCGGGCGATCTGCCAACTTCTCGCGAAGCAGATCGATCGCGATCTACCCGATTCGGAGAACAAGATCTGGCATGGCCACCCCGTATGGTTTCTCGAGGGCAACCCGATCGTTGGGTACAGCAAAATGAAGGATGGCGTGCGCCTGCTATTCTGGAGTGGTCAGTCGTTCAAGGAGAAAGGACTGGCTAAAGAGGGAACCTTTAAGGCCGCCCAGGCCACGTATACTACACCCGATCAGGTGGACACGAAGAAGCTCGGGCGTTGGCTGGCCGAGGCTCGGGACGTCCAGTGGGATTACAAGAACCTGACTCGGCGAAAGGGGCGACTCGAGCGACTGAAGTAGCGCGGCGACGGTGCGCTCCGCGTCGCGCCTTTATGGCACCACGATCGAGCGGCCGCCCGGGCCGTGTCCGGGATAAATGCGCCGGGCACCGTGGTCGCGCAGCAGGCGCCAGCTCGCCAGCACTGTTTCGAGTCTGTCGTCCGGCGCCATCGTCGGCGGCGTCAGGTCACCCGTGAACGCAGAACCGTCGTCGAGCAGGAGCGATACACTGTCGTCGGAGTGGCCGGGCGTCGGCAAGATCTCGCCGCGAATGCCAATCCGTCGGAGCCACTCGCGGCTTTGCGCGCACGAGATGACCATGTTGTCGTGCATCGTGATCTCGACGTATCCATCGACGGCTTTCATGTCGCCTTTCATACGCGGTATCGCACCGAGCTGCTGCTCCATCACCAGCAGCGGCACGCCGGCTTGCTTGAAGTTCTGCGCGAGACCGGCGTGGTCCATGTGGTAATGCGTGGCAACGCCGCACTTGATCTCGCCGAGCGGCACTCCCATCCGATCGAGATGCGCCGCCATCGTTCCCCACGTGCCGGGCCAGCCGAGGTCCACGAGCATGCGCGAACGGCCCGCACTCACGACCCAGTAGTTCGTCGACTTGTAGCCGACGTTGACGATCGTGTGCTCGGTGTGTCGATCACTGGGTCGCGTCATGGTAGCTCGGGTGTGCAGGCAATCGATTCGAGCACGCCGTCGTCGTGTCGGGCGGTCCGCGGCCGCCGTAGCCGCCGTCAGGTCCACGCCGCGATGCTCGCGCGGCACCACGCGTCGAGTTCGGCAGGATACGTCTCCGGTGCAAAGTCTCCCAGATCGGCGATCGTCACGCGAGGGGCGCGCGCCGGTCGCGGCGGTCTGGGCGGCGGTCGCCACTCTGCGGGCAGCTCGCCACGACAGGCCCGGAGGCGGGCAATGACCTCTGCGGCGGGAACTCCAGCCACGTAGATCCGGTGGAGCATCGCCCAGGCTCGGTCTACCGAGGCGGCGTACGCCGTCGGGTGCTGAAGCGCGAACGCGGCGAACGCAACTCCGTGCCGACTCCCCCAAGGCTCGCGTCGCGAATGGTCCAGCGCGAGTAGCATCGCAAAGCGCGCGGCGCAGGAGTCGGTCTCGTCCGGATAAACGGCACCACACTCGGGGCACTGGCTCACAGGCATTCAATGGTAATTCGTCGCCGGTCGTTTGACATCCCGCCGAGTTGCGCCGATACTCGTTCGATTCGAACGGACGAGGTGTGCCATCAAAGTCGGCCTTGTTGGTTTTGCGGGCTCGGGCAAGACCACGGTCTTCAACACGCTGACCGGGCTCAACGTCCCAACCGGTTTCGGCGGCGAGGTGCACCTCGGCACGGTCAAGGTGCCCGACGAGCGCATCGACCGGCTCAGTCGCATCTTCAAGCCGAAGAAGACGACGTACGCCGAGATCGTCTTCAGCGACATTCCCGGCGAGCACGGCGCCGAGAGCAAGGGGCTGTCGCGGAAAGCGCTCGACCGTATTCGCGAGCAGGACGTGCTCTGCCTCGTGCTGCGCGACTTCGACAATCCGGCCCTCGACCGCGCGCCCGATCCCGCCGCCGATCTCGACGCCTTTCTCACCGAATGCATCCTCGCCGATCTCGCGATCATCGAGCGGCGGATCGATCGCGGGCGCAAAGAAAAGATCGATCCGTTGGAGCTCACGATTTTCGAGCACATGAAGACGACGCTCGAGCAGGAGCTGCCGATCCGCTCGCTCTCGCCGCAGGTGCTCAACCGGGAGCCGCTCCGCGGCTACGCGTTCTTGACCGACCGGCCGCTGCTGGTCGTGCTCAACCGCGGCGAGCAGGACGCGGCGAGTCCGATGCCGCCGGCCATCGTCCGGACGCTCGAGCGGCAGCATGCGGCGGGCATCGTCCTGTCGGCCAGCATCGAAGCCGAGATCGCGACCATGGCGAAGGACGATCAGGCGGCATTTCTCGCCGACTACGGCCTCACCGAATCTGCGGTCACGCGCTTCATTCGCGCTGCGTACGGGCTGCTCGATCTGATTTCGTTCTTCACTGTCGGCGAGGATGAGGTTCGCGCATGGCCCATTCACCGGGGCACGCACGCGAAGCAGGCCGCGGGCCGCATTCACTCCGATCTCGAGCGCGGGTTCATCCGCGCCGAGGTCATGCCGTATGAGCAATTCATGAAGTACGGCTCGGAGCACGCGTTGCGCGATGCGGGCTTCCTCAAGCTCGAGGGCAAGGACTACGTCGTGGCAGACGGCGACATTCTGAGCATTCGGTTCAACGTCTGACGCACTAGCTCGTCCTACTCCCGCAGCGCCACGGTTGGGTCCACCTTGGCCGCGCGCCACGACGGCACCCAGGCTGCCGTCAACGCGACGATCAACAAGCCAAGCGAGACCCCAACGTACGTCCTCGGGTCGCTCGCGCTCACCCGATACAACATCGACGTCAACAACCGCGCGAACATTGCCGCGCCGATCACCCCGAACGCGATGCCGATCGCTGTGAGACGCAACGCACCCGCGCCCACGTGCGCCACGATCTGCCGTGGCGCCGCGCCGAGCGCGATACGGACCCCGATCTCACGCGTTCGTTGCGCCACGCTGTAGGCGATCAGACCGTACAGGCCGATCGTGGCGATCGCCATCGTCACGACCGCGAGCACGGACATCATCCCGGCCATCATCGTGTACGGCGACACGTGGCGCGCTTGCATGGCCTCCATGGTCATCATGTTGCCAACGGCGACCGACGGATCCGTGCGCGCCACGATCCGGCGCACGACGTCGCGCATGGCGCCGGGGTCGGATGACGTCCACACGGCCAGCACGCCGAAGTCGCGCGGCGCCTGGTAGACAGAGCGGTAGAGCGTGTATCGCATCTCCTCGTCGACGCCACCGTGCTGCACATTGGACGCGATTCCGACGACCGTCCATGTCGAGTCGCCGATTGTCAGCAGGCGACCGACTGCGCCGGCGTGCGGCCAGAGCGCGTCGGCCATGTAGCGATTGATCACGACGACCCGCTGCGCTCCCGACACGTCGCGGTCCTCGATGCCGCGCCCCTCTTCTATGCGCACTCCGGTTGCCTCGAGGTAGCGAGGCGTTATCTCCTGTCCGATTCCGGTGAGTGGGCGCCCGTTCGGCTCGGGAGCACGACCCGGGATGGCGAACGCGATCCCGCCGAAGCTATTGCTGAGCGGAGTCGTCGTGCCGACGCCCCCGGCCCGAATGCCGGGGACGTTGCCTAAATTCGCGTCCAGCCGCCGGAAGAAATCGATGTGCGACGAGTCGGTCCCGCCGGGCGGTAACGTGAGATCCATCACGAGCGCGTGATCCAAACGCACGCCAGCGTCGCCCATCACCATATTGCGCACGCTGCGCGTGAACAGCGTAGCGGCCGTGAGCAGCACGAGGGCGATGCTCACCTCGAGCACGATCAATGTCGCCCGCATTCGCGTGCCGTGCACACCGCCCGCGCTCGCCCGGCCTCCTTCCGCGAGCACGCCGGAGAGATCGACACGCGTCGCGCGCGCTACGGGCAGGAGCGCGAAGGCGAGCATTGCGAAGACGGCGCTGCCGAGTGCGAAGAACAGGACGTGCGGGTCGATCCCCATCCGCGCCCATCCCGGAAGGAACGCGGCGAAGTTGGCCGGGATGGCGTTGCGCACCGACCGTACTCCCCAACGTGCGAGCACCGCCCCGAACGATCCGGCGGCGAGCGAGAGGAGCAGCGCTTCGGTGAGCAGATGTCGCGCCAGGCGCCACCGGGAAATACCGAGCGCCGCGCGCAGAGCGAGATCCTGCCGGCGCGCCGACAGCCGGGCCAGCGCGAGATTCGCCGCGCTCATGCACGCCGCGAGAAATACGAGCAGCGCCGCGGCTTCGGCGATCGTGTCGAGGATCGACACGTCGTCGGTGTGAAAGTCGACGATCGGCCGCGCGCGCAGGACCCACCCGCTGTCCGTGCTCGCAGACTCCCGTACGAGCTCCGCATTGATCAGCCGCACTTCGGCGGCAGCGTTCTCGATCGTCGCGCCGTCAGCGAGCCGCGCGAACACATTCAGGTAGCGCGATGTATGGTCGCTCGCGTCTTTCGCGGTCATGCGGTAGGGTGCGTAGACGTCGGCCGCCATCGGGAACACGACGTCTTTGGCCAGGACGCCGACGACGGTGCGTGGCTGCTCCCCGAGTGTCACGACGGAATCGATAACGCCGGGACTCGCGTTGAAGCGGCGACGCCAGAAGTCATAGGACAGAATGACGAGCTGTGGGCCACCGTCAGCTCCGGCATCCTTCGGAAACCCGCGTCCCGCGGCGAACCGGGCGCCGATCGCTTCCCAGGTGTTGGGCGACACGATAAACCCCTTTGCCGGCTCGCTGCCATCGGTGCCGCGGAGTGCGGTGGCCCAATCGTATGTGCCAATCGGGGTGATCGACTGGGCCCGCTGTTGCAGTGCGGCGAATGCCGCCGGCGAGAGTTGGGTACAATCGACGCCACAGTTCGCCCGGCCGTAGGTGATCCAGAGCAGCTTGTCTTGCGGCAGCTGCGGGAACGGCGTGTGGACGGCGCGCGCGAGCGTGTACGCCGTGGTCCCGGCGCCGATGCCCATGGCGAGGGTGACGATTGTCGCGACGCTGTACACGGGGCTGCGCACCATCGCGCGCGCCCCATGTCGCACGTCTTGCTGGACCTGCTCGAGCCACGTCCATCGCCACACGTCGCGCACCGACTCGCGCGCCCTGCTCACATTGCCGAACCGCCGGTGCGCCGCGAGCTGTGCATCCCTCGCCGACATGGCGTCATCGGTCGCGAGCGCCTCGGCGTCGAGCTCGAGGTGGTCGCGCAGTTCCCGTTGGATGTCCACGTCCGAGGGCGAGCCGCGCCGGGTGAGGCGCGCGATCAAGCGGCGCAGCATGGGTCAGGTCTCCGGCAAGGGGTTCATCACACGCCCGATCGCGCGCACGAGTTCGTCCCACTTGGACTGCTGGCGGACGAGCTGCCGCCGTCCCGCTGCGGTGAGCCGGTAGTACTTGAGTTCTCGGGCCCGTCCGGGCGCCCGCTCCCATTTGGCTGCGATGAACCCGTCGCGCTGGAGCCGGTGCAGCGCGGGATAGAGCGATCCGTGTTCCACCACCAGTGCGTCGCCGGTCGTCTGCCGAATGGACGTCGTGATCCCGTGTCCATGCGCGGGGCCAACGAGCAGTGTCTTCAGGATGAGCATGTCGAGCGTGCCCTGGAGCAACTCGAGCCGGTCGTCTGGTTTGGGCATCCTTGATAGTAGGGCGTCTACCATGACGATGGTAGACAGACTACCATCTGGCAAGGCTCTCGTCCAACGGCGTCGGGTTTGACGCGGGCGGCGCGCGCGTACAAACTGGTCTGCACGCTGACATCGTTCGACCTCAGAGGAGCTTCACAATGAGACGCGTCGCAATTGCATCCGTCCTGACGGCGCTTGGCGCCGCGCCTGGTACCTCGTTTGGTACCGCGCTCGCGGCGCAGCAGCCTTCGGCTGGACCGTACAAAGTCCTCAAGGCCGCGCGCGTGGGGGGCGAGGGCGGCTGGGATTACATCAAGGCGGACCCCGTGAACCGGCGGTTGTATATCCCGCGCGGCGGTCCAGGGCGCGGCTCGACGGACCAGAGCTACGGGCCGCGGATCATGGTCTACAATCTCGACAATCTCGACTCGGTCGCCGCGCTGCTCGGGACCTCCGGCAATGGCGCCGTCGTCGACACCAAGAGTGGCCACGGTTTCGCGAGCAGTCGGCCGACGCTCCTCATGTTCGATCCCAAGACCATGACGGAGCTGAAACGCATTCCGTATGACAGCGGGTTCGCCCCGGACGGGATCTTCTTCGACTCGTACAACGACCACGTGTACGTCTGCAGCCATCCCACGAAGAATTGCGCCGTCGTCGACTCGCACGATGGCAACGTGCTCGGCTACGCCGACGTCAAGGGTCCGCCCGAGGAAGGCGTGGCCGACGGGCGCGGCACCGTCTACATCGTGCGCCAGGACACCGGTGCCGTAGCAGTGATCGACGCCAAGACGATGCAGAACACCGCCAACTACGCGCTGGGCGGCAAGACGCGCTGCAACGGACTCGCCCTGGACGACAGGAACAAGATTCTCTTTGCCGCATGCGCGAGCGCCGTGGACGCGCCGGCGCCCGTGCCCGGCACGCCGTCGAGCAACGCATCGATCACGGTGCTGAGCGCGAGAGACGGCAAGATCCTGGCGACGTTGCCGCTACCGGCTGGCTCGGACGGCATGGAGTTCAACCCGCAGACCATGGAGGCGTTCAGCACGGGCGGCGGCGTGCTCACAGTCGTGAAGGAGAACAGTCCGACGAGCTTCGTGGTCGAACAGAACTTGCCAACGATGGGAAACTCGCGAACGATCGCGTTCGATCCGAAGACCGGACACGTGTTCACGATGGCGCAGGAGATTACGCCGCCGCCGCAGCCGCCTCCGCCGGGTGGACGCGGCGGGCGAGGCTCAGCGGTGCCGGGCTCGTTCACGATCCTGATGATCGGGAGGTAGCGACGTCCCGTCGTGTTTGAGGTCAGTGGGACTGTAGACCGACCCGCTCGATGAAACGGCTGGTACGGCGCACGAAAGGAAGTCGGGGGAGGGTACGCTCGCTGGCTGAGACGCGCGCCTCCGGCACGGCGCGTGCACCAGCAGCCCGGGCCATGCTGACGAGAAAGAGTTGATGCGCACAATCTTCACCACCCCACGCGTTGCCTTCTGGTGTCTCGGCGTGTTGGCCGTCGCACCGTATGCGCCTGCGTACGCGCAGTCCGCGGACACTACGACGCTGTCTCGCATTTCACTGTTCACGCGCGACGATGCCTACCTCGGCGCATTCTTCGCCCTCGGAACCCTCGCCCTTCGGCCCCTCGACAAGCGAATCGCCGGCGAGCTGCAGGAGCCTTCACCACAAACGAACCGCGTGCTCAAGAACCTGGCGACGGACGTGCGTCTCATCGCCGATCCCGGTTCGTTGATCATCGGAACGTCGATGTACGCGGTCGGTCGGATCGCGCACAAACCGGAGCTCGCGGACCTCGGCCTCCACGGCGAGGAGGCCATCGGACTCGCGACCGTCGTGACGACGGCGATCAAGTGGACCGCCGGTCGCGCGCGTCCGTACGTGGTTCGCGACACGAATCCGAGCGACTTCGGGCTCATGCGCGGCTTCTCGAGAGGCAGTGACTACTCGTCCTTTCCGAGTGGACACACGATGTCGGCGTTCGCGGCCGCGGCAGTTGTCGCCAACGAGGCCTCGCGGTGGTGGCCGGGATCACAGTGGTACGTCGGCACCGTGATGTACGCGGGGGCTGTTGCAGTCGCGCTGTCGCGCATGTACGACAACAAGCATTGGGCAACCGACGTCATCATGGGCGCGGGCATTGGAACGTTTGCCGGCAACAAAGTCGTGCGATTCAACCACCGGACGAATCCGCGCAACCGACTGGATCGGTGGCTATTGTCGGCGTCCGTGACGCCGACCGGTCATGGCGGGCTCGCGGTTGCCTGGTCGCTGTGGCCGCGGTGAGGCCAAGCGGATACTACCTGAACGCCTTGGCTCCGACGACACGCACGGAGTATGGGAAGCTGTCCGACCGGCGATCATCGGAGGGCACGATCGCTCACTCCGACGCCGGTGATGCGGGTGCCTTCGAGAGCGGCACTGTCGCCGCGCGCTCCCGCGCCAGATAGGCCTCCGGATCGTGCTCCAGCGCTCCCGCTGGCAGGTAGTCCCACCACTCTCCCAAGTCGCGGCGCAGTCGCTCGACATAAAAGGCCGGCACCTGCCGGCTCTCGCCTTCGAAGAACGCACGCACGCTCCGGTCGGTCTCGAGCAGTCGCCGGATGGTGGTGTGGTGCCGGATGCGGCCGAAGCCCTCCGAGGATATTCCGCGCACGATGTTGAGCCAGGTGGCGACCCCGAGCTGTGTGCTCCTGGCGCGGCGCCCCATCATCGACCAGGAAAACGAGTACTTCGTCAGGTCGATGAGACGGTCGTAGAACTCCGGCCACGTGTAATTCTTCGGCCGCACGTTCATGGCGTGGTTGTTATTCAGAAAGTGGAACGGGAACGGAATCACGCGTCCATCTCGCTGGAACTCGAGGTTCAGCGGCGCGGCCTGCCCAAAGGCGGTCAGGAGCGAGTACCCGGGAAATGCGCCGGGCGTCCGGTCCAGAAAGCGCTTCGTCAGCTCGAACGGCTCGCTGCCGCTGTCCGCGTCCAACCCCAACACGAAGTTGGTCTGCACGTAAGGGATGTATCGAAGAATCAGGTTCACGTGGTCGGCAACATGCTCGACCTTCTCCATTCCTTGCTTGGTCCCTGTGCGCGCCTTGTTGCCCAGCGAGTACCACGATTCGATCCCGGGCAGCATGGCCACGAAGCCGGCGGCCTGGAGTCGCTTCAACTTGGGCTCCGAGAGCAGCGACAGGCTGCTCTCGGCGACGAACGAGATGGCGCCGGGCGGGACGGAGTCCTCGATGGCGCCCAGGAAATCGTCGAAGCGGACGCCGAAGTTGGGGTCATGCCATCCCACGGCGGGGCGCTGCACCGTCTTGACCAGAAAGCGCAGGTCCTCGCGAATCTGGTCGTAGCTCATGGGCTGGTAGTCGACCACCGAGTCGATGCAGAAGCTGCACGTGTACGGGCAGCCCAGGCTGCCGATCATGGGAACGATCTTGACCCGCGTCGGCGCCTTGGCCAGTGTGGGCGCGATGAACTTCCAGCGCTCTCGTACGCCCGGCAGAACGGTGGGCTGCCGCGGCGCGCTCAGGTAGACACCCAACGGGCGGTGGCGCGCGCAGTCCACCAGCACCTCGTGCACGGTGCTTCTATCGGTGAACCCTAGGACGTAATCGAAGTACTTGCGCGCGTCGTCGGGGTAGCAGCGCGCGTGCGGCCCGCCTAGCACGGTGATGGCACCACGCTGCCGGAACATGTTGCTGATGGCGTAGGCGAGTTGCGCGGTTTGCGTGAACGCCCCCACGAACAACACGTCCATTTCCGCCGGGAGCTCGGCGCGCAGGTCCTCGAACCCGGTGTAGCAGACGAAGGTGACTGTGTGGCCCCGCTCCTCGCACCAGACGGCGAGCGCCTGGGGCATGATGCTGGCCAGATTGGGGTGCATCACCCTTGCGTAGAGCGCTTGCGTGGGCGCCTTGGTGACGAGATCCAGGATCCCGATTCGGAGCGCCCTCGCCATGTGCCTTCCCGTGTCGGAGTGCACGCGCCCGCACGCGGCATGACGCCGCGCACCGCAAAACTTGCATGATGAGGGCCCGGGGACAAGAGCGCGGCGTTACGCGGAACAGAATGCCGGCGAACGAGAAGATCGAGTAGATCGCCGAATTCGGGCCGATGATCCACGCGACGGCTCACCGCTGGACGCCGCGCAACCTTGCAACCACGGATTCCAGCCGTACCTTCGAAACTTCTTCCTCCGCTCCGGCACCAATTGCAATGACCTCGATCGGCGGCGACGTCGCCTCCGCGCTCTCCGCGCGCTATCGGATCGAGCGGGAGCTGGGCCGCGGTGGCATGGCGGTCGTGTACCTCGCCGAAGACCTGCGCCACCGCCGGCGGGTTGCGGTGAAGGTGCTGCGCCCCGACCTCGCCCGCTCCATCGGAGCCGAGCGGTTCGTCCGCGAAATCGAGATCGCGGCGGGACTGTCGCATCCGCACATCCTGCCGCTGTACGACTCGGGCGGTGCGGGCGATGACCTGTTGTACTACGTGATGCCGTACGTCGAGGGTGAGAGCCTGCGCGACCGACTCGCGCGCGAGCGCCAGCTCCCCGTGGACGATGCGCTGCGCCTCGCGCGAGAGGTCGCCGAGGCGCTCGCCTATGCGCACGCACAGGGCGTCGTGCACCGCGACATCAAGCCGGAAAACGTCCTGCTGCAGTCGGGGCACGCACTCGTCGCCGATTTCGGCATCGCCCGCGCGGTCGATGCGGCGGCGCACGAGCGGCTCACCGAGACCGGCATTGCGCTGGGCACTCCAGCGTACATGAGTCCCGAGCAGGCTGCGGGCGAGCGCGACGTTGACCAGCGAAGCGATGTCTACTCGCTGGGCTGCGTGCTCTACGAGATGCTCGCCGGGGAGCCGCCGTTCACGGGTCCGACCGCGCAAGCAGTGCTCGCGCGCAAGGTGCTCGAGCCGCTGCCGCGGCTCCGCGTGGTCCGCCCCAACGTGCCGCAGGCAGTGGAGGATGTCGCGACGCGTGCACTGGCGCGTGTTCCGGCCGACCGGTACGCGACTGCCGCCGAGCTCGCGGCGGCGCTCGAGCGCGCGGCGGCTGCACCTTCGGGTCGCGAAGAGTCGCGGGGAGCGGACGCTCGGCCGCGCGCCATGCTGCGGCTGATCGCCATGGCCGGCGCCGCGGCGGCGCTCGTCGTGGCGACACTCGTGTTCGGATGGAGCTATCTGCGCCGGTCACGCACGGCCGCCGCGCCGTCACGGCTCGAGTACAGGCAGCTTACGTACTTCCCCGAGTCTGCCACGTCGCCCGCGCTGTCGCCCGACGGCCGGCTGCTCGCGTTCATCGTGGGCGAGAGCTCGTACTTCGGCCCCGGACAGATCTGGATCAAGCAGCTGCCGAACGGCGAATCCGTGCAGCTCACCCACGACAGTGTTCACAAGACGAGCCTCGCGTTCTCGCCCGACGGTTCTCGCATCACGTACTCGACCTGGTCACCGGCGGGCTACGACACATGGATGGTGCCCGTCCTCGGCGGGCAGCCGCGTCTCTTCCGTACGAACGCGCAGGCGCTCACGTGGAATGGCGGCGCGGCGCCGGATTCGCGGACGCTCTTCTCGCAATTGGGGAACGGCGCGCTGGCGCTCGTCACCTCGGCCGAGAGTGGTGATCAGCCTCGGGTTCTGTATCGACCGCCGCCACCGAGCATGGCTCATCGCTCGCGCCTCTCCCCGGACGGCGCGTGGGTGCTCGTCGTGGAGATGGGGTGGCAGTCGTGGCTGCCGTGTCGGTTGATTTCACGCGCCGGCAGCGCGCCCGCGCGTCTCGTCGGACCGGTGCCCGCGCAGTGCACGGACGTCGCGTGGTCACCCGACGGACGGTGGATGTACTTCTCGGCGAACGCCGGCAATGGATTTCACATCTGGCGCCAACGCTTTCCCGACGGCGCGCCCGAGCAGATCACGTCCGGCGCCACCGAAGAGGAGGGATTGGACGTTGCGCCCGACGGCAAATCGCTGGTCACGTCGGTCGGCACGCGTCAGAGTACGATCTGGGTTCATGACGCGAACGGCGAGCGTCAGATCACCTCCGAAGGCTATGGCATGCTGCCCGCGTTCTCGCCCGATGGCCGCAAGTTGTACTATCTGCTGCGCGAAGGCGGCGCGAGCACGTGGGTCAGCGGCGGGCTCTGGGTGGCCGACCTCGCCACGGGCGAACGCCGCCGGTTGCTGCCGGCCACGTTGATGCAGACGTACGACGTGTCGCCCGACGGGGCGCGCGTCGTCTTCGTTCCGGCGAACGACAGTGCGTCCGCGCCGCTCTCGGTCGCGGAGCTCGACGAACGTTCCACGCCGCACCGGATCGTTCCCGACGACGTCGCGTCGCATCGCGTGTTGTTCGCCGCGAACGGGGACATGATCTTCGCGCGTCACGACACGAGCGGATCGTACGTCTACCGCATGCCGGGCGGCGGCGGCGAGTCGCGCAAGCTCGGGCCGGGCATGTTCGTCGAGAGTGTGTCGGCGGACGGACGCTGGGTCGCCGCCTGGGATCTCGGCCTCGTGGATCGCATCATCGCCACGCCCGTCGGCGCCGGTCCGCCGACAGTGATCTGCACGGAGTGCGTGCCGCCGAGCTTCGAGCGCCTGCCCTGGCCACCGGCGGTGACGTGGTCGCCGGACGGGCGATTCCTCTACCTCAGTCTGTACCAGACGACGTATGCCGTCGCGCTCGAACCGGGGCACGCGCTGCCGCGCATTCCCCCGGGTGGATTGCGAAGCGATCGGGATGTGGCGGCGCTGCCCGGCGCGCGCCGCATCGCGCCGCAGCAGGTCTTTCCCGGTCCCGATCCGGCGCGCTGGGCGTTCACGAAAGTGACCATCCAGCGCAACATCTACCGCGTGCCGCTGCCGTGAGCCCCGCGACTTAGAGCTCAAAAGTCGACGAACGCCCACAACACGTCGCGCGTTTTTCGATCCAGCGTGTGCGGCGCGCCGAGCTTGTACAGATCGCCAGCCACGTCGCGCACGAGGAGCCCGCCGCCTGGCAACGCGCGCGGCCACTCGTCGAGGTGCGTCTGGAACGAGCGCGCGCCCGAGGTCGTCTCGACCGACCATTGCCTGATCTCGACTTCCTCCTCGATGGACATGACGCGCGTCACCTCGAGCACGAACCCCGCGATCTCGAGCGCACGCGCCACGGCGTCGCGTGAGGCGTCGTCGAGCGTCGCCGGGTCCGCGACCATCACAACCTCCCGGTCACTCGCGTCGCGCAACGAGAGGTGGCGATGCGGATCCGACCAGGGAAAGCACTGGCGCACACGCACCGGCACGGGTGGATCGTCCGCCGCGCGATCAACCACGAAAAGTTGACCACTCTCGTCGATCTCGAGCGAGACCTCGTGCCGCTCCTCGTCGCTCGATTCCGCAATCATCAGACTCGTCATAACCACCTCATGCCAGTTGGAGTTGCAGCTCGTACAATCGCTTGTAGATCCCGCCGTCCACGGCGAGCAGCTCCTGGTGCGTTCCCGATTCGGCCAGACGTCCCTTCTCGATCACGAACAGCCTCGAGGCGCGCCGCAGCGTCGACAGGCGATGCGCGATCGCGAACACGGTGCGACCGGCGATCAAGCGATCGAGCGCCTCCTGGATCTGTCGCTCGGTCTCCGTGTCCACGCTGCTCGTGGCCTCGTCGAGGATCAGGATGCGCGGGTCGTGCAGGACTGCCCGGGCGATCGAGATCCGCTGCCGCTCGCCGCCCGAGAGCGTGTGTCCCCGCTCGCCGACCACCGTGTCGTAGCCCTGCGCCAGCTTGCAGACGAAATCGTGCGCGTTGGCCGCCTTCGCCGCCGCGATTACCGCACTCGGCGTGGCGTTCGGCATCGCATAGCGGATGTTCTCCAGCACCGTCCCGTGAAACAGGTACGGATCCTGGAGCACCATCCCGATCTGCTCGCGATAGTGTCCCGCATCGACGCGACGGAGGTCGACGCCGTCGATGCGCACGGCTCCGCCCGTCGGGTCGTAAAAGCGCGCGATCAGGTTCACGACGGTGGACTTTCCACCGCCCGACGGACCGACGAGTCCGATCAGCTCGCCCGGCGCGGCCTCGAACGTGATGCCACGCAGGATCTGCCGAACGCCGTCGTAGGCGAACGTCACGTTGTCGAACGACACGCGGCCTTGCACCGGCTCCAGGCGAATCGGGTCCGGCACGTCGCGCACCTCGGGCTCGCTGTCGAGCACCTCGAACACGCGATGCGCCGACGACGTGGCGCGGTTGATCGTGCGCGCCATCTGTCCGATCACCTCGATGGGCGCGACGAACATCGTCGTGTAGAGCAGAAATGACACGAACACGCCCGCCGACAGCGCGGCGCCGTGTCCGAGCAGACGCGGCACGGCCATCGCCCACACGATCACCGTCGTCGTGTGGACGGCGAGCATGAGCAGCGGCCAGAAGGTCGTCCACTTGCGGTGGACTTCGTTGAACTGCGCGGTCACGTCTTCGTTGCGCTCGCCGAAGCGCTCGATCTCGCGCTGCTCCTGGTTGAACGCCTTGACCACGCGAATGCCGGGAATCGTGTCGGACAGCAAGTCGGTGACGCGGGACCACTTGCGCCAGCCGCGGATGAACGACGCATTCAGTGATTCGCCGTGCCAGTAGATCGCCCAGCACAAGAGCGGCACCGGCAGCGTCATGACGAGACCGAGCCGCCAGTCGAGCGTGAGCAGAACGGCGCCGAGTCCCATGAGCATCACCAGCGACAGCGAGACGTCGACGACGCCGAAGGCGATGAACTCCCACAGGCGGTCGGTGTCGGCAGTGACGCGCGTGATCAAGCTCCCCGTCTTCTTGCGCGAGAAGAAGGACAGGCTCAATCGCTGGATGTGCTCGTACAGCTCGGCGCGCAGATCGCGCGCGACGTACTCGCCGAGCACGGCCATGTAGCGCAGCCGGATGTGAGCGGCGGCCTGGCGCACGAGATAGAGCGCCGCCATCGCCGCGATGGCGATCCACGCCATGTGCGCCGCCGCCGAGCGTGGCAACGCGCCATCCTGCGCCGGGCGCACGACGCGGTCGATGAGGAATCCGGCGATGTATGGCGGAGCGAGGCTGATCAACGTGATCATCGCCGCCGCCGCGAGGCCGAGCGCGAGGTCGCGCCGGTAGGGCAGCAGGTAGCGGAGCAGCCGGATGATGACGCGAGACTCGCGTCCCGCGATCAATGCCTGGGCATCGCGAACCGGCCGCGCCACCGCCGCCGCGTAGACGCGGTCGGCGACGTCGGCTTCGGCGGCTCGGCTACTCGGCTCGGCGACCTCGACGATGGAACGGCCGCGCAACGCTTCGTCGAGCACGAAGCGAATGTTCTCGAACGCGCCGCGCTGCCGGTGCGTGTAGCGCACGACGAGCGACGGCGGATCACCGGGCTCGCCCATCAGCGTCAGGGTATGGGCGCTCAATCCCGGTGTCTCTTGCAGAGCGCGTATCTGCGCCCGGTCGATCGCCCGCACTCGCCATTCGCCGCTCTCGTCGCGCCGGGCGAGCGCGACGTGACTGGCGGTCAGCGCGAGCCACGACTCGCCGAGTTTCAGCGCGTGATCGAGGTCGGCGAGCGCGTAGAGCTGTATGGACTTTCCGGAGCACGCGTGCTCGATCCGCGCGCGAAGCTCGCGAGGGAGCCGCGCCGGCTGGCCGATGTAGCGTGTAATGATTTCCTGATCCATGTCGGTGATCCGCTGGAGGCACCGCGGCTGGGTTGCGCGCGGTGAGGGGGCAGCAAAAAGGCCTTTCGGTTCAAGGGAGCACCGAAAGGCCGGATCACGACATCGAATCTCAGGCTTCTACGGTGCTCGACCTCGGTCGGCGTCGGACGCGAACGTCGTCGCTCCAGGGCGCACTACGCCCTGCGACGCGATGACGCGCGGTCCGCTGCGGAGGGTGGCGTAGAAGTGAGAGTCTATCATTGCATCAGGCTGGTTA
>DATJIZ010000299.1:0-3858 GCA_035492735.1 Gemmatimonadaceae bacterium | reverse complement strand
TGCCCCTCCGTATACCAATCACGCGCTTCGACCGTCAACGCGAGACTGGTGATCACCGACTCGGCCGACTCCAGATCGTCGGTATAGCGCTTGAGGCGCGCGAGAGATCGAATGCGCGCGCGCAGCTCCTCTGGATCGAAGGGTTTGCTCAGAAAGTCGTCGGCGCCGGCATTGATGCCTGCGAGCCGGTGCGCGCGATCGGCGAGTCCGGTCAGAATGACGATCGGGATGAGTCGTGTCCGACGGTCGCGCTTGAGAATCCGGCAGACCTCGAGCCCGGTCATTTTCGGGAGCATCCAATCGAGGAGGATCACATCGGGTAGGCCGGCTCGAATCGCCTCGAGCGCCTCCTCGCCATCGTGTACCAGATCGACGGTGAAGCCGTCGCGCCCGAGCAGTCGCAGCAGGGCGATGGCAACCGGTCCGTCGTCTTCCACGACGACCACGCGTGCGCCGGCGGGGCTCGGAACAGCGACGACCGACGGTCGGCTCACTCGCCCTCTCCGGCGGACGGTGTCGATTCGAGCGCCCGACGGACGGCGTCACTCAGCTGGGCGGCGGTATACGGTTTCTCGAGCACATCGGCGCATGCATCGAGCACTCCGTGCTGAAAGTGTTCGTCGTCGGTGTAGCCCGTCATGTACACGACCCGGACTCCCGGTCGCACCCGCGCGAGCTGCGCCGCGACCTCGCCGCCGTTCAGACCAGGCAACACCATGTCCGTCAGCACCAGGTCGATGGTACCCGAGAACGAGTCGGCAACGGCCAGCGCCTCGTACCCGTCCTCCGCGGCGAGCACGGCGTACCCTTCGCGCTCGAGCGTCCGCTGCGCGAGTGTGCGGAGAGTTGCTTCGTCTTCGACGATCAGCACCGTTGCCCGCAGGGGTCGGCGCTGTCCGCGACCGCGGCCCCGGGAAGACTCAGCGCCGATCGCGTCGGCTTCGGCTCGCGGCAGCCGAATCGTGAAGCGGGCGCCGTATCCGGGCTCACTGTCCACCGAGATGTGGCCGCCCGATTGCTCGACAATGCCAAAGACCGTGGAAAGCCCCAGCCCCGTACCTTTGCCCGGCGGCTTGGTGGTGAAGAACGGATCGAACATCTGACGCTGGATGCGCGGCTCGATCCCCTGGCCGGTGTCGGCAACAGTCAGCGTCACGTACTCCCTTGCTGCATGCTCCCGCTTGTCGGGGCCAACCTTGGCTGTGCCGGTCTCGATGATCAGCACGCCGCCGGCGGGCATCGCGTCACGCGCGTTCACCGCCAGATTCACGAGCACCTGCTCGAGCTGGCCCGGGTCGGCCATCACCGACGGAAGCTCGCGCGCGAGCGTCGTCACGAGCTCCACGTCTTCGCCGATCAAGCGTCCCAGCATCGTGCTCGTCTCGACCACGAGCTCGTTCAAATCCAACAGCCGCGGACGCAGAATCTGTTTCCGGCTGAACGCCAGAAGCTGTTTCGTGAGGCCCGCCGCGCGGTCGGCCGCGCGTTGGATCTCGCGGATGTCCTCACGCAGCGGGTCGTTGTTTGCGATGCCCGCCTGCAGGAAATCCGCTTCCACGCGGATCACGGTGAGCAAATTATTGAAGTCGTGCGCTACACCGCTCGCGAGATGCCCGAGCGCCTCCATGCGCTGCGCTCGCTGGAGCTGCTCCTCGAGCCGTCGGCGTTCGGTGACGTCCTGCATCGTGCCCCAAGCCGACGACGTTCGACCGCGCTCGTCGTACTTCACCTCTGCCCGCAGCACGACCCATCGCTCGGCGCCGTCGGCGCGCGTGATTCGAAATTCGTGCGTCGAGCACGGCAGGCGATCCCGCAGCACGTCGTCGAAGTGTGCACGCGCTACCGCTCGATCGTCGACATGGATGAAGCGCTCGAATTCGCCTGGGCCGATGTGCTCATTGGACGTCTCAACGCCCAGGATCCGGAAGAACTCCGGCGAGGCGGAGGCGCGCTTCCGGTCCGCATCCCACGTCCAACTCCCCACTCGGCCGAGTCGCTGTGCTTCGCCCAATTGCGTTTCACTTTCCGAAGCGCCCTCGCGAAGCGCGGTGCGACTGAGTGCCTCCGAGACCACGACCATGATGGCGAAGATGCGACCGGCGCCGTCGCGCAGCGGCGCGAAGGTCGCGGAGCCCCAGAACCAGGTATCGGTCGTCGTGGCCTGGTACGGCGACTCGTAGCGGACGATTTCGCCGGCAAGGGCACGCTCCACCCCGATCCGAGGCCGCTGGTCGCGAAGCTCGTCGATGTGCAGGCCGAGGATCTTGTCTCGCGTCGTGCCGATGAGACGCGCCACTGCTTCATTGCAGCCCACGATGCGCAGTGCTGGATCGAAGAGGACGATGCCGGTGGGGTTTTGCTCGAACATCACGCGATACTGCGCGTCAGGTATGTCGGCGGGCCGTCTCTTCGCCGGCGGATGCACCTCAGCCTCCGGCAATTTCGGCGCGGACTTTGTAGTGTTGGGCCTGGATGCGCTTCGCATTGTTGCGCAACGTAGATCTTGCTCAGGCGTCGGGGTGCTCCCCGCGCGTCTACTCTTTACGTCCCCCGAATGGGGTAGACGGCCTCTGCCGTGACTGACACACACGGACCTGCGCTTCGAGACAGTGGCCTGGACATCGTCGGCGAGATGGCCTGGGGCACTCACCTGTCGATGTTTTACGAGACGCAGCACGATCTGATCGACGTGATCGTCCCGTACTTCGCGGCGGGCCTCGTTGCCGGGGAGCGCTGTTTGTGGCTGTCGACCGACCCCGAGATCGAGTATGTCGTGCGTGATCACCTGCTCCGTCGCGTACCGGATTTCGCAGCCCGTGAAGCCGCGGGTCAAGTCGCGTTCACTCCGGCCGGCGTTTGGTATCGTCAGGGCGGCCGGTTCGACGTCGACGAGGCGCTAGGTCGCTGGGACGAGCTCGATCGCCAAACCCGTGAGCAGGGGTACACCGGGCTGCGCGTGAGCGGTGACATAGGTTGGGTCGGCGAGAGCGAGCGCGCCCGGGTCAAGACGTATGAAGCCAGACTGCTCGAGTTTCTGCATGGGCGGCCGATGGCGATCCTCTGCACATATCCACTTGCCCACAGCCTCGCGGCCGACATGTTGGACCTGGCACTGGCACACCACTGTGTCTTCGCTCGTCGCAATGGCCGCTGGGAATCGGTCCAGACGCCGGAGTACGTAAAGGCGCTGCGCGAAATCGAGCGGCTCAATCAGGAGCTCGAGAAGCGCGTCGACGAGCGGACGGCGGAGCTTCGCCGCAGCGAGAGCTATCTGGCCGAGGGTCAGCGACTGGCGCACAGCGGCAGCTTCGCGTGGGACTGTCGGACGGGCGAATACACGTTCTGGTCTGCCGAGCAATTCCGCATATTCGGGCTCGAGCCGTCGGCTGCTCCACCCCATCTTGAGGACGTCATCGCGCGGATCCATCCGGACGATCGCGGACTTTTCTTCTCGGCAAGGGAAGCGGGCGTACGTGAAGGCCGCGCGATGGAGCTGACCGTGCGCGTCATTCTCCCTTCCGGCCGGATCCGCTACGTCCACGGCGTCACGCATCCCGTGATGGAGAATGGACTCGTGACTGAGGTCGTCGGCACCGACATCGATATCACCGATCGCAAGCGCGCGGCGGCGCGGGTGGCGCGAATGCGCCGGCTTGCCCGCGAGCAGGCGCTCGAGGCGCGGTTCGCCGCGATCCTCGAGGAGCGGTCACGCATGGCGCGCGAGCTCCACGATTCGCTGCTCCAGGGTGTGACCGGAATCGCGCTCCAGCTTCGCGCGCTCCTCCCACGCATCGGATCAACCGCGCCGGAGATCGCCGAGTCGGTCCGCCGCGTGACCGAGATGGCGGAGACCACGGC
>DATJIZ010000298.1:0-2787 GCA_035492735.1 Gemmatimonadaceae bacterium | reverse complement strand
GCTGCTGGGTGAGGTACCCGACATTCACGGCGCGCACGGCACCGCGATCGCCGAGCGGAGCGGGCACGGGTTCGCGACGAGCGGCGACGACAGTTCGGTCGTGATGTTCGATCTCGGCACGTACAAGCCGCTCGGTCGCATTCACGCCGCCGAAGACGCGGACGCCGTCATCTACGATCCGGTCTCGAACCGCGTGTTCACGTTCAACGGCGACGCACACTCGTCGACGGTGATCGATCCCGATCAGGGAAAGCTCGTCACGAACATCGATCTGGGCGGCAAACCGGAGTACGGTGTGTCGGCGGGCGATGGGAAGGTCTACGCGAACCTCACCGATATCGGCGAAGTCGTCGAGATCGATGCCAAGGCGCTGCGCGTGACGCGACGCTGGCCAACCGCGCCGTGCAAGAATCCCGTGTCGATGGCGATCGACGTGGCGCATCAGCGATTGTTCAGCGGCTGTCGGAGCGGCGTGATGGCCGTGTCGGACTCTCGCGCGGGCAAGGTGATCGCCACGCTGCCGATCGGCGCCGGCGTGGATGGTGCGGGCTACGATCCGGCGACGGGCGACGCATTCGCGAGCAACGCGGACGGCACGCTCACCGTGATTCATCAGGACACGCCCGACACTTATCACGTCGCGCAGACGCTCACGACGATGCAGGGCTCGCGCAACATGGGGCTGGATCCCGCGACGCACACGATTTATCTCGCCGGCGCCAAGTTCGAGCCACAACCAGCGGGCGCGCCGGCACGTCGCCGTCCACCGATGGTACCCGGTTCGTTCGTAGTGCTCGTGGTCGAGCGGCGCTGAGTCGACGCTAATGGATGCGGCGTACGATGCGGTCACGCGGCTCTTCAGGTAGCGGCGGCGCGAATCAGTATCTCGAACTTATGCGATGCCGTTGCCCAGACGGACGCCAGCACACCACATTTTGACCGCCACTCTTCCCCGCCGCCCGCCGCCAGCCGCCCATTCCCGGACCCACTCAGTGCGAATCTCATCCAGCCTCGGCGCGCTCGTGTTCCTCGCGGCGCCGTGTTCATTCCTCACCGCCCAATCGCCATTCGACTCCCTCCACTTCCGCTCGATCGGCCCAGCCGCCACCGGCGGACGCGTGCACGACATCGAGGTCGACCCCAAGGATCCGTCGACGATGTACGTCGCCGCCGCTTCGGGCGGCATCTGGAAGACGACCAACCACGGCACCTTCTGGTCGCCGATCTTCGAGGGCCAGGATGACAACACCTTCGGAGATCTCGCGATTTTCCCCGGCGACCCGAAGATCGTTTGGGCCGGCACGGGGGAACAGAACAATCGCCAGAGCTCGTCGTGGGGCGGCGGCATCTACCGCTCGACCGATGGCGGCGCCCACTGGACGCATCTCGGCCTCACCAACACGCGCTCCATCGCGCGGGTCGTGCCGCACCCGACCAATCCCGACATCGCGTACGTCGCGGCCGCGGGGAATCTCTGGGCACCGAGTCCCGACCGCGGCGTGTACAAGACGACCGACGGCGGCAAGTCGTGGGCGAAGGTGCTGTACGTCGACACGCTCACCGGCGCGACCGATCTCGTGATGGATCCACGCGACCCGAACGTGCTGTACGCCGCCACGTATCAGCGGCTGCGCAGCGCCTTCGGCTACAACGGCGGCGGACCGGGCAGCGCGCTGTACAAGACGACCGACGGCGGCGCGACCTGGAAGAAGATGGAGAACGGGATTCCAACCGGCGACAAGGGCCGCATGGCGCTGGCGATCTCGCAGTCGAACCCGGATGTGCTCATCGCGCTCGTCGAGCACGCGACGGAGTCAGGCACGTATCGCACCGAAGACGCCGGCGCAACGTGGAAGAAGATGAGCCGGTCGAACCCGCGCCCGATGTACTTCAGCGCTCCCTACATTGACCCCACCAACGATAAGCGACTCTGGGAGCTCGGCGTCACGATCTTCAAAAGTGAGGACGGCGGCGCGACGTTCGAGAACATGCCGAACTCGCCCACGTACGACGTGGGCCTCAAGACGGATCACCACACGATGTGGATCGACCCGCGCGACTCGCGCCATACACTGGTCGGCGGCGACGGCGGCCTGCACGAGAGCTGGGACCTGGGCCTCACGTACACTCGGCTCAACAACATTCCAATTGGACAATTCTACAAGATCGCCGTCGACGACCGCGACCCGTATTGGATCTACGGCGGTCTTCAGGACACGCATTCATGGATGGGACCGAGCGCGACCCGCCACTGGCTCGGCATTCTCAATCAGGATTGGAAGCAGATCGGATTCAGCGACGGCACCGGCCAGGCCGTCGACAAAGCGGGCTATCGGACGGTGTACACGACCTCCGACGGCGGCAACATCCAGCGCTTCGACCCCGAAACGGGAGATCGGCTCGACATCAAGCCGTCCCCGCCCAAGGGCGAGCCGCCATATCGCTGGGACTGGGACGCACCCGTCGTCGCGTCGCGGCATCGCGCCGGCACGCTGTACCTCGGGGCGAATCGTCTCTTCATCTCCACGGACTTCGGCAACAGTTGGACGCGCACCGAGGACCTGACTCGTCAGGTCAACCGTGACACGCTCACGCTGATGGGCGTGCTCGACAAGGACGTGAAGCTCTCGAAGAACGACGGCGAGTCGAGCTTCAGCGAGATCACGACGATTGCCGAATCGCCGCTCGATGCCAAGGTGCTGTGGGTGGGGACCGACGACGGCAACGTGCAAGTCTCGACCGACGGCGGCAAATCGTGGAAGGAGGTGAGTGCGGCGATCGTGCCGG
>DATJIZ010000297.1:0-3330 GCA_035492735.1 Gemmatimonadaceae bacterium | reverse complement strand
CGGCGTCTCCGTCGGCCTCGGCCACGTGTGGCGCTTTCCTTATATGGTAGGGAAGTTCGGCGGTGCGGCGTTCGTGCTGTTCTACACCCTCGTGTCGATCGTGATCGGCGTTCCCGCGCTGATGACCGAGTTCGCGCTCGGTCGCTACACACGACGCGGACCGGTCGGCGCCTTCGAGCGCGGTGGATTTCCGTTCGGTCGACACGTTGGCTGGTTCTTCTTCTTCGTCGTCACCGCGGCCACCGGGTATTACTCGGCGGTGATCGGCTGGGTCCTGTACTACACCATCGGCCAGGTCGCACAGGTTGCCCGCGTCCCGTTCGAAGCCGCGGCGATTCTTCCACCCGATCACGGCTTCGTGCTGCGGTCGTTCGTGCTGCAGATGGTCTGTACGGCGATCGTGCTCGTCGCCTGCGCGGTGGTGTTGATCAAAGGGGTGCGTAAGGGGATCGAGGTGGTGAGCACGGTCATCCTGCCAGCGATGACGGTCGTGACGATCCTCGTCATGGTGCGCGCACTGACATTGCCCGGTGCCATGGCCGGCGTACGCTGGTATCTGCTCGAGTTTCGCTTCCGCGATCTCACCGCGAACGTGATGGCGGCGGCGATCGGCCACGCGATCTTCGCGCTGTCGCTCGGCGGCACGTTCATGGTGGTGTACGGATCGTATCTGCACGCCGAGGAGCGGCTGCTCCGGCCGGCATGGTGGACCGTGATCGGCGACACCGGCTCGTCGCTCATCGCCGGACTCGCCGTGATCCCGGCGGTGTTCGCGTTCAAGGTCGAGCCGGCGTCGGGACCGGGGCTCATCTTCGACACGCTGCCCAAGGTCTTCGCCGCGATGCCGGCCGGGTGGTTGTTCGGCGCACTGTTCTTCATCAGCCTGCTCGGCGCCGGCTACCTCTCGGACGTCGGTGCGCTCGAGGTGCTCGTCGCCGGGCTGACCGACAACACGCGTGTGTCTCGCCGACGGGCCGTGTGGGTCATGTGTGCCGCGTGCTTCGTGCTGGCGATTCCGCCGAGCATCAACAACGCGATCTTTGTCCCGTGGGACCTGACGTTCGGCTCAGGAATGCAGACGCTCGGATCGTTGCTTGCCGTCATCACCGTCGCATGGTGCATGCACCGCGCGGCAGCGCTCGAGGAATTATTCGGTGCAGGCGAGGAGCCGGTGCCGATGTGGGTCTTCTACTGGATCCGATTCGGGATTCCGGTCGTGATTCTGGGTGTCGGCGTGTACTGGCTGCTCACGCAGGTGTTCAGGATCGTGTCCGGCGTGTAGCCACTCCTACTCCACGCGCAGCGCGATTGCCGGATCGATTCGCGCGGCCCGCCGTGCCGGAATCGCGCAGGCCACGAGCGACGCTGCACTGACGAGAAGTCCCGCGATGCCGAATGCGGCGAGGTCGTGTGGCGTGATACCGACGAGCCAGGCGTCCAGCAGGCGGCTGAGCATCCACGCGCCGCCGAGGCCGATCGACAGTCCGGTGACGACCGCGATCATGCCGCGGCCGATGAGCTGGCCGGCGACTCGCGCCGGCAGCGCGCCGAGCGCGATTCGCAGGCCGATGTCTCGCGTACGCCTGGTGACGAGGAAGGCGATCACTCCGTACAGCCCGATCGCGCTCAGCAGGAGCGCCAGGCCACCCGCGGCGAGCAGGACGTTCTGGCTGAGTCGAATCTCCGGATAAGACGCGTCCATCTGCGCTGCCAGCGTCATGACTTCGGCTACGGGTACGTAGCGATCGACGTCGTGCGCGGTGGTGCGCAGCGTCGCGAGCGCACGCGTCGGGTCGCCGCGAACGCGCACGACGAAGCGCGCGTCTTTCTCGGCGCCGAGCGCGTTTTGCCAGAATGCGAAGAAGGCCATCGGTGGCACACGCTCTCCGGTCATGTGCACGAGATAATCGGGCACGACGCCGACCACACGGAATGGCTTGCCGCGCGCGTACAGCGTGCGTCCCACGATGTCCGACGTCGGTGCGAGCATCCTTGCCAGCGACTCGCTGACCATCGCGACGAGCGGCGTGCCGGGACCGTCGGCGCTCGTGAACTCGCGACCTTCGAGCAGCGGGATGCGCAGCGTGGAGAAGAATCCGGGCGAGACGAAGTGTGCCTGGACTGGACGGGCGCTGTCGCCCGCGGCCATGCCGATGTTCGCCTCGACGGGCGACCCACCCCAGGCAAAGCCCACTCCGCGAGCAAACGCCACCCGTTCTACCTGGGGGAGCGTGGCGAGTCGCTCGGCAACGGCCCGGACGTATCGCTCCGAGCGCAGCGAGTCGTACTGTGCCGCCGCCGGACGAACGCGCAGCAGCGCAGCGTGGTTGGCGTCGAATCGCTGCGCGTGCAAGAGGCGCGCGAAGCTCCTCGAGAGGAGCACGGCGCCGCTGAGGAGCGCTGAAGTCAGCGCGACCTGCACGGCCACGAGCTCGAATCGCGCGCGTGCCCGACCGCTGCCCGCGGTCCCGCTCTTGAGCACATCGGCTGGCTCGGCGCGCGCCGTCAGAAACGCGGGCAGCAGCCCGAACGCGATCGTCGACAGCAGGGAGATTCCGATCGCGAACCAGACCACCCGCGCGTCGAGCCCGATCGGGAAGTAGTTCTCGAAGCCTTCGCTATCGGCGACGAAGAAGCCCATGAGCGCGCGCGACGCCCAGATCGAGAGCACCAGACCCAGCAGGCCGCCGGCGATCGCCAGTGCGCCGCTCTCGACGAGCAGTTGCTGCATGATCCGGAGGCGACTCGCGCCGAGGGACAGCCGCAGCGCGATCTCGCGTACGCGGGACATGCCACGAACGGCGAGTAATCCACTGAGGTTCGCGCAGGCGATGATCAGCAGCAGCGCGGCGATCGCACCGAGGAGCCGCGCGAGCGGCGAGTATTGGCGCTGCGTCGCGACGAGCGCACCGGTCGCGCGGACGATCACGGGCTTCCGAATGCTGTCATCGCCCAGCGACAGTTCCGACAGTGTTCGACCCAAGCGCTCGAGCCCGGCAGTCGCGCGCGCAATGCTCACACCGGGTGCCAGACGCGCCAGCACGTCCATGTAGTCGCACGGCACCGCTGGCGTGCACCCGATTCCGACGGCGGAGGCCATCGTACTCGGCAACCAGATCTCGCTGGGCATGGTGCCCACGCCTGTTCCCCGAAATCCAGCGGGCGCAACGCCGATGATCGTGAAGTCGCGCCCGCTGATCGCGACGTGCTCGCCGATGACACGCCGATCACCGCCGAACACGAGCTGCCACACGTTGTAGCTCAGCACCACGACCGGTTCGCGGTCGGGAGCGGACGTCTCGTCGGCACGGAAAAATCGGCCCAGTGCGG
>DATJIZ010000296.1:0-19755 GCA_035492735.1 Gemmatimonadaceae bacterium | reverse complement strand
GAACTCGCCACGCACCGCGCGGCGCGCCGGTGGTATCGATGGCGTACAGCACCGGCTCGTTCCCCGAATCGTTGATCGTGAACAACACACCGCGCTGCGTTCGGCTCATGGCCGCCGCTGAGTTTTCCGGCAGCGCTTGCGTGCGGATGCGCACGCTCGACGCATTCGCCGGAGCCACGCCCATCGAATCCGTTCCAGCGTAAAGACGCGCCCGCCCGCCGCGGCCGACGTTCATCACACCCGCGCGCTCGCACGACGCCGCGCCGCACAAGGCGACGAGCGCGAAGGCCCATGCGATTCGAACGCGCGATAGATTGCCGGCCATGACCATGTCTCCGACTCGGTTCTCATTTTTGGCCGGCGCGGGCCTCGTCGTCGCGTTGGCCCGACCGGTAGTTGCACAAACCTCACCGCTCCGCCCAGTCGAGCGATCGATTGTGAAGGCGGTCGACACGCACAACCCCGCTGCGCTCGCACTTCTCGAGCGGATCGTCGACATCAACAGCGGCACGATGAATGTCGCTGGTGTCCGGCGAGTCGGCGACGTGCTGCGTGCCCAGTTCGATTCGCTCGGTTTCGAGACGCACTGGGTCGATGGCACCGCGTTCCATCGCGCCGGACACCTCGTGGCCGAACACCGAGGTCCCGGGCCGAAGATTCTGCTCATCGGGCACCTCGACACCGTGTTCGAGCCGAGCAGCCCGTTCCAGCGGTTCGAGCGCCTGAACGATTCGACGGCGCGCGGCCCGGGCGTGATCGACATGAAAGGCGGCGACGTCATCATGTTGTACGCGCTGCGCGCGATCGCCGACGCCGGCGCGCTCGACAAGATGAACATCGTCGCGGTCTTTGACGGCGACGAAGAAGAAGCGGGCACGCCCCTCGAGGCCGCGCGGCGCGCGCTGGTCGACGCCGCGAGGGGCGCCCGCGCCGCGATTGGCTTCGAGGACGGCGCCGCCGATCCGCGCACGGCGGTGATCTCGCGCCGGAGCGCCGGTTCGTGGACGGTTCGCACCAGCGGCCAACCGGCGCACTCGTCGCAGATCTTCAAGCCGACGGTCGGCGCGGGTGCGGTCTACGAGGCCGCGCGCATCGTACACGAGTTCTACACGAGTCTCTCCGGCGAGCAGTATCTGACGTTCAACCCGGGTCTCGCCGCGGGCGGAACCCTCGTGAACGTGGACACCACCGGAACCGAAGCGAACGTGAGCGGAAAGCGAAACGTCGTCGCCGAGCACATGGTCGTCACCGGCGATTTGCGTACGCTCTCACCGGCACAGGAATCCAGGGCGCGCAAGACCATGCAGCAAATCGTCGCCCGTCATCTGCCGCTCACCTCGGCGACGATCGAGTTCGACGACGGCTATCCACCCATGGCGCCCACGGCGGGCAACCGCCGGTTGCTCGCAACCTACGACCGGGCGAGCCGCGATCTGGGCTACGGGCCCGTCTCCGCGGTGGACCCGTCGCGCGCCGGCGCGGCCGACGTCTCGTTCGTGGCCGGCAAGGTCCCGATGATCATCGACGGCGTCGGGCTGTCGGGCCACGACGACCACACTGAGAAAGAGACGGCCGATCTCCGCATGCTCGCGCCGCTCACCAAACGCGCGGCGCTCCTCATGTACCGAATCACCGAAACTGCAGGCGCCGCGGTTCACCCGTAGCGCAACTGGCGACGACGCGGCCCGGATCGCAGTATCAGTAGCGGGCGCAACGCCTGCCCGGCGCCGCGCGTTGTGGTGATGTCACTGCCGCTCGACCAGCCCCGCCCATTCCGCCCCGTCCCGTGAGGGTCGTCATGACATATCGTTTCATCCCGTTCGGCGTCTCGTGCTTGTCGATGATGGCCGCGCCGCTCGTGGCCCAGTCGCACGGACCCAGTGGTCAACCACCGACCAGTGCGGCACCGGCCAGGTACACGACCAAATACACGATCGATCAGTTCCTCTCGCCTGCCTCGCCGCTCGAGATCAGCGCGGCAAAAAAGGCCGACCGCGTCGCGTACGTCGTGTACGAGCGCGGCATGCGAAACGTGTACACCGCCGCGGCGCCCGACTTCAAGGCGGTGCGCATCACCAGATTTCTCGACGACAACGGCGTCGATCTGAGCTCGGTGCAACTCTCGGACGATGGTTCGATCGCCATCTTCGTCCGCGGCTCGGCGCAAAACCGCGAAGGCTGGGTGGCTGACCCATCACACGACCCGGCGGGTGGTGACCGGGCGGTGTGGGCCGCGCGCACCGATGGCACCGGCGCATGGCGGTTGGCGTCGATCGCCAACACCGAACCGGTGCAGCAGGGCTTCGGCGGCGGTCGGGGGAGCGGACCGGAGCTCTCGCCCGACGGCAAGCACGTCGTGTTCGCGCGCGATGGCCAGATCTATCACGCGCGCGTCGTGCGTGGCGCGACAGCGGCGATCGACACCGGCGGCATTCCGTTCATCAAGGTCTGGGGTCGGCAGAGTAATCCGGTCTGGTCGCCCGACGGATCCAGGCTCGCTTTCGTCAGCACGCGCGACAATCACGCGCTGATCGGCGTGTACGACATGAAGACCCGACGCGTCGACTTCATGTCGCCGAGCGTGGATTTCGACGGCAGCCCCACGTGGTCGCCCGATGGAAAGCGCATCGCGTTCGTTCGGCGCCCCGGAACGCCGTTCGCCCAACAGGCACAGCAGGGAAACGGCGGGATCGGGAATCCGGCTGGGCCGGCCGCCGGTCGTGGCGGCGGGCGCGGAGGCCGCGGCGGTTTTGGCGCCGCGAACGACACCACGCCCGTTCGGATCGACGGACTGCACCATGCCGCGTTCGCCGGCGGCTACACGCTCTCGCTCTTGGTTGCCGACGTCGCAACGGGCAAAGCGCACGAGTTCTGGCACAACCAGCCGGACGACCGCACGTTCGCCAGCGTCAACGCGATTACCTGGGCGGGTGACGCCGTGGTGTTCACCGCGCAGGTCCCGAAGGACGAGTGGGATCGATGGTTCTCGCTGAGCGTCGACAATCCCACGCCCGAGCCGGTTCTGCTCACCACCACCGACGGACTGATCAACGATGGCGTCGCCGATCGGACCTTCGTCACGGCCGCGTTCTCGCGCGACGGCAAGACGATGTATTACTGCACGAACGCGGGCGACATCGAGAAGCGGCACATCTGGGCCGTGCCCACATCCGGCGGAACGCCGACGCGCATCTCGACCGACGATGGCGTGGAGGTGTCGCCGACGCCGCTCGCCTCGGGCAAGCAGATGGCCGTGCTCTACTTCGGTCCGTCGCAGCCGGCGTCGGTCGGGATCGTGCCCATCGCGGGCGGTGAAACGAAGATCGTGTACCCGACGCTGCCCAGGGACTTCCCCAAGTCGGCCCACGTGACGCCCGAGATCGTGATCACCCACGCCGCCGACGGATTAGAGATCCATAATCAACTCTTCCTGCCCAAGGACCTCAAGCCGGGCGAGAAGCGGCCGGCGATCATCTTCGTCCACGGTGGTCCCAGCCGGCAGATGCTGCCGGCGTATCACTACATGCAGTTCTACCACTGGGCGTATGCGTACAATCAGTGGCTGCAGTCGCAGGGCTACATCGTCATGTCGATCAACTACCGCAGCGGCATCGGCTACGGCAACTCGTTCCGCCGCGCGCCGAACACCGAAGGGCGCGGCAACTCCGAGTATCAGGACGTCGTCGCCGGCGCGCGCTACCTGCAGTCGCGGCCCGACGTCGACTCCACGCGCATCGGCATCTGGGGCCTCTCGTACGGCGGATTGCTCACGGCGCAGGCGCTGGCTCGGAACTCCGACATCTTCGTCGCCGGTGTGGACCTGGCCGGCGTACACCTCTACGGCAGCTCGCTCGACTCGACGAACCTGGCGTACCAGTCGTCGGCCGCCGCACACATCGATACATGGAAGTCGCCGGTGTTCCTGGAGCAGGGAGACGACGACCGCAACGTGTCGTTCGCACAGATGGTCGGCCTCGTCGACCTGCTGCGCGCGCACGGCGTGTACTACGACCTGACCGTGATCCCCGACGACACGCACGAATCGCTGCTCCACAGCCGCTGGATCGACATTTTCAGCCGCAGCAGCGACTTCCTCCACCGGTTCGTATGGGAGCGGCAGACGCCGCCGGCCATGACGACCAACAGCGGTCGATGACGAACCAGGGGAGCCGTCCCGTCGTCGGGGTCTGGCTCCCCTGGCTCGCGCTCGCCGTCGTCACGAGCGTACTGCTATTTCAGAAGACGAAGCACGCACTTCTCCCGGCCAATCAAACGAAGGCCTTGTGGGCCGCCGAGACCGTCGCGATCTGCTGCCTGGCCATCCTGCGCGCGGGCTGGTGGCGGGACAGCGATTGGGCAGTGGAGCAGGCGCGATTGGGGACGTCGGTCAATAACTTCTACGAGCCCCGGCGAGAGGCGCTGATCAACGGCTTTGCGGTCGGCGCGGGCGTGCTCGTGGGCCTGTGGTGGGGCGCCGCCACGTGGAGCACCGTGTTATTCGGCGTGCGGCGCGGCGTTGTGACCCGGGGGTTGTTTGATTTTGAGGTCGCCACGGTCGTCGGCGTGGCAATCGGCGGTCTGGCCGGTGCCGTGATCGGTGTGCTCATCGGTCACGTGTGGGAGCGGCGTCATCGCCGCGGCAGAATGTCCAGACGATCTGCACATGCCTGAGCTCCTGATTCGCATCCAGAAGAAATCCGATGGCTCCGCCGCTCTGACCGCCGTGCGCGCCGACGGAACCACGACGTGGCAGCGCCAGGCGGGCCAGCTTGGCCGGTTCTTTCCGCTCCACGACCTCACGCATTATGCAGTCGAGACGACGCTCGGATTCCGGCGCGCGTTCTTCGGTCTCCTCGCCGAGGGGTGGGACCTGTCGGATTTCGGCAGGACGTCGAGCAAGGACCTGCAGCGGGGCGAGGCCGGACTCGCCGAGGTGATCGTTGGGTTCTTCGACCTCGAGCGCGTGACGGGCAGCTCGACGTGAGCACGCGCGCCTCCGTCAGCGCCGGTATGGTCTTGTTCCGTCGGTCGAGCCCGGGACTCGAGATATTGCTCGCGCATCCTGGCGGCCCATTCTGGCGAAATCGCGACACCGGTGCGTGGACCATCCCGAAAGGCATCGTCGAGCAGGATGAAGACCTGCTCGACGCGGCGCGCCGCGAGTTCACCGAGGAAACAGGGATCGTTCCGCAGCCCCCGTTCATTCCGCTCGGCGCGGTCCGGCAAAAGGCTGGCAAGACCGTGCATGCCTGGGCGTGGGAAGGTGATGCGGATCCCGCCGCGATCACGAGCAACTCCAGTCGCACCGAGTGGCCGCGCGGCTCCGGACGGTGGATCACCTATCCGGAGGTGGATCGCTGCGCGTGGTTCGACGCGGCGGAGGCGCGGCGCATGATGAACCCGGCCCAGGCGGAGCTCGTCGATCGTCTCGAGTCCGCGCTGGGCCTGTCGAGCGACTGATTCAGCTCACCGGCCGCCCAGCGTCACGACAAAGCCGAACTGCAAGTTCGCACCGTTCACCGCGACGTACTGCAGACCGAGGCTGACCTCCAGAGGGCTCGTCCGGTTGTAGAACGCCAGCCCGCCACCGAGCATGAAATGCACGGCACTCTGCGACAGCACGCGCGGATCGTCGGAGTCGAAGTTCGCGAAGGTGAAGGCCGGTGTCAGGAATGGCACGACCCGAAGTGCGTCCCGCGGTCCCGGCCCGGGCACCAGTGAGATCGGCAGGCCAACCTCTCCAGCCCACAACGTCGCGTCGGTTGGCTTGCCGTAGCCCAACTCACCGTTCAACGCGAAGTCGACGTGCGAAGAGCCCCGATCCGCGCTGACCGCCATTGAGCCGAGCCGGGTGTCGCCTCCAATCGCCAGCATCAACGCCGTCGATCCCGACGTCGGCGCCGAAAAGCCCCCGGTGAGCGACAGCGTCGAGCCTGTGCCCAGTGGCAGGACGGCGGACGCGCCAAAGTTGTTCAGTGACGTGATGCCCGGGGACGCGTTCACGTGACCGAATCGCAGCGCGAGCGCGACGCCGGACTGCGGTTCGCCGAGAATGGTGCTGGTAGCGATTGGCGGAAGGCCTCCGACGGGGGTGCCGACGGTCGCGAAATACGTGAGGACTTCGTTCGCCGTCGGGTGATTTTCATCGACGATGATGACTTGCGCCGACGCGGTGGTGAGGTGCGTCACGAGCACCAGGCAAACAGCCGTGCAGATCCTTCGCATTGACTCTCCGGACGGATTGAACCGCACCCGGCCGTTGCAAGATCCGCGCAGCTAATCACCGCCGCCGGGTGAATACGATGGGCGCGCTGGCCCGGCCGATGTCGCCATGCACGCCGTCCGATCGGGACTTGCGAGCGTACAGGCAAATAGCTATCATAGCAACTATTGCTCAAACATTCACACGGAGATTCCATGCACACCGCCCCCATCATCACGCTCGATCAGCTCGACACGCTGGCCGCCAGCCGGGAGATCGATCACTTCTGGAACGTGCTCACGCCCGAATATTTCGGCGGTGAGTTGATCCCCGGCTCGCGCTGGGTGGCACTCGATCAGGTCGGGCGCCACGTCGCCACGCGCGAGATTCGGAAGAGCGCCCGCATCGTCGTTTATTGCAGCGGCCCTCAATGCCCCAACAGCAAGGATGCGGGGCGCAAGCTCGTGGCGCTCGGCTTCACGAACGTGAGCGTGTTCGAGGGTGGTCTGGAGGCGTGGAAAGCTGATGGCCGCGGCGTCGAAGTTCTGCCGAAATCCGCCGCGGCGTGATAGACTCCGCACGACGGGCGACACGCCCGGGCACGGTCCCGCGGCGTGCCGCCGTCGTTCACGAGGTCGGCACCGACATGCGATCGTCTTCCGTTCAATCCGAGATCCGTCAATCCCGGCCCTTTCGCTCCAAGCGACAAGAGGCGACGATCGCGCTGCTCCGCACGGCATCCGTCGTGACCCGGGCGATCAGCCGGGTGCTCGAGCCCTGGGCACTCAGCTTCACGCAGTACAACGCGCTGCGCATCATCCGGGGCGCGGAATCGACCGGCATCGCCACGCTCGCCATCCGGGAGCGCATGATCGAGGAGGGCACGACGATCACGCGGATCCTCGACAAGCTGGAGCAGTCAGGCTACATCCGGCGCGAGCGCGGACCAGACCGGCGACAGGTGCTTTGCTATCCCACGGCGGAGGGCCGACGGCTGCTCGACAAGATCGATCCGCTCATCGATGCGGCCGACGAAGAGGCCGTCGCTGACGTGCCGGCGCGTGATCTCGCCCGGCTCGTCGATATGCTCGACGCGATTCGCGCCGCGAACGCCGAGCGTGGGGCGCCGCGAACGATGGTGCGCCCGCGGTAGCACCGGCCGGCCGGTCGCCGGTTCATCGGTCTCCGCGCTGCGCCCAGTACTCGTCGTCGCTGATCAGCACGTTCAGCTCGATCGTGCCGTCGCCTGCGCCGTTTGTGTAATCGGCGATGTGGATCGTCGTCGTGCGAATCGGGCGACCAGCGGCGTCCACCAGCTCGAGGCCGAGCGCGTCGCGCGCGCTGTAATAGCGCGCGAGTTTGGTTTCGTCGCGCGGCCCGCCGCGCTGCGGCACCGCCTCGGCGTACAGGCGGAAAATCGGCTGCACCAGCTCGTAGCCCGCGCCCGGCCGGAACGGTCCCCACGCGCGCCGCACCCCGCGGTCGGCGTGCTCGAGCTCCGAGTGGCCGACGGTCACGCCCTTGAGGTGAACGGTGTGCTTCACGGCTTCTGCGGGGCCGCCGTCGAGGTCGTGTCGTTGGTGATCTTGAAGCTGAACTGCTGCTCGACGAGCTGTCGGACCTTCAGCGTGCCGATCCGCGCCGGCTCGAAGCGCATGTACGGCAGCGCCTCGCGCACCGCGTCGATGAAGTCCGGGTGCGTTGCGCTCATGATCTTGAGCGAGCTCGTATCCGCGAACCCGGTCGTGTCCACGATGTACTGTGCCTTCACGGAGCCGCTGATGTGCGCTTTCAGCATCGCGAGTGGGTACGCTGGCGCTGCGCTGTTGGCCGATCGAGCCACGGCGACGTCCACGTCGAGCACGGAGTACACCGAATCCTGACCGACCGACGGCGGCGCGGCCGGAGCGGTCACCGTGTCCTTCGCGCGATCGCCGATCGTCTTGTCGAGCTCCATCGTCGGACGCGCGTCGCCCACGGTGTGCGGCCCGTCGCCGATCCCCGGACCCGGTACGCTCATCTTGATGTAGTGGATCGCCTCGCGAGATCCGGGCTGGGAGGGCATCCGATCCGGCGGCGGAATGAAGTACACGCGGTTGGCGAAGCTCTCGGACTCGACGCCGGGTGCCGGCAGCGTTCCCACGACCCAGCCGGCGATCAGGGCGGCATGCACCGCGACGCTCAGCACGGCGCTCGGAACCGCCGGTGCCGCCTTGCCGTACGAATCGGCCCACAAGCGCATCATCGCTACGCCCCCCTCAGGTCGATGCGCGACCTTCCGTCGTGCCCATCATCGCAGGCCATACCGTTCGCGGAACAACGCCACGTGGTGCCGCTCGTGCCCCGCGATGATATAGAACAGCGCCCGCACACTCATCGGATTTCCATTGGCCGTACCACGGCGCGCAAATTCGTCTGCATCGAGATGGCTGCCCAACTGCACCGTCGACGCGCGCACCAGCTCGAACTCGTCCAGCAGATCGTCCAGGGTCCGCGACGCGAAACGGGCGTTGTCGACCCAGGCGTTTTCGTCGAAACCCGGCAACGGCGTCGAGTCGTTCCGCGCGATCGACAGCGCGCGGTACGCCATGACGCGCTCCACGTCCGCCAGATGCCCCACGACCTGTTTTACGCTCCACTTGCCGGGAGCATAGGCGAAATCGGCGCGGTCCGGCGAGCGCCGGAGCATGGCGGCGGTCTCCGCGATCTGGCCGCGGAGCATCGCCATGAGGTCTCCGTCGGGAACCTTCTCCACGTACTTGCCGAAATACGCTGCGTGCTCGTCAGCGGCTGGGCGGACGATGGTCACCGTGCTCATGGTATCGGTCGCTGGCTGTATCAGTTCAACTTGCGTTCGCGACGACTGATTGGACAGACCGTGCATCGTCAACAGGTGTACGGAATCTGTGGACGCGCGGCTGCGCCGGACGGCTCTTGCCGAGGCCGGTTAGAAATCCCGCTTCTTCATGATCTCGAACAGCTCGGCGGCCTCGGAGTCCTGCTCGGTGTGAGGCCGTCGGGTTACGTCGAGCGTCGAGTCATATGTGCGACGTGGCGGCGCCTTGGGCTTGGACGCCTTCGCCACCGTCTTCTTGACGAGCTTTGCCAGCTGCTTGTCGTCCATGCAACCGCTCCGGCGCGGGAATGAGGAAGAAAGGCCTCTTGAAGTTAACGCTGGCGCGCGAGCTCGTGGCAGGCGTTCTGCCTCCACTGCCCCGCGCGACCCGATATTTTGGTCGACGCGCCATGGTGACCGGCGGCAACCAACGATCGTCGGCGTGGTGGGACTGCCAAGCCGAATCGGGGTGGCGCACGGCCGCCTGACGTGATGTATTGTTCACAGGGCAACCCGACGAGATCGGAGCGACATGGCTCGACCGGCACGCAAGGGACGACCTGCACGGAAGAAGCGGACGGTGAAGACGTCCGATTACTTCACCCAGCCTGGCAAGCGCGGCGCGGTCATCGTGCTGCGCAAACCAATCGGCAATCGAGCGACTCCCAAGATCTGCGGCATCATGCCGACCAAGGTCCACGCCAGGATGCTGGTCAACCAGCTCGAGCGTGCCGAGTCCGTGGTGAAGGATCTCTTCCTCGAGGCGACCGACGACGGGATCGAAGCGCTCGAGGCCGTGCTCGCCGCCTGCTGTAAGGAGGTCATGGAAAAGGGCCCCAAGCTTCGCGAGGCCCAGGGCGACGCGGGGGACGACGAATTCGACGAGCCGATGCCCCGTCGCGAGAGCACCGGCACCGAATAGCTTCAGCGCTTGGGCGGGGCGTAGCCGGCGAAATGGCCGGTGTGGTGCCAGGTCGAAGTCTGCGACCAATCGTTGTCGTCCGCGATCTCCACGTCGCTGAGCCTGCGCACGTCGATGCTCACCACGCCGTCGTCGTCCATCGGGTTGTAGATGTTGACGAACCGGTAGCCGACGACGATCTCGTCCGGCTTGTACGACGAGCGTGCATGCACGGTTTGCGAGAACGTCTCGTCGATGCCGGTGAGCAGGATCAGAAACTCGGCATCCTTGGCCACGAGGTCGGCGTGCGTCATCTCGAACATCGGGCTCTTCTCGTTGATCGGATGCACGACCGTCCAGCTCAGCGGAAAGAACGTGACGCGCGACCGCTCGAGCGCCACCTGGTCGTACTTCCGCACCGAGCCCTCGATGCGGCTGAACAGCACCTTGGCCTCGAGCTCGACGAGCTGATTCGTGCGCGAGTTCGTCACGCGAAACATGAACGCCGTCTTCCCGCGATACGGTGCGATGACGGCGCGCGTGCTGAAGAGGAGCGCCGCCGTCGGCCGTGAGAAGCGGGCGAAGAGGATCCCGGTCCCCAAGGCGAGTCCGAGCAGTCCGACGAGCGCCTCGAAGGTCATCACGAAGTGCGCCGGCATGCCGTTCGGCGTCACGTTGCCATAGCCAATCGTCGACAGCGACTCGACGCTGAAGAAGAACGCTCGCCAGAAGGCGCCGCCCATCGCCGACGGCTTTTCGCCGATCAGCGAGTCCATGCCGCACGCCAGGTACGCCAGCGCGAACAGCGCGTTTACCGCCAGGTAGCCGCCCAGAATCATGGCGTAGAACTTGGGCCAGCTGATCGTGAGCATGTAATGGTACCCGCTCAGCGACGAGAAAAACGGCAGCCCGCTTCGCCGCGGATTGAACGTTCCGTCGCGGTTCAGCAGCCGCTTCTCGTTGACGCCCCCCACGACCGAGCCGAGCCCCAGATCTTTGGGCTCCTCCAGCTCGGCGGTCTGGGTCGGGATCGTCGTCATCGACTCGCGCTCGTCGCGGCAGGTCCGGCCCGGCGGTCCATCACGGCACGACCGTCTGGTTCGCCTTCAGGCTGCGCCAGTACTCGTCCATCTTGATCCGCGGAATGCCCTTCGTCATCCAGTCCGGCGCCGGCGTGCCCTTCAGGTAGTGATCGAACCAGTCCTTCTGGCGCATCGCGTAGTCCTTCTGGTTGATCGGCCGCGCCAGTCCGTGATTCTCGCCGACGTACTCGAGCAGGATCACGTCCTTGCCCAGCTGGCGCAGCGTGTTGAAATACGTGATGCCCTGGTTGAAGTCCACGGCGCCGTCCTTGTCGTCGGACAGAATGATCAGCGGCGTGGTGACGTTCTTCGCGTGGAAGTTGGGCGAATTGCGGATGTAGGCGTCATAGTTGTCGATGTAGTTGCCTTTGAAGCGCCCCTGGCTCGACTCGAAGATCGCCTGGTCCGCGCCGCCGGTGTTCCAGTAGATCGAGCCGTACATGCTCACCATGTCGGTGAGCGGGGCGCCGGCAATCGCCGCCTTGAAGATGTGCGTCTGCGTCACGAGGAACGCCGTCTGGTAGCCGCCCCACGAGTGGCCCCACAGTCCGACGTTCGTCGAATCGATCATGCCGGTCGCGATCGCCGCCTTCACCGCCGGGATCACGCACCACACCGCCGACATTCCCGGATCGTTCACGCGATACACGATGTCCGGATCGAGCACGGCATAGCCGCGACTCGTGTAGATGCTGCGGTTCGGCGTGCTCGTCTCATTAGGGGTGACGTAGCTGTGCGCCAGGTTGGAGCGCTTTTCGTAGATGGTCACGAGGAGCGGATACTTCTTGCCCGGCTCGTAGTTCGCCGGCAGATACAGCGCGCCCTGCAGCTTGTCGCCCTTGTCGCTCGTGTAGTCGATGAGCCGCACGCCACTCGTCCAGGCGAACTCCTTCTGCTGCGGGTTCGCATCGGTGAGCTGACGCGCCGCCTTCATGGCCGCCGCCGACGTCGCCGGCTTCGTCAGGTCCGCGCCCGCAACGTAGTAGTTCGGAAACTCGATCGCGGTCTGTCGCGTGAACGCGAACACGTCGGCGTCCTTGGCCTTCTCGAACGAGTACTTCGCGTCGTCCCACACCAGCCGCTGCGCGCCCGGCTTGGCGGCATCGACCCGGGCCAAGCCCTCTTTCTTCGTCCACTCACCGTACATGGAGAAGTAGAGCGGCTGCGACAGATCGACTCCGTCGGTGAAACCGGCACCGCCACGACCACCCCGCCCGCCGCGACCGCCTCCGTTCGGAGATTGGCGTCCCGCGCCGCCGAACGGGTACAAGCGCTGGTAGCGAATCTGACTCTGCTTGCCGTCGACGGTGAGGTTCGTCGCCACACCGTTGCCGTTGACCGGCAGCTTCCAGACGTCGAACGCGTCCGACACCAGCACGGAATTGCCGTCTTTCGACCACGCGACCGGCGGATCGGGCGGCGTGACGATGTTGTTGTGATCGTCCGAGGTGTCGGCAAACACCGCCGGCACACCGCGCGAGATCACGCGCTTGTCGCCGGTAGCCACGTCGAGCACCGACCACTGCGCATCATCATCCCAGAACAGAATCTGCCGCCCGTTCGGTGACGGCATGAGCGTCGACGCGACATGCTTCTTGAGCAGCAGCTTCCGCTGCCCGCTCCCGAGGTCCACACCGTAGACGTCCTGGAACGCCCTGCCGTCGTAGCTCTGCTCCAGGTCGTACTCGCGCGTGTCGATGCCGTACGCGTAATGATCGTGCCCGGTCAGGTTCACGGTACGCAGCGCGTCGTCGGCGAGCCGCACGAACTTGCCGTCGCCGAACCGGTACTCGGACAGATAGCTGTAGGCCCGATCCTGTGCCTCCTGCACGATCTGCTGCGATTGCAGCCGCGGGTCCTTGCCATGCCAGAGGATGAGCGACGGATTCTCTTCCTGGGCTTCGTTCACCCGCGGCTGGTTGATCGTGCCGCCCATGCCGGGCGCGCCGGCCTGAATGATCGAGCTCCCGCGCGTAGCCACGATCGCGTCGGCACTCTTGGCCTCGCGAATCCCGAAGAACACAGCCGACAGATCGTCGGCCAGGTGGGGCGCCCGCTCGACCGCCACCTTCATCCCAGCCGGAAAGTCCCGATGCTCCGCGGCATCGAACACCACCTTCTTGAGCGTCGGCGCGGCCAGGTTCGTGAAGCTCAGCACCGAATACAGCGTGTCGTGCGCCGTCGAGTCGATCCGGCCGCGCAATACGGCGAGCGCCGCAAGACTGTCGGCCCACACGAGCTGGCGGTACACCGCGCGATCGGAGTCGATTGGCCGCACGACGTCCGTTCGCATGTTCCGCAGCTGCACGCCGTTCCCGATCTCGTCGCGCGCGTCGATGGTGTAGGCGAGCCACTCACCGGAGTCGTCGAAGCCGAACTCCGCCACATTGCCCACATTCACCGCGTCGCCCGAGGCGAGGTTGTAGAGCACGAGATCCGTGCCGGTGCTGCGGCCCGCGAGTGCAGCCCCATTGCCGCCGCGGCCCGTCGGTGCCGTGGTCGCGCCAGCCGCTCCCTGTGCGGCCGGCGGCGGATACCCGTGCATCGCCAGCCAGGTCGGCTTGTCACCATTGAACGCGAACCGGCGCACCGCATCGAACTCCTTCTTCTCGCCCGTCGCGAGGTTCACGAGCCCGAGCTTGTTCTGCACCGGCGCGGCGCTGCTTTCCTGCGGCGAGCCGCTTCGGCCTGGGCCACCGCGCCCACGAGCGCTCCGGCCCGAAGCGCTCGATGGATAAATCGTGAACGCCACCCACCGAGAATCGCCGCTGATCGCCAGCGACGGGGACGCGCCCGCGTCGCCGCCACGTCCGGCGGCAGGAGCGCCGCCGCGGCCGCCGCCGGTCGCATCACCGATCGGAAACTTCATCTCTTTGCCGTCGGTGCTCGTCGAGCGGATCACGACGCTCGCATCGCCCTCGTTCGGGGCCAGCACGTACGCGAACCACTTTCCATCGTTCGAGAGCACCGACTGGCGGATGGTCTTCCACCCTTTGAGATCCGCCGCCTGCAGCTGCCTGGTGGCCCCGGTCGTTCGCGTGGCGCTCGCGTCCTGCGCCTCGATGCGCGACGCAGTCGCGACGAACGCCAGCGCCCAGACGGCGCACCAGAGGCGCCGGTCGGTCTGTACACGCATACAAAACTCCCGTCGTGCGGTGGACGGTTCGCGGTGGGTATGGAACGGAAAAAGCTACGAGTGCGTCATACGGGTGTCCATCTGCGGCGCACCAGGTCACGGTCGGCTCCGCTGCCGGAGGTCCGCGGCGATGATCTGCGCCGCGCAAAGTGCCGGCGCCAGTCCCTTGCGACCGGTGCGCCTTCGACCCGCGCCACGACCCGATCATCCCAAGGCACTTGCGAACTATATCCGCGACGGATATAGTCGCCCATGCCCGGATCTTCTCCAAAGAGCCAGCTGCCGCTCACGCCGGCGGTGCTGTACATCCTCCTCGCGCTCGCCGACGCCGAGCGGCACGGATACGCCATCGCGCGTGCCGTCGAGGAGGCCTCCAGCGGCGATGTCCGGATGGGGCCGGGAACGCTGTACGGCTCCATCCAGCGGATGTTGCGGTCGTCGCTCATCGAGGAGGTGCCGGCCCGTCGGCGTCCCGCCGACGACGACGAACGCCGTCGCTATTACCGGATCACCACGTTCGGCCGCCGCGTGCTCGACCTCGAGCTGCAGCGTCTCGGGCGGCTGATCCGCGTCGCCCACGACAAGCGGCTCCTTGGCGGGCCGGGGGTCGCCTGATGCGGCGCATGGCATTACCGGAACGGGTCTACCGGCTGGCGATGACGATCCTCCCGCCGGACTTCCGGGAGCGCTACGCCGACGAGATGGTCGACTTCGCGCGCACGCGGCTCCGCGCCGCTCGTGAGCTCGGTGCAGTCGCCGTGATGCGCGAGTCGGCTTCGCTTCTGGCCGATCTCGCGCGCAGCGCGCCGTCGTTGTGGTTCGAGGAACGCCCCTTCGCCGTGACACCGCCACAGAGGGACGACATGGATATTCTCGTGCAGGATCTCAAATTTGGCGCGCGCGCGCTCCTTCGGCGGCCGGCGTTCACCGTCGTCGCGGCGCTCACCCTCGCGCTCGGGATCGGCGCCAATACGGCGATCTTCAGCCTCGTCAACGCCGTTCTGATCCGGCCGCTGCCGTACAAGGACCCCGGCCGCCTCGTGCTGGTGTGGGGCACCCAGGGCTCGCAGAACAACCAGGGCGTGGTCTACGCCGACTACGTCGACTGGCGGCGGCAGAATCACACGTTCGAGGAGATCGGCGCGCTTCGCGGCCAGAGCGTGAACCTGACCGGCGCGGCCACGCCCGACCGTCTCATCGGCAATTTCGTCTCGGCGAGCGCGCTCCGCGCGTTCGGTGCCCGCGTCGAGCAAGGACGGATCTTCACCGATCGCGAGACCGAGCTCGCCACCATGGCGCCGGTGGCGCTGATCTCGCACGAGACGTGGACGATGCGCTTCGGCGCCGACGCCGCAATCCTCGGCCGACAGATCGTGATCAACGGCACGTCGTTCACCGTCATCGGAGTGCTGGCGCCGCGGATGCCGACGCCGATGTTCTCGGAGACGCCGGACGTCATGGTGCCGATCGGCTACTACCCTAACGCCCACGGTCTGGACCGCGGCACGCGCGGCATTGCCGTCGTCGGCCGACTGAAGCCGGGCGTGACCATCGACGCCGCGCAGCGGGACCTGCAGGCGATCGAACAGCAGCTCGCCAAGATGTATCCGACGACGAACGCGGGAACCGGCGCGGAAGTCGTATCGCTTCGCGACTACACGGTCGGTCCGACCAAGGCGCCCTTGTACATCCTGCTCGCCGCAGTCGCCGCGGTACTGCTCATCGCGTGCGCAAACGTCGCCAACCTGCAGCTCGCCCGCGGCGCCTCGCGGGCCCGGGAGCTCTCCGTGCGCGCCGCGCTGGGCGCGGGCCGCATGCGGATAGCGCGACAACTGCTCACCGAGAGCGTCATGCTCTCGCTCGTCGGCGGCATTTCGGGCGCCGGCCTCGCGTTCGTGATGACGAAGGGGCTGGTCGCGTTGCTCTCGCCGCTGATGCCGGTGTATCCGGACACCATTCGTGTGGACGGCGTCGTCCTCCTCTTCGCGCTGGTCGTGTCGCTGGCGACCGGCATTCTCTTCGGCCTGCCGCCCGCCTGGAAAGCATCGCGGACGCGGCTCACCGAAACGCTGCGCACGCGGATCGGCGGCGGCCTTCACGTCCGCACCCGGAATTCGCTGGTGGTCGTGCAGCTCGCGCTCTCGCTGGCGCTGCTCGCGTCGGCCGGGCTCCTTACGCGCTCGTTGCTCGCGCTGGAGCACGTCGACCCCGGTTTCGACGGCGAGAACCTGTTGACGGCGCAGTTCCGGTTGTCGCCCTCCAAGTACGACTCGCCCGACAAGATCTGGTCGATGTTCGAGCGAACGATCGCCGAGATCAGGGCGCTGCCGGGCGTCGAGTCGGCCGCCCTCGTTCGCGCATCGCCGCTGAGCGGTAATGGTGAGAGCTATCCCGCGATGGTCGAAGGACGTCCAGCCCCACGCGCCGGTGAGGCGCCGCTCGTGGTCGTGAACCCAGTCTCGACCGACTACTTCTCGACGATGCGGATTCCGCTGCTCGCCGGCCGCGACGTCGCGAGCACCGATCGCACCGGAACGCTGCCGGTCGTCCTCGTGAACCGATCGTACGCCGAGCGCACGTGGCCGGGCGAGTCCCCGATTGGCAAGCGCGTCAAGTTCGGCGACGACGACTGGCGCACGGTGATCGGCGAAGTCGGCGACACGCGCCACTACTCGCTCAACGAGTCGCAGCTCCTCGAGGCCTACATTCCCTATGCGCAGCGGCCGCAGATCTTCACGAGTCTCGTCGTACGCACGCAGGGCACGCCGACCGACATGGTCAAGCCCGTGCAGCAGGCGATCTGGCGCGTGGATCGCGACCAGCCCGTGTGGCGATTCCGCTCGATGGAGCGCGATCTCGCCGCGGTGGTGAGCTCATCCAAGGTGTCGATGTTGCTCATCGGCCTGTTCGCGCTGGTGGCGCTGCTCGTCGCCGTCGTCGGGATCTACGGGGTCCTGAGCTACACCATGGCGCAGCGCACGCACGAAGTGGGCATTCGCATCGCCCTGGGTGCCGACGCGGGCCGGGTCAGGCGCATGGTGATCGGTGAGGGCCTCCAACTGATCGGCGTCGCCGTGGCCATCGGGCTCGTCGCATCACTCGGCGCCGCGCGGCTGCTGCGGAGCCAGCTCTATGGCGTCGCCCCGCACGACGTGGTCACATTCGTCGTGGTCTCCGTCGCGCTCGCCGGCGTGGCGCTCGTCGCGTGCTATCTCCCCGCGCGCCGCGCGAGTCGCGTGGATCCGATGGTCGCGTTGCGCAGCGAGTGATCGAGTCCGGGGCGAAGAGTCTGGTTGCCGGGCCGGCTGCGGTTCGGCATGGAGAGCTCTAAGATCTTGGAACTGCGATGCTACGGGAGATCCGGATGGTTCGGATCGTCCCGTGACAGTGAGGCCTCCTCGCCCGACGCGCCGGAATTTTGGGAAAGCCGCTCGCGATGCTGCTCCTGGCATCTCGAGCGGCTTTTCACAATCAATCCTTCGCTCGCGGCGGAGGGATCACTGTTCTCCGAACACGATCCCGTGGCGCTCCCGCCCGAGCGCCGCCGCGATCGCGCCGAGCGAGAACACGGTCACGGCGACGAGCGACATCGCCGTGGAGTAGCTCCAGCGCGCTGCGTAGAACGCCACGATGCGCGGCGCAAAGCTCGCGAGCGCTACGCCGACCTGGTACGCGAATCCCGGGAGGAAGCCGCGAACCGAATCGGGAGCGAGCTCGCTGATGTGGGCCGGGATCACGCCCCACGCGCCCTGCACCATGAACTGCATGATGAAGGCGCCAGCCACGAGCAGCGGAAGCGACGTGCGCGTGGACCAGATCGGAATGACGAGGATCGCCAGCACGAGGGCGATGACGATGGCGCGCCGACGGCCGATCCGATCGGAGTAATGGCCGAACACGATCCCGCCGATGATCGCGCCGACCATGCTCCAGGCCGTGAGCGCGGATCGCGTCCCCGGGCCGAACGACCAGTCTCGCTGCAGGAAGGTGGGATACATATCCTGCGTCCCGTGTGAGACGAAGTTCATCATCGTCATCAGCACCACGAGATACAGGAACAGCTTCCAGTGCGAGCCGACGCCGCGCGTATACTCCTTCCAGCTCTTGTGTCGCGTGCGCTCCCACACCTCGGATTCCTTCACGTGTGACCGCACGTACAATGCGAGCAGCGCGGGAAGGCCACCGATGAAGAACAGCGGCCGCCATCCCCAGCGCGGGAACACCACGAAGTAGCATACGGCGGCGAGCAGGTAGCCCGCGGCGTATCCCTCCTGCAGGAAGCCCGAGAGGATGCCGCGGCGCTTCGCCGGCGCCTTCTCCATGGCGAGCGAGGCGCCCACGCCCCATTCGCCGCCCATGCCGATCCCGAACAGCGCGCGAAGAATCAGGAAGGTGGTGAAGCTGTGCGCGAAGCCGGTCGCGACCTCGACCACCGAGTAGAACACGAGGTCGATCATCAGCGGAATTCGACGGCCGTATCGATCGGCCAACAGGCCGAAGATGAATGCGCCGACGGGCCGGAATGCCAGCGTGAGCGTGAGCGACAGCGCCATCGCCGCGTCCGTGCGTCCGAACTCACTGCCGATCGCGGTGAGCGTCATGACGACGAGGAAGAAATCGAACGCGTCGAGCGTCCAGCCCAGGAAGCTCGCGGTCAGCGCCGCGCGGTGGCCGTTCGTGGTCGCGGGCGAATATCCGGCAGCCGGGTCGAGCGACGGGCTGGTCGTGGCCATGTCGGGGCAGGAAGGAATCAGGAGCGAATCGGGAAAGAACGAGCGAGGGCGGCGCTCAAGATGTCACTCGAGCACCGCCCTCGCCAGCACCGATCGGATCGGTGGCGCTACTTGCCGCCGGCCTTCACCGCAAAGCTGCCGACGTGCACGTCCAGGTTGTGATTCACACGCACCCCGGTCTCACCGCTCATGTCGCCAAGCATCGCGCCGCGCGGCAACGCGTTCACCTGCGTGCCGTTCACGACGAATCGCACCGAGTCCGCGGCGACCTTGATCGCCAGTTCGTTCGAAGCGTTCGGCGCATCGTCGATCTTCTTCACCGCGGTGTTCGGCGTCCACTCGACGAGCTTGTGCACCTCGGTCCCGGCACGATGGTTGATCAAATAGCTCCCGTCCTGGCGCACCTCGAAGTAGAGATAGCTCTCCTTGGCGGCATCGCTCAGATCGCGGCCGGCCACGAATACGCCGTACGCTTCGCCGTGATCGCCATGTCCCGTGATCTTCTTCGTCTGGTGGAAGCTCGCCGACACCGTGTAGTCGTCTTTCTGCGCGTCGGCGGCGCGCCAGTAGATCGCCGCACCACCCGACGTGACGTGGAAGCCCGAGCCCATCGTGATGAACTTTGCGGACTTGGTGGCGTCCTTGTCGTCGAGGCGCATCGACCAGCCGGTCGGCAGCGGAACGGCTTCGACGGCGTTCGTCGGATCCTTTTCCTTTGCTTGCTGCTGTTGCGCAGCGAGCGGCGCGGCCATCGCGAGCGCGGCGAGCGCAATGAACGTGTTACGCATGACACTCCTCGATTCCCTGGGTGAGCGGGAGAATATGTCATGCGCTCCGCGCCGCCGCTACGGGAGCGACAGCGACT
>DATJIZ010000295.1:0-4876 GCA_035492735.1 Gemmatimonadaceae bacterium | reverse complement strand
GCGACCGATCGCATCGGACGTCAGCTCGGCCAGCGATACGCGAACACGCAGCTCAGCGGCGGCTTCGCCGGGCCATTCGTGTTCGACCGACTCTTCTATAACGTCTCGCTCCAGGGCGGGCGGCGGTACAGCGATCTCGCGTCGCTGCTCAGCGGCGACCCGGCCACACTGGCCGACCTCGGCATCTCGCGCGATTCGGTCACCGCGCTCACCGCCGCGGCGGCCGCGCGCGGCATTCCGATCGACGCCGCCGGCGTACCGAACCGCCGGCAGACCGACAACGCGTCCATGCTCGCGCGCTTCGACTGGACGCCGAGCCAATCCACCGACGGCAGCATCACGGCGTCGCTGCGTCACTCGAAGTCGCTCGCGTCGTTCGTGTCGACGACGGCGCTGCCGGGACACGGCGGCGATCTCACGCGAAATGGCGGTGACGTCACCGGCGAATTCCTGGCGTACCCCGATTCGATCGTGCTCAACGTGACGCGGATCGGCGCCCACACCGACATGACCGACGCCACGCCCTACATGCGCATCCCCGACGCGCGTGTGCTCGTGACGTCGCAGCTCGCCGACGGTTCGACCAGCCTCTCCTCACTCGTGTTCGGCGGCAATGCCGGCCTGCCACGCTACACGCGCAACTCCGGAATCGAGTTCTACAATCAAACATCGTGGAACTCTTCGTCCAACGCGCATCGCTGGCGGGCCACCGTCGACGGCCACGTCGATCAACTTCGCCAGACGCAGGGCGCCAACGCCCTCGGCACGTTCACCTACAACTCCATCGCCGACGTCGCGGCGAACCAGCCGGCCTCGTTCACCCGTTCGTTCGCCCACAGCGACGTCCTCGCGGACATGCGCACCGGATCGCTCGCGCTGGGCGACCAGTGGCGCGTCAAGCAGACGTTGAACGTCACGTACGGCCTGCGCGTCGACGCGAACGCCACGGGCAGCACGCTCGCCTACAACCCCGCCGTCGACAGCATCTTCCATCTTCGCACCGACCACGCGCCGCGCGAGGTGGTGGTCAGCCCGCGCGCCAGCTTCGGGTGGGGGTTCGGGCACAACGGCACCACCGGCATTCCCAACTTCGGCGCGCCGTGGGGATTCCTGAGCGGCGGCATCGGTGAGTTCCGAAACGACCTTCGCCCCGGCCTGATCGCGCCGATGATCACGAACAGCGGCTTGCCCGATGCGCTCGGCCAGTTGCAATGCGTCGGCTCGGCCGTGCCGGTACCGGACTTCTCGTCCTACCTGGCCGAAGAGGCCGCGATCCCGACCACGTGCGCCGCCGGTGCGCCGTCGTCGTTCGTGGGCAGCCGCCCGAACGTGTTCGCGATCGATCCGAGCTTCGAGTCGCAGCGCAGTTGGCGCGGCAACCTCTCACTCCGCGGGCCGTTCATCACGAAGCTCTTCCGCTTTTCGGCCGACGCGACGTATTCGCTCAACCTGCACCAGCAGTCGCCGTTCGACGTCAACTTCAGCGGAACGCAGCGGGCATCGCTGAGCGCGGAGGGCGGCCGGCCGCTCTACGTGCAGACGTCGAGCATCGTCCCGGCGACCGGCGCGGTGACGAACGTGGACTCGCGCGTCTCGACGTTGTATGGCGGTGTGAATGCCTTGCGGTCGGACCTCGAGTCACGCGCCGCGCAATACACCTTCACGCTCAATCCGATCGGCCTGACGAACATCAACTGGCGCTGGTCGGTGAGCTACGTCTACTCCGATTTCCGCGAGCAGAGCCGCGGGTTCGGCGGTACGACGGCCGGCGACCCCCGCGCCGTCGAATGGTCGCGTGGCTCGCTCGGCAGCAGGCACGCGGTGAACATCAACGTCTATACACGCGTGCACGATCTCTTCTCGGTCGCACTGACGGCTCGCGCGCAGTCGGGCGTGCCGTTCACGCCGGTCGTCGCCGGCGACGTGAACGGCGACGGTCTGTCGAACGATCGCGCGTTCGTGTTCGCGCCGAGCGCGGGCGACGCGTCGGTGTCGTCGGGGATGAGCCAGCTCCTCTCGAGCGCATCGTCACGCGTGAAGAATTGTCTCACGCGGCAGTTCGGCACCGTCGCCGGCCGAAACTCGTGCGACGGCCCGTGGACCGCCACCGCGGCCGCCTCGCTCACGCTCAATCCCGAAAAGCTCGGCTGGGACAATCGCACGACGCTGTCGCTCAACATCTCGAATCCGTTGGCCGGCGTCGACGAGCTCCTCCACGGCTCGGCGCACATGCAGGGCTGGGGCCAGATCGCCGCGCCCGACCCGACGCTCCTGCGCGTGCGCGGCTACGATCCGACGGCGAACGCATTCAGGTACGAGGTGAATCAGCGGTTCGGCGACACGCGCTTCGCGAGCTCGACGATCCGGCTGCCGTTCATCATCAGTCTCGAAGCGCGCGTTCGCCTGGGCGGCGACATCGATCATCAAGGCCTGGCCAACATCATCGGCCCGGGGCGCACCCGTCGCGGCGAGCGGCGCAACACGCAGCAGATCCGCGGGCTGCTGCTGCAATCGATCTTCAGCCCGATCCAGAGCATCCTGCAGGTAAAGGATTCACTCAGCATTCTGAGTCAGGCGCAGATCGATCGGCTCACGCAGTTGCAGCGCCGGCTCATCGCCAAGCAGGATTCGATCTGGGCGCCGACCGTCAAGTACATGGAGGCGCTGCCGGAGAACTACAACCTCGACGAGGCAGTGGAGCTCGTGCGTCCGGCGCGCATGGCGGCGTACGACGCGATGCTCGACGCGATGGTCGAGGCGAAGAAGATCCTCACGCCCGAGCAGATCGAGGACTTCCCGCCGGCCCTACGATCGTCGTTCGACATCGAGACGCTCAAGACGCGGCGGCCGACGAAGGGGTTCTTCCCGGCGTATTGATCGGGGCGGCGGGCGGCTATTTGGGCGGCGGGCGGCGGGCGGTGCATGCTGTGCGGCGATGCGGATCGCAGGGCGAGCGACACGAACGCCCTGCGATCGCATGGTGCTCATTGACATTTCCCATCGGTGCCGATGCCCCGGCGATTTTCAGGATTCGGCCGTGGGCGCTTTCGGAAGTAGGCCGACCTCGATCTTCGGCGGCAAGCCGAGTTTCACGTCGACCTTCACACCGCGCATTCCGAGATCGCCGAGTTGATCCTTGAGGTTCGACGCTGTCTTCAGCGCCTCGAGAATCAGCGTCGTCGTGCGATTGTCTTGGTGTTTCTTCAGCAAGTCGTCGATCTTGTCCTGTTCGAGGGCGTCGATCGACCCGATCAGCGTTGCACTCACCTCGGGAACGAGCCCCATTCCAAACGAGATGTTTCGTACGGATAGCCCGAGCGCTTTGATCGTGGGCATCGTCTCGTTGAACTCGCGCAGCACCTCGTGCACCTTGTCGACGCCCGCATCCATGACGTTGCCCGCACTGCTGGCGATCTTGCCGAGTTTGTCGAACACGCGATCCTCCTGGGTCATTGCCGGCCAGCGTACGCAATCAGGACGGTGATCTCGAGGCAGGTAGATATCGCACGAACCGGCCGAGGAAGCCACTGCCGCACGGTGGGATCGCGCGCAATCTCTTGACGAGGCATCGGCGCTCGATACATTCGCCGAGTATCACTCATCGGCGCACCCTGACGGGACTTCCTCGCCTGCCTATATAGCGTATCGCGTATAGCGTATCGCGGCTGGCCCCGCCGATCGAGTCCGCCTCAGCGTGCGCTCACACCCTTGCCCGAGGTTGTGTTATGCGCCGGAGCGCGCTCTATCTGCCAGTTCTTCTCGCGTTGATCGCGGGCTGCCAAGGCGAACATTCGCCCTTGCCGACCGGCGTCGCGCGAGCCGATCGGGCGGTTGATCCCGACCGCCTCGCGCAAGAGACCTTCGTCGACTACGCGAAACCGACCAGTGCCGTCGGAGGACTCACCGTTACCACCGAATCCAGTGATTTCAAGCTCTTCTACGGCGGGGCACGGTGGTTCAGCGGCGACCAGGTCGAATACATCATAGCTGGAAGCCAGCCGGTCTCCCGGGCTAACGCGGCTGTCGCAGACGGAGTGGCCACCATCGACGGCTTCGTCACGGCTCGTAGCTTTGCGCTGAAGAACTCGACCACGCAGATGAACCCGTGCACCGGGCTGCCGAACACGATCGAATGGGTGTCGATCGACGGTCCCGGCAACGTCCTTGGCTCGACCTCCTTCTGCTACTATTTGGCTACGAAGGAGATCGTCGGCTTCACGGTGATGCTCGACAAGGACGAAGCGTGGTCAATCGGGGGTACGCCAACCACCTTCGACGTGCAGAATATCGCCACCCACGAGTTCGGCCATGTCGCCGGCCTTGCCCACGTCAGCGCGCCCAAAGACGTGTGTCTGACCATGTACCCGTACGCGGACTACGGCGAGACCCAGAAGCGTACTCTGGGCCTGGGTGACAAACTTGGGATGCAGAGTCTCTACGGCTCGACGGATGTGAGCGCGGGCGCCTGTGGAAGCTGAGGAAGCCGATCGCGGCGGTCGGACTCAGCCGGCTCGTCCCTGGTAGCGTGGCGGTGCGCCGCCGGACGCGCGCCGCGCTCTTGTCTTAACGCGGCCGACGAAGCTCGGCGCATGGGTCGGGCCGGTGAGCGCGCGGCGTGATGACGACGAAGTCGTACATCCGCCGCTCCGAGGCCTGGGGCGGCCCGCCGTCGTCCTCGCGCTCCAGGATCCCGAGCGTCACGACGCGCGCGTTCGGGGCCGCGGCGCGCAGCAGTCGCGGCACCGCCACGTCATTGCGGACGTGACCGTTGCCAGCGATGAGCCAAGCGGGGCCATCGCGGCCGGCGAGCAGCAGCGCCCGAGCCATCGCGGCATCGCGGACGATCTGCGCCATGCGCATGCCGGGAATCATCTCG
>DATJIZ010000294.1:0-9095 GCA_035492735.1 Gemmatimonadaceae bacterium | reverse complement strand
GCCGCTGCTGCGCCGCCACGACCCACGGCGAGGCTTGCCACGGCGCGAGCGACGCGAACCACAGATTCCACTCGAATCGCGGCTGATACGGCGCGTAAATCCCCGGTCGTTCGTAGATATCCTGCGGCTTGTAGCGGAATGCGTACGCGATCCACGTCTTGCCGCTGTCGCTGCTGCCCTGAAATTCGATCTCGTAGCGCGCCTCGGTCATTACGGCAAACAGACCGTACGCGTTCGCGATGCGGAACGGCTCGAGCACCTGCTCCGGTTTCGCGAGCAGCGCCGACGAGCCCGGCGAAAGAAACGCCCACACCGTCGCGTACAGAACCCAGGCGAGCGCGATGCCCTCGGCCCATGCGCGAACTCCGGCGCGTGCGCGGACGACCGGTGCGATGGGCCGTGGCAGGCGGAATCGCGCCAGGAGCTCGTCGTCGAGCAGGAGCACGCCGAGCGCCAGCACCAGATAATTCAAGAAGGCATAATTCGCCGTCGCGATGATGCCGAGCTGCAGCGCCGTCACGCCGACGAAGCACATGATCCGAAAGCGCCGCGGCAGAAACACCGCCCATACCGCGAACAGTTCGATCCCGAGCGTGAGGACCACCGTCCCGGCGTGGTACCAATGCGGAAAATGCTGCACGTACCAGCCTGGCCAGGCCGGAAGTGGTCCATTCTGATAGTACTCGTCCATCGCCGTCAGATTGCGCCAGTGGACGTCGCCACTGGCAATCTTCACGACGCCCGATTCGAAGTAGATCCGGAGCCACTCCCATCGCAGCATGAACAGGCCGATCGCCGACGGCGGATCGGCGCTGCCGACACCCGGCCAACGGCCGCGCGGCGCGAAGAAGATCGAGATCAGGCCGGCCTCGAGCAGCATCCCGTCGGACTGATACGACGAGAAGTCCTGCAGCGTGACGATGCACGAAAGGAACAGCACCTCGCAGAGGGCGAGCGTCAGTCGCGGCCAGACGTTGAGCACGACGAGCAGCGAGCACACGATGCCCGACACCGCGACCACCATGAGGGCCCGATCGCTCGCACCGAGCCAGAGGACGCTCGGGACGTACCACAGCCGCTTCAACCCGGGCAGGACCGCCGCGACGCGCGCCAGATAGTCGCTCGCCGGGAGAATACCCCGCGGACCAATCAGACCCTGGATCTGATGGGCGAGCGAGTAGAACGCGGAAAAGAAGATGAGTCCCAGCGCGCGCAGAAAGATCCAGCGCGGCCACAACGTACGCGTCGCGCGGGCGGTGAGAAGCTTCTCCAGCTCGGCTCGCATCGCTGACGCGGGTGGCAATCGCGGTGCCTCGGCGTTCGACGCTGGTGCGCCAGTGTTGACGGAGCTACGTATTCCCGCTTGCCCATCGCACTTCGTCTTCCGCTACCCAATCCATGGCGCGGCCTCCGCGGCTTGCCGGCCGACGTCTGGATCATCTTCGCCACCTCGCTCGTGAATCGCGCGGGCATGATGGCGCTGCCGTTCCTCGTCCTGTACCTCACGCAATACCTGCACGTGCCGGCTCGCGTCGCCGGTCTCGCCATCAGCGCCTACGGCGTCGGCGGGATGCTCGGCGCGCCGATCGCCGGCCGACTGTGCGACCGTGTCGGCGCGTTTACCGTGATGCGCGCGTCGCTCGTCCTGACCGGTATCGTGCTCCTCATGATCCCGATGGCGCACCGATTCGCCGTGGTCGCCGTGCTGACGTTCGTGTGGGGCATCGTCGCCGACTCGACGCGACCGGCCACGATGTCCGCCCTCACGAACGCCACGCCTGCCGAGCGGCGCAAGGCCGCCATCGCCCTGAATCGACTCGCCGTGAACCTCGGGATGAGCATCGGTCCGGCGATCGGCGGATTCCTCGCGCTCGTCTCGTTCCCCTTGTTGTTCGTCGTCGATGGCGGCACGTCGGTGCTCGCGGCGATCGTCCTGTCGGCGCTGCTCGCCGGACGTCGATCGGCGAGCGCCGCACCCGAGCGCGTGTCCGCGTCGCCGGTCGCGAGCCCCGAACAGCGACGGGACCACACCGGCGGAGTCTGGCGCGACCGGCCGGCGCTCCTGCTGCTGCTCGGTCTCTTCCTGGTGAGCCTGATCTTCCTTCAAAACGAGGGCGCGCTGCCGTTGTACATCGTGCGCGATCTCCACCATCCTGCCTCGACGGTCGGTCTGATCTTCGTCATCAACACGCTGCTGATCGTGACCACCGAGGTCCCGCTCAACCTGGCGATGCACGGTTGGCCGCACCGCCGCGCGCTCGTGCTCGGTGCGCTGTTCACCGCGGTCGGTTTCGGAGCGCTCGGCGTGGTCCAGGGCACGGTCGCCATCGCGGCCACGGTCGTCGTGTGGACGATCGGCGAGATGATCACCTTTCCGGTTGGCGGAGCGCAGATGGCCGATCTCGCGCCGCCGGGCCGGTCGGGCGAGTACATGGGCGTGTACTCCAGCACGTTCAGCCTCGCGATGGTGGTGGGACCCTGGGCGGGCACAGCGGCGCTCGACCGATTCGGCGGCGGGGTGACATGGGCCGGCGTGTGCGCCTGCGGATTGATCGCGGCGGTGGTCATCGGCACGACCGGCGAGCGCCGACCCGGCGCCGTCGATCTGCCCGGCGCGTTCGACGGGGCGCGCGAGACGTCCGCCGAGGCGCCGCCGATCACGGTTGAGTAGCGCCGCTGTTGCGTGGCGCCGGGGAGCCGCAGATTATCCGACGTCGCTACGCGAGCCGCACATGTCAGGCGTGATCACACATCGGCTGGTCTGCTCGTGACCACACTTCGGCGCCGCGCGTTCGGTCGCACCGGCTGGTCGGTCGGCGCGCTCGGTGTTGGCATGTGGGGCATGGGCGGCTGGACGGGATCGGACGACGCCGAGTCCCTCGAGGCGCTCCAGCTCGCGGTGGATCTGGGCTGCAACTTCTTCGACACCGCGCTCGCGTACGGCGATGGCAAGAGCGAGCGGCTGCTCTCGGAGCTCGTGCGCCGCAATCCCGGCACCAAGCTGTACGCCGCCACCAAGGTGCCGCCGTTGAATCGCGAATGGCCATCCCGCCGCGAGTTCAGCCTCGACGAGGTGTTTCCGCCCGAACACATTCGCCAGTCCACCGAGCAGAGTCTCGAGAATCTGGGCATGGACCAGATCGATCTGCTCCAGTTCCATGTGTGGGAGGATTCCTGGGCCGATGACGAACGGTGGCAGCGCGTGATCGACGATCTCAAGCGCGAGCGTCTCATCGCGGCCGCGGGCATCAGCATCAATCGCTGGGAGCCGTGGAACGGACTCCGCACCGTGCGCACGGGGATGGTCGACTCGGTGCAGGTGATCTACAACATCTTCGACCAGGCGCCGGAGGACGAGCTGTTTCCGCTCTGCCGCGAGCTCGACGTGGCCGTCATCGCGCGCGTGCCGTTCGATGAAGGGTCGCTGACGGGAACACTCACCCGACAAACCCGATGGCCCGATGGCGATTGGCGCAACGTCTACTTCGGCCCTGAGAACCTCGAGCCTACGGTCGAACGCGTCGAGCGGCTGAAGTCCGTCGTGCCCGTGGGCTCGTCGCTGCCCGAGCTGGCGCTGCGGTTCATTCTGTCGAACGCCGACGTCTCGGTGGTGATTCCGGGGATGCGCCGCCCGTCGCATGTCCGCGCCAACGTAGCGTCGAGTGACAAGGGAGCACTGTCGCCGCCGCTGCTCGCCGATCTCCGCGAGCATCGCTGGGATCGCGAGCCCACGGAGTGGTCGCACTGATGAAGACCTGTTCTCCCCCGGCCGCTGGCGCCTCTCCGGCCCGCCGGACATGATACGACATGCGCCTCCAGATTCTTCTCCCACTCGTTCTCATTGTCGCCGCACCGCTCGGCGCGCAGGACGCGAGCACGCTCGGCCCACGCATCGACAGCATCTTTGCCCAATACACGCCGGCGACGCCGGGCTGCGCCGTCGGACTCGGCAAGGACGGGCGGACGCTGTACACACACGGCTATGGCTCGGCGAATCTCGAATACGGCGTGCCCCTCACCGACTCGACCGTGCTCGAGAGCGGCTCGGTGGCCAAACAGTTCACCGCGTCGGCGATCGTGCTGCTGGCGCAGGAAGGCAAGCTCTCGCTCGACGACGACATTCGGAAATACCTGCCGGAGGTCCCGGATTTTGGCGGCCGGCGCATCACGATTCGCAACCTGCTGACCCACACCAGCGGGCTGCGGGATCAGTGGGGGCTCCTCGGCATCGAAGGTCTTGGCCCCGGCACGCAGGTCCACTCGCCGATGACTACGCTCGACCTCGTCGAGCATCAGAAAATGCTCAACTTCGCGCCGGGCACGGAGTACCTGTATAGCAACACCGGATACGCACTGGCCGGGCTGATCGTGCAGCGCGTGAGCGGCAAGTCGCTCGGCGAGTTCACGCGCGAGCGCCTCTTCGAGCCGCTCGGGATGCGCCACACCGAGTGGCGCGCCGACTACACCAAGGTCGTGCCGAACCGCGCCACCGCGTACTCGGGGAACGCGTCGTCGGGATTTCACCAGGACATGCCGTTCACCAACATGATCGGCAATGGCGGCCTGCTCAGCACGATGAGCGACCTGCTGCGCTGGAACGAGAATCTCGATCATCCCACCGTTGGTGGTCCGTCGTACGTGGCCACGATGCAAACGCCGATGCGGCTCAACAGCGGCCGTACCATCACGTATGCGCTCGGCCTGGAAGTGGTCGACTACGATGGCGTCCGCGAAGTGAGCCACGGCGGCTCGACCGCCGGTTATCGCACGTTCCTCGCGCGCTACCCCGACCAGCACGTGTCGGTCGCCGTCTGGTGCAACTACGCCGGCGCAAACCCGACGCAGCTCGGCCACCGCGTGGTCGATCTCGTGCTCGCGAAGCCGCAGCGCGTTGTAACACAGGCTGCGTCGACTACGGTGCTCGATCCGCAGGAGCTCGCGCGCTGGGTTGGCGTGTACCGCGACCCGCACACGGATCAGGCGTTGACGCTCGTCGCCGACGGTGGCCGCCTGACGAGCGGTCGAGGCCGCGGGTCGGTGGCGCTCCAGCCGGAGAGCGCCATTCGGTTCCACACCGCGCGGGGCGACGCGACGTTCAGCGGGCCGCCTGGCCACCGGACCTTGACTCTGGCGCAGCCGGACGGCGACACGTCGCGCTTTGACGAAGTCGCTCCCACGCCGTCGACGACCCGAACGGCCGACTACACGGGTACGTACACGAGCGATGAGCTGGATGTGAAGCTCGTGGTCGCAGCGCGCGACGGAAAGCTCGTGCTCCGTCGCCGCCCCGCCGACGAGCTCGAGCTCCGGCCCGTGTATGCCGACGACTTCGCCGTGCAGGGACTCGGAACGCTGCGATTCTCGCGAGACGCCAAGGGAACAGTGACCGGCTTCGCGATCTATGCCGGCCGGGTGCTCGACGTGCGCTTCAGGCGCTCGCCCTGACGCGCGGGCGGGCACGCCGCGCCACGCCGAAGCGGTTCGGCTCGCCGGCTCCGCGAGTTAGAATTCTCCCATGCCCACCCATGTCCGCGCCTTCCGCGCCGCAGGCGCTTCGCTCCTCGTTGTGGCAGCTTGTACGACCGCGCCACGTGCCGCGAACATCGTTCCGTCGCCGACGACCAGCCTTTCTCCGCTGACGCCCCTCACGCCGCACCAGCAGCGCTGGGTCGACAGCACGCTCGCCACGCTTTCGCTGCGTGATCGCGTCGGCCAGATGGTCATGATCTGGATGCTGGGTGATTACGCCAGCACCCGCGACTCGAGTTACGCCGAGGTGATCCGCTGGGTCGAGCAGGATCACGTGGGCGGCGTATCGATGTCCCTCGGCACGCCCATCGAAGTCGCGGCCAAGCTCAATGATCTGCAGCGCCGCGCGCGCGTGCCGCTCATCGTGAGCTCCGACCTCGAGCCGGGGCTGGGTCGGCTCGAGAGCGGACTGTTCACCCACTATCTACTCGAAACCGGCGGCGGAACGGTCTTTCCGCCGCAGATGGCGATCGCCGCCACGGGCCGCGACAGTGACGCTTACGACGTCGCGCGCGCCATCGCGCAGGAAGGGCACGCGGTCGGCATCCACATCAACTTCGCGCCGGTCGTCGACGTCAACAACAACCCGGCGAACCCGGTCATCAACACGCGGTCCTACGGCGAGGATCCAGCGCGGGTGGCGCGGCTTGCGGCCAACTTCGTGCGCGGCACGCAGGAAGGCGGGATGCTGGCCACGGCCAAGCACTTCCCTGGACACGGCGACACCGACGTCGACTCCCACGTCGGTCTGCCGGTCGTCGGCGCGACGCTGGCGCGACTCGACACGGTGGAGCTCGTGCCGTTCGAGGCAGCGATCCACGCCGGGGCCTCGCTCGTCATGACGGCGCACATCGCGCTGCCGGCCGTCGCCGGAGACAGCAGCACGCCGGCGACGCTGTCGCCCAGGATCATCACCGGACTGCTGCGCGACACGCTGCGCTTTCGCGGCGTCGCCATCACCGACGCAATGACCATGGAAGGCATCGGCAAGGGCTACACGACCGAGCAGAGCAGCGTCCTCGCCGTGAAGGCGGGCGATGAGATCCTGCTCAAGCCGTCCGATCCCACGCGCGCGATCGACGCCGTGGTCGCGGCGGTGGAGCGCGGCGAGATTGCACGCGCGCGCATCGACAGCGCCGCCCGACACGTGCTGGAGCTCAAGGCGCGATCGGGGGTCGCGTTCGCGCCGCTCGTTTCGCTCGAGCATCTGCGCGACGTGGTGGGCGCGCCCGAGCATCGAGCCCTGGCTGCCGACGTGGCACGCCGAGCGATCACGCTCATTCGCGATCGTGACAATCTCGTCCCGCTGGCCCAGCCGCGCGGGCGGATCGCGGTCGTGGAGTACGCGCCCGAAACGGAGCTCAAGGCCGGTCGTGCGTTCGCTGCCGAGCTCAGGCGACGACAAGGACCTGGCGGTGCGCCGATGGTGAAGGTGGTCCGACTCACGCCTGGCGCCACGCCCGACATGCTCGCCAATGCAGCCCGCGTCGCGGCATCGTCCGATGCCCTGATCGTCACGGCTTACGTTCGACGGGTCGAAGGCAAGGGCGGCGTATCGATTCCCACGCCGGTCGCCGCGTGGATCGACTCGGTTGCCCAGCAGCGGCACGTGATCGTGGCCGCGTTCGGCAACCCGTACCTCGTCGCTCAGTTCCCCAACGTCGGGAGCTATCTCGTGACGTACGGTGTAACAGACGATCTCGAGCGTGCCGCGGCGCGCGCCATATTGGGGGAATCACGCATCACCGGGAAGTCGCCGGTCTCGCTGCCCGGCTTCTTCAGGGCTGGCGACGGCATTCAGCGGTGACGGGGCGGCATGGATCACGCACTTCTCAGGGTTTAGTCTCGCGACCACTGCAGGTGTTGCGTTGGAAGCTGCCAAATTGAACGTGGATCGGGAAACCGTCGACGTCGCCGCGCTCTCCGATACCTACCAGGTCATCGGAGAGCTTCGCGGGGGCCGGCTGTATTTTGCGCGCCGGCGCGATAACCGGACCGAGGTCGTCGTTCGGGTCGTGCGGTCGTCGGAGACCGGGGCCAACAACGCGCTGGCTCATCTGGCATCCGACGTCCAACTGCTCAGGACGCTGACCCATCCGCACATGCCGCGGCTGCTCGACGGCCGATGGCTGGGCACCGACGCCTTCGCCCTGGTCAGCGAGCGAATCTACGGGACGACGATTCAGGAGATCCTCGACCGGGGCGAACGCTTCACCAATCCGCGAATCGCGAGTTTGCTCGAGGACGTCTACGCCGTGGTCGGATGGGCTCGGGCGCATGGGGTCGTGCATCGCGGCGTGACGCCCGACTCGATCATCATCGAGCGCGACACGAACCGGCTCTTCGTCTCACTCGGCCCCACGCCGATTCCGATGACCGGCGTCCCCGGTGAAGCGGCCGACGCGAGAACCATCGGTCGGCTCGCCTGGACGCTGTTGAGCGGGTCTCCGCCCGACGTGAGCGGCGAGACGTCGCTCGTCGAGCTGTGCCCGAACCTCGCGATGCGCGTGCTCGACGAGACGGAGAAGTTCGTCCGGTTGCGCGACGACGCAGAGACGCCCGACGTCGGGCATTTCATCGGCATCATCGCCGCTGGCGACGTGCTGAAGCAGGCCGAGGTCGAGCTGGCCGCGGCCAAGGACGAGTACGTGGAGTGGCGCGAGAACGAGATCCAGAAATACGAAGCGCAACGAGTGGAGTTGGAGCGCCAGGTCACGGAGAAGGTCGCGGCGCTCGAGGAAGAGCGTCGGGCATTCGAGAAGACCGCGAGCGACGAGCGCGCGTCGATCGAGGCCGACCGGGTGCAAATGGAATCGGCCGTCCGCGAACGCCAGGAGAAGCTGGCGACGGTGCGCGCCGAGCTCGATCGTCAGCGCGAGGCGCTCGAGCGCCGGCTGGTCAATCTCGAAGCTCAGCGCGCCGAGCTCGTGCGGCTGCGCGACGAAGCCGCCGCGCTTGGTGCGTCGGCCCGCATACGCGGTGGCGCACGGCAGGGAACGCCGGTCGGGCTGACTCATACGGAGTCAGGTGACGAGGCGCTGGACGACTGGACGGACGACGCGTTGGATGGGAGCGGCGGAAAGCCGCCGGATTCCGGCGTCTCGGTGATGCAGTGGCTCGGCCCCGTCGCGACCGTCGTCGTCCTGCTACTCCTGATCGCGTTCGGCGTCGGCATGTCGCGCCGCAGCCACCGCGGCGCGAACGGCGTGACGCTCGGCAGACTGCGGGTCATTCCGACCGCCCCGCGCCTGGACACGGTCAGTCCGCCGCGCGGCGGATTCCTGACACAGTCGCCCGGCGGAGAAGTCTCCAAGGCGCCCGGGAGAGTCGGCGCGCCGTTGGTCGACAGCACGGCCGCCGCCCGCCGCGACAGCGTTCGACCGGACTCCGTGACGCACCGCGACACCACCACGCACCGGGACACGGTCGCGCGCCGCGAGGGGGCCGCGCGCCGCGAGCGCGCAACACGACCCGACACGGTCCCCCGCGCCGACACGGTGATCCGGGATTCGATCCCGCTCGACGCCACACGCCGCGTCCGCCCCGACACCACCAAACTCTAATTG
>DATJIZ010000293.1:0-12514 GCA_035492735.1 Gemmatimonadaceae bacterium | reverse complement strand
CCGCCGTCCGGCCGCTGATAGTAGTGCACCGCATTCGTCTGCAGACCGAGAATCGCCTGGCGAGTGCCTTGAACGTTGCTCGCATCCAGCGAGCCCGACACCTCGTACGTGTTGCTCACAAACCGATGCCGAAAATCGATCGCACCCGTATAAGCGCTCGACGGAAGGTACGGCGACGACCAGCGATCCATGCCTCGATTCACCGCCGTCAGCATCGCGCCGACGCCGCTGTTGCCGTCGCGAAGATCCTGCCGGATGCGGGCCACCGCGAAGTTCGTCGCCGGCTCGAACGTGGTGTCGCCGGGACTTGTCGCGCGCTGGGTCGCCGCCTCGAGCATGCCCACCGTGAGACCATGCGGGAACCGGCCGAGCAGCTTCGCGGCGCCAAGGATCGTCGTCGGCTCGGTGGGCACAGTGTCGCCATACGTTCCCGCGAGCTCGGGCGTTCGCCCGATGCGCCGGCTGTAATACAGCCCTTCGCTGCTGCAGTTCACGTTGTTGCAGTTCACGTCGAAGCGGAACAGCCCGCGGCCGGCGACGAAGAATGGCCGGCGCTCGTCGAAGAACGACTCGTACGCGGTCAGGTTCAACACGGCGGGATCCGATTCGACCTGGCCGAAGTCGGGATTCACCGTGGCATCAAGCGTCAGATTCGACGCGACACGATACTTGAGATCGCCGCCGAGCGTCACGCTGCCCCGATCGGTGAACCGATTGTTCAGGATCTTCGACGCGCTCTTCGTCACAACGTACGGCATCGCCTCCAGCCGACGCGGCGCCTCCAGGTTCTGCAGCCCGTCCAGTGATCCGAACTGCGACACCATCCCGGCGCGCGCCTGACTGAACATCGGCCAGCTCACGCGTTCGTTGTACCGGTAAATGTCGCGGTCGATGGTGAAGCCGAACGTGTGCTCACGGTCGGTGCTGTAGCGCATCTGTGAGAGTGGAATCCGGAACTCGGCGGTCCAGCCGAGTGAATCGATGCGCGTCGCGGCGTCCCAGACCGCGTCCCACGCGCCGTCCTCGCGCCCATCGTCGTAGATCGCCTGGTCGATCTTGACTCCGGCCGCGTTCACGCCGAACTCGTAGCCGGTGCGGCGATCGTGATACGAGTCGACGAAGATCCAGATCATGTCCGACGGCGTGAACGTGTCGCGCCGTTCCAGGATCCGGATGATGCTGTCCGGGTGAGGATCGAATGCGCGAACGAACACGAACAGGTTCGCTGCGTCGTAGGCGACCCGCGCCTCCGTGCGGAAACGGGCCTCCTTGCCTTCGGTCGGCTGCCACTCGAGAAACGCCGTGATCGGCGGCGCGACGCGCCACACCGAATCGTCGTCCACGCCATCGATCACCGGTGGCGTCGACGCGTGCGCAGCGACGACGCTGGTGTCGGTGACCACCGGAGTCCGAAACGCAGTATGGGCCTGTGGCACCGCGGCCGGGCTGCCGTTCTCGGGAACCTGGAGCGCGAACGCGAGTCCCAGGGCGACGATGGAGCTGATCATTGAGTTGCTCGGTTCGCGAAACGATGCGGAAGCACGACGGCTTGGACACCGTACGCGCGCCCAGGGTTGGAAGGTTTCGCGCCGAGCACGCCACGCTGCTCCTCACTCGCTGCAGCGTCGCAGCCGTTTCTCGAGATGCCGTCGCTCCGTCGCATTCCGAGCCAACGCGATGGCCGACCGGAAGTGTTCGCTTGCCGCGGCCCCCTTTCCCAGGCGCAGCTCGAGTTCGCCCTGTGCGGCAAAGTAGAACGGATACGATGCAAGACGTTCGGAATCTGTAATGGCGTGCAGCTCGGCGAGGCCGCGCGCCGGGCCTTCCGCTTGGCCAACTGCGATCGCGCGATTCAGCGCGACGACCGGCGTCGGCGCGATCCGCATCAGCGTGTCGAAGAGCGACACGATCGCCCGCCAGTCCGTGGCATCCACGCTGGGAGCGCTCGCGTGAAGTGCGGCGATCGCCGCTTCGACGTGGTACGGCGTCAGGTCGGTTCCGGACGCGGATTGCTCGAGGAGCTCGAACCCTCTGCCGAGCAGCCCGGTGTCCCAGCGCGAGCGGTCCTGATCGACGAGCAAATTGAGATCGCCATAGACGTCGACGCGGCCAGGGAGTCGCGCGGCGTGCAGGCACATCAGTGCAGCGATCGCTTTCGTGGCCGGCGTGCCCGCCGGCGGATACTCGCACAACAGCAACACCAGGCGGATCGCTTCGCCGCAGAGCTCACCGCGCACCGCGGCCTTTGCCGAGGCGCCGTGGTAGCCCTCGTTGAACAGCAGGTAGAGCGCGCGGTGGACGGCGCCGAGCCGCGGCGCGAAATCGTCCTCGGCCAGATCGAACAGGCGGCGCGACGATGCCAGCACCATCTTGCCACGACTGATCCGTTTCTCGATCGCGGCGCGGCCGGCGAGAAACGCGCTCGCGATCTCACTGGCGCCGAAGCCGCACAGAATGTTCAGAATGAGCGCGACCTGCACCTCCTCGGGCAGTCGCGGATCGCAGCACGAGAACATCATGCGCAGCTGTTCGTCGCGGATGGTGTGTTCCGCGAACGATTCGGCCACGGCGGAGGCGAGCGTCCATTCCGTTTCGAGCAGCCGCGCGATCTCCGGTGCGAAGTCGCGCGATGTCCGCTCGCGCCGCACGACGTCGAGCGCACGGTTCTTCGCCGCCGTCATCAGCCACGCTGACGGGTTTTCCGGAACGCCGCGCGCCTTCCACACCTCGAGCGCGCGGCAGAAGGCGTCCTGTACAACGTCTTCTGCCAACGCGAGGTTGTGCACGCCGAAGATGCGCGTGAGCGCGGCGACCATGCGCCCCGACTCGCGCCGAAACAGGTGCTCGCTCAGCTCCGGCACCGAACGATCTCAGAAGTTCATCGCGAGCACGGGGCGCACTTCGACCGCGCCGCCGCCCTCGAGAATCGGACAGCCGTTCGCCAGTTCGGCGGCCTGACCGATGTCGTCCGCTTCGACGACGATGAAGCCCGCCACGAGATCCTTGGCCTCGGCGAACGGGCCATCGGTCACGACGCGCGTCTTGCCCCTCACGAGCTTACCGGTGCGGTCGAGCGGCTGGCCGCGCTGCTTCAGGTGTCCGCTCGCCTCGAGCTGCCGCATCCACGCCATCCAGGCCTGCATGCTCTGCTGCGCGCGTTCAGGCGTTCCCATACGGTCGCGCTGCTCGGCCGCGTCAACGCGAAACAGGTAGACGAATTCGCTCATTGCCTCGATCCTCGGTGAAGGCCCTGGTGCCCGGCCGCCCCGCGCGACCCGCGGCGACGCATCGGGCGTCTCTACCATACGACGTTCGAGGGCCGCGGCGTCGGACAACGATCTTTGGTTCGGCGTCGCCCGCAGCGTCCGAGCGCGATGCTGTTCCCGGTGATCCAAGCCGGTTCCATCTCGCGCGGCAGGCGGCGCAAGTATTACGATAGCTCATGCCCCGCGTCACCATGCACGACGTTGCCCGCAAAGCCGGCGTTTCACAGCCGCTGGTCTCGCAGGTCATCGGCGGAAGCAGTTCGGTTCGCGTCTCCGAGGCGACTCGGGAGAGGATCCTGCGCGCCGCCGAAGAGCTCGGCTACCGGCCGAACGTCATTGCCCGGGCGCTGGTCCAGAGTCGATCCTATTCGCTGGGCATCATCATTCCAGATCTCTACAATCCATTCTTCGCCGACGTCGTGGCGGGCGTCGAGCGCGTCGCCAGCGACGAAGGCTACGCCGTGCTGCTCGCCAACGCCGGCGAAGTCCCGGCCGAGCGCCATATCGAAGCATTTCGCGCGCGGCAGATCGACGGCGTCATCATCGATGCCGTCGGGGCCGCGTCACTCGACCAAGCGGCGTTCTCCGATCTCACGGTGGTTCTGATCGACGAGCCGTCGGACACGCAGCTCTCGGTCATGAGCGACGCGCCGGCGGCCGGTCGTCTTGCCGCCGAGCACCTGCTTGCATTGGGGCACGTACGGACAGGGCTGGTCGGTCCAGCGACGGATCTGTGGGCGTTTCGCATGCGCGAGCGCGGATTCATGCAGGCATTGCGGGCCGCCGGCCTGCGTATGGCCTCGAACCACTTGCGGCGCGTCTCGCCCACCGTCGAAGGTGGTCGTTCCGGCATGCGCGCGCTGCTCGCCGAGCGCGATCGACCAACGGCCGTGTTTTGTACCAACGACCTGATGGCGCTCGGCGCGATCAAGGCGTGCATCGAGGCCGGTGTCGGCGTACCCCGCGACATGTCCGTGTGCGGATGCGACGACATCGACACGGCGCGACTGGTGACGCCGGAGCTCACGACCATTCACGTGCGCGCGCGTGAAATGGGCGCGCGTGCTGCCCGATTGCTGATCCGCCAGGTCGAGGGGGAAGGCGCGAACGACGATGGCAAACCCGAACGCGAACGATCGAGCAGAGTCCTCGGCGTTCATCTCGTGACGCGCGGATCGACCGCGCCTCCTTCCGGTGGTGGACGATGAGACCAGCCACGACGGGCGTGGCGCGCGGTTCGACGGCGCGCGCCACCCTCGCTTTCATCGAGCAGACGTACGGGCAGGCGACGCTGTCCGACATTCTCGGACGCATCGACGCGCCGACGCGCGAGCGGGTGACGACAACGGCCATGACGGACGAGCTGCCGTACGACTCCCTGTTGACGCTGTGGCGCGCGGCGGACGACATGCTGCGGGATCGAGAGCCTGGCTGGATGGAGCGAGCCGGCGCGTTCGCAATCGACTCGCTCGGGCAGCGACTGTACGGCGGACTCCTGCACAAGGCTACTCCGATGGAGTTCGTGACGCAGTCGGTATCGCTGTTCCAGCTGTATTACGCTCCGGGCGACATGGTTCCGGTCGAAGTGGAGCGGGGTCGCGCCGTCGCGCGGCTGGACGGTTTCCCGACGGCCGAGCCGCTGTTCTGCCAGCGGCAGACTGGCGGCCTGCGGCGCGCCGCCGAGCTCGCGGGCGGCCGTGACGTGACGGTTCGCCACGTTCGCTGTGAGCACGAGGGGGACGCCTACTGCGAGTGGGAGATCAGGTGGAGCTAGGGAGCGATGCTCCCGACAGCCTTTCCCTCTTGACAACTCCACGTCGCTAATGCGTATTAGCGCCCGGCTAATACGCATTATCAGGCACCTGCCACTTCCCTACGCCTCCGTGGAGGGCTCTGGAAATGACGCGACGTTCCCTCGCTGGGCTCGCTGGCCTGCTCGCGCCGCTCGCCTTTGCGACGGCTCAAACGGGACGAATCTCCGGCACCGTCACCGACTCCGCGAAGATCGCGGTTGCCGGCGCCCAAATCGCAGTCGTGGGTACGCCGTTCCGCGGCATCAGCAACGACGCCGGTCGGTTCACGATCACCGACGTGCCGGCGGGCTCGTACGAGCTTCGCGCGCAGCGCCTGGGCGCGCGACCGGTCACCCAGTCCGGCGTCGTCGTGCGCCCCAACGCCGAGACGACCGTCTCGTTCGTGCTCGCTCGCGCCGCGACGCAGCTCGCGAACGTCGTCATCTCCGCCTCGCGCCGCGCGGAAAAAGTCACCGATGCGCCGGCGACCGTCACGAGCCTCGGACCAGAGCTCATCGAGAGCAGCATCGGCAATACATTCGCGAGCGCGCTCAAGGAAGCGAAAGGCCTCGATTACATCCAGACCGGAATGACGAGCGTCGCGATCAATGCGCGCGGCTTCAACTCGTCGTTCAATAGCAGATTCCTCATGGTCGAGGACGGCCGTATCTCGGTCATTCCGGAAAGCGGCCTTCCCACGGGCTCGCTGACACCCACGCCGAAGGTCGACCTCGCCGGCATGGAGGTGCTCGTCGGTCCGGGATCGGCGCTCTATGGTCCGGATGCCTCGAACGGTGTGCTGTCGACCCGCACCAAGGACCCGCGCGATTTCAAGGGCCTCACCCTCGAGGTCACCGGCGGCAATCGATCGTACAAGGACGTGCAGGGCCGCTTCGCCAACGTCTACGGCGATTGGGGCTACAAGTTCTCAGGGGAGCTCCAGGACGCCAACGATTGGCAGAATTACCTGAACTACAACGCCGGAGGAACGCTCGTCGCCCCAGGCACCGCCAACTCCGTGAACGAGGCCAATCTCAAGGTTCCGATCGACTGGCGCGCCAAGGTTCGCCGCGGCAGCGCGGCGATCGTTCACTACGATGGCGACAATCGCCTGGAGGTGAACGGCGGGATGAGCTATACCGACGGCATCGGTCAGACCAACGTCGGGCGCAATCAGCTGAGCGGATGGAAGTACAGCGTGCTCCAGGCCAAGTACAGCACCCCGCACTGGTACTTCAACACCTACCGCGAGGAGTCGCAGTCCGGACGATCGTTCGCGCTGAATCGCTTTGCCGGCGCGCAGCTCACGCCGGCCAACTCGAGCCTCAGCGCCGACTCGCTCCGCGAGTTGAGTGACTGGCCGAGCGACGGGCGTCTGTACGCCGCCGAAGCGCAGGGCAACTACATGGTCGCGCCGCTCCGCAACACCACCGTCGTCTTCGGAGCGCAATATCGCGCCGACATCGTGAGCAGCAAGCGCCAATGGCTCACCGATCGGGTCACCAAGAAGGACATCGACAACCACCAGACGGGCTTCTACGCCCAGACCACGACGCCGGTCGTCAACTGGCTCGACGTCGTGCTGGCTGGACGTCTCGACTATCCGTCGGCATACGACCAGCAGTGGAGTCCCAAGGCGGGCATCATCCTCAAGCCCGTCGCCGATCAGGCATTCCGTGTCACGTACAATCGCGCGTTCAAATCGCCGACGATCCTGCAGACCAACTTCTTCATTCCCGATTGGACGTCGGTCATCTCGGTCTACGGGAACACCGACGGCTTCATCGTGAAGGACGCGAGTGGCAACCTCAAGGCGACATACAACCCGATTGGTCCCGAGCAGAACAAGACGTGGGAGTTCGGCTACAAAGGCATCGTCGCCGAGAAGTTGTATCTCGACGGCACGTACTACCGCTCCAAGTACGACAATTTCACCAGCCCGCTGAGCGTGATCAGCAACCCGTTCACCTCGGCGCCGACCTACGCCTACCCGATCGCCAACCCGTACGGAATGCCGGTGAACTCGACCGGCCGGATCGTGACCCCCGCCGGCATCGCGCCCGTGGTGCTCATCTACTACAACCTCGGGCGCGCCACGTTGTCGGGCTATGACATCGGGGCGAACTACTTCGCCACGAGCCGTATCGAGCTTCGCGGCACGCTCTCCACGACCAAGCTCACCGACATGTCCGTCCCCAAAGGCTTCGAGGAAGCGACGGCACTCAACGCACCGAGCACCAAGTGGACGCTGGGCGCCACGGCGAAAGACGTCGGGCCGGTGACCGCCAGCCTGACGTTCCGCAACGTGAACGCGTACTACTTCCGCTCCGGTGTGAACACGGGCGTGATCCCGACGTTTGGCACGCTCGACGCCAGCCTGTCGGCGCGGATCCCCCAGCTGCCCAATACGCTGGTCAACGTCGGCGTGAGCAACCTCTACTCGTGCACCGCCAGAAACGTCGCGTACAAGGCCGGTACGACGCCGGCGAACTCCGTCATCGTCAGCGAGGATCGAGGTTGCGGCTTGGGCCGGCAGCATCGCGAGATGATCAACATGCCGGAGATCGGGGGCATGCTCTTCGTCGGGCTTCGCGTTCAGCAGTGAGCTGACGATGAACGTCGGCTCGCTGCTCGCGCGCCACGCACGATATCAGCCGGACAAGACGGCGGTGGTGTGTGGCGCGCGGCGATTCACGTTCCGCGAGCACTACGCGCGCGTGAATCGGTTCGCGAACGCGCTGCGGTCGCTCGGGATGCGCAAGGGCGACAAGCTGGCGATCATCCTGCCCAACTGCATCGAGCTGCTCGAAGCCTACCGGGCGTGCGCGGAGCTCGGCGTAGTGTCGGTCCCGCTCAGTCCATTGATGCGCGGACCGGGACTCGTCACGCTGCTCCGGGACTCCGACACCAAGGCGGTCCTCGGCTGCAAAGCAACGATGGCCGCGCTCGACGAAGCGCGGCCCGACCTGCCGCAGATTGGTCCGGACATGTACGTCCTGACCGACGCGCCCACCGCACCCGGCTACCGCGATTACGCCACGCTGAGCGCCGCCGCGAGCCCCGAGCCGCCGCCGCCCGTCGAGATCGACGACGACGACGTCTACAACATCATCTACTCGAGCGGCACGACCGGCCAGCCGAAAGGCATCATCCACACGCACTACGTGCGCGCGCTCTACGGTACGATGTTCGGCAACCAGTTCCGCTTTACGCCCGAGAGCGTGGTGATGCACGGAGGTTCGCTCGTCTTCAACGGTGCGTTCGTGACGCTCATGCCGGCCTGGTTCCTGGGCTGCACGTTCGTGCTGATGGAGAAGTTCGACGCCGCGCAGTTCATCGATCTGGTCGAGCAGGAAGGCGTGACGCACGTCATGATGGTGCCGTCGCAGATCGTCGGCGTCATCAACGCGCCCAACTTCTCGCAAGCGAAGCTGCATACGCTCGAGATGCTCTGCTCCGTCGGAGCGCCGTGGCACCGCGAGCACAAAGAGGCGCTCCTCCCGGTCCTGCCGGACTCGCTCTATGAGCTGTACGGCCTCACCGAGGGGTTCATCACGGTGCTCGATAGCACAGACTTCGCGCGCAAGATCGATTCGGTCGGCACCCCGATTCCGTACTGTCGGATGCGCATCGTCGACGACGAGGGCCGCGATCTGCCGCCGGGCGAAGTTGGCGAGATCGTCGGGACGTCGCCGCTCATGATGCCTGGCTACTACAAGCGGCCGGACCTCACCGCGCAGGCGATTCGCGACGGCTGGCTGTTCACGGGCGACGTCGGGATGGCGGACGAGGATGGCTTCCTCCACCTCGTCGACCGCAAGAAGGACATGATCATCTCGGGCGGTGTCAACGTCTTCCCCAAGGACATCGAGGAAGTCGCCGTCCACCATCCCGCCGTGCGCGAGGTCGCCGTCTTCGGTATACCGAACGAGAAGTGGGGCGAGTCCCCGTTTGCGGCGATCGTGCTCAAGGAGCAGACGCTCGCGAGCGCCGAGGAGCTCCGCACGTGGATCAACGCGCGGGTCGCGGCGCGCTATCAGCAGGTGCACGAGGTCGTGATCGTCGAGGATCTGCCACGCAGCACAGCCGGCAAGACGCTCAAGCGCGTGCTGCGCGAGCAGTACGCCGCGCTCACTCCGACCAAGGCCTGACATGACGACGCCGATTACGCGTCCGGCGGCGACAGCAACCGCCACGGAGCACGTCCTGCAGTCCGCAGTCGATGGAACGGTCATTCATTACATCGATGCGCCAGGCGCCGAGCCCACGCTGGTGGCGCTGCACGGACTTTCGGCCAACGCCCGGTGCTTCGGTGGGCTGATCGCCGCGGGGTTGAGTCCGGCGTTTCGCGTCGTTGCGCCCGACTTGCGCGGCCGCGGCAAGTCGGGAAAGCCGGCCACCGGTTATACCATGGCCGACCACGCAAGCGACGTCCTCGCGTTGATGGATCATCTCGGGCTCCGCCGCGTGGTGCTTGCCGGACATTCGTTCGGCGGATACCTCGCGATCTACGTCGCCGCCAGGTTTCCCGAGCGCGTCGAGAAGCTGATCGTGATGGACGCCGCGATCGCGCTCAATCCGCGAGTCGCCGAGTTGATCAAGCCGTCGCTCGACCGGCTGTCGCGCGTGTCCGCGTCGGTCGATGCATATCTCGCCGAGGCGCGCAGCGGCCCGCATCTCGTCGGATTCTGGGACGACGCGATCGAACGGTTCTATCGCGCCGAGATTCAGGAGAATCCGGATGGCACGGCGCAAGCGGCGACCAGCGCCAGCGCAATCGGCCAGGCGATGGCGAGCCTCACGGCCGAGCCGTGGCCGGAGCTCGTCGCCTCGGTCAAGCAGCCCACCTTGCTCCTCAACGCCAGAGAACCATACGGTCCTCCCGGGACTCCGCCGCTCGTCGAACCCGAGTATGCCAAGCGTACGGCGGAGGTTTTCCCGAATGTGAAATACGTGCCCGTACCGGGCAATCACATGACGATGGTATTCGGCGATGCCGCCCCCGTGGTGAACAGCGAAATCGAAGCGTTCGTGCGATCCGGCCACTGACACAATGAAATTGGACGGGAAAGTCGCCCTCGTGACTGGCGCGGGTCGTGGGATCGGCCGCGCCATCGCGCTCAAGCTCTCGGCCGAGGGCGCCCGCGTGGTCGTGAACGATCTGGACGAGCTGCCCGGCAACGAGACCGTCGAACGGATCGTGTCCACCGGCGGTCAAGCGGCGGCGTGCAACGGCAGCGTCGTCGACCCGTCGTTCGCCGCACGGTTCGTCACCACGGCGCTGGACCGCTTCAACGGACTGGACATCATCGTCAACAACGCCGGCTTCACGTGGGACTCGGTCATTCAGAAGATGACCGACGAGCAGTTCCAAGCGGTGATGGACGTCCACGTCACCGCGCCGTTCAGAATTCTGCGCGCGGCGGCCGAGCCGATCCGCCGCTTCGCCAAGGCCGAAGCGGAACAGGGCCGCGAAGTGTATCGAAAGGTCGTCAACATCTCGTCGGTCTCAGGGCTGGGCGGCAATCCGGGCCAGGTGAACTACGCCTCGGCCAAAGCCGCGGTGGTGGGCATGACGAAGACGCTGGCCAAGGAGTGGGGACGCTATCGCGTCAACGTGAATTGCGTCGCGTTCGGCTTCATCCAAACACGGATGACGCAACCGCTCGACACCGCGAGTTCGTCCGTCGACGTCGGTGGCCGCTCGATCAAGTACGGCGTGCAACCGTCGCTCCTCGAGGCGCTCGAGAAGCAGCAGATCCCACTCGGCCGATTGGGCACCGTCGAGGAGGCGGCGAATGGCGTCTATCTCTTCTGCACCCCCGAATCCGACTACATCTCCGGGCAAGTCATCACGGTCGGCGGCGGCATCCGCTTCTGATCTCGAGCGGGAAACGATGCGGCGCGTGACGCGCCGTCTCATTCCGTTCGTTTTCATTCTTTACATTTTCAACTTTCTGGACCGATCGAACGTCGGCCTCGCGGCGCTCCAGATGAACCGCGATCTCGGCTTCAGCGCGGCGGCGTTCAGCTTCGGGGCCGGCATTTTCTTTCTCGGGTACTCCCTGTTCGAGGTGCCGAGCAACCTCGTGCTCGTTCGCGTGGGAGCGCGGCGCTGGATCGCCCGCATCATGATCACCTGGGGCGCGATCGCGACCGGCCTGATGTTCGTCAGGACGCCGACGCAATTCTACGTACTCCGCTTGTTGCTCGGCGTCGCGGAAGCCGGCTTTTTCCCTGCCATCATGTACTACCTGAGCCAGTGGTATCCGGCCTCGATGCGCGCGCGCTCCAGTGCCTGGTTCATGATGGCGATTCCGCTGTCGGGGACGATCGGCGGCCCACTGGGCGGCTGGCTGCTCAATATGAATGGCCGGAGCGGCCTCGCCGGGTGGCAGTGGCTGTTTCTGATCGAAGGAGTGCCGTCGGTCGTCCTCGGACTCGTGGTTCTGCGCTATCTCACGGAGGAACCGCGCGACGCGGACTGGCTCACCGCGGCGCAGCACGACTGGCTGGTCGAGCGGCTGCGGCGCGACCGAGACGAGCATCCGGCGCCGCACGGCGTGCCGCCGCTTCGCGCGCTCGCCCACCCACTCATCTGGCTCGTCTCGATTCCAGAGATGCTCATCACGACGGCTGGCTACGCCTATCTGTTCTGGGGACCGACAATGCTCCGCGACTCGCTGCACCTCGGGAACCTCGCCGTCGGCTGGCTCACGGCGCTCATCGCCGTGCTTTGCGCGCTCGGCATGGTGCTGGTCGGTGCGAGCTCGGATCGTTCCGGTGAGCGAGTGCTGCACGCCGCCGCCTGCGCGGTAGTCGTGGCGATTGCCTGCACGGGCGCCGCCACGTTCAGCTCTCCCGTGGCTCGCATGACCAGCCTCGCCGTCGCGGAGATCGCCGTGATCAGCTTCCTCGCGCCGTTCTGGACGCTTCCGACGATCCTGCTCAGTGGTAGCTCGGCGGCGGTTGGGATCGCGCTGGTGAACGCGATCGGCAACGTCGCGGGCTTTGTCGGGCCGAATGTCGTCGGATTCCTTCGCACACACACCGGTGGCGACAGCGGCGCGTTTCTCACGCTCGCGGCATTTGCTCTCGTCGCAGCGGCGATTTGCTTGGGCATGCGCGGCAAAGTGCCGCGCCCCGACCACCTCGCTGCGAGCTCCTGATCAGCCGGCCAGTTTCCAGCGCACGGTCGCGCGCGCGACGACGGTACCGCTCTCGTCCCTGATCTGCGTCTCGACGTCGAGCGACGACTCGCCGTCGACGCTCGGCACCTGACAGCGGCACTCGGCGGTCAACGTGCCGCGCGCTTTCTTGAGGTACTCGATCGACAAGCTGGTCACGATGCCGCGCACGCCGCGAGGCAACGCCATCAGCATCGCCGTGCCGCTCGTGACCTCGGCCAGATTCGCCAGCGCGATGGCATGGATGGAGTCGAGGTGGTTCCGAACC
>DATJIZ010000292.1:0-56198 GCA_035492735.1 Gemmatimonadaceae bacterium | reverse complement strand
AAACCGTGCGTGGTCCACCCGTCCTCACGGTCCGGTACCGTGTCGAGTCGCGCCCGCTGTCGCGTGAGGTTTGGCAGGCGCACGGCCAGGCGAAGCACCGGACTCCCGAGCTTCCAGGGAAGCCGCGCCAGCTCGATCGCCGGTGCGATCACGACTACCCGCTTCACATCCGGACGGTTCTGCGCGACCCATGCCGCCATCGTGCCGCCAGCGCTCAGACCGGCCACCAATATGGTGTCGCCGAGCCCGCGTGCGATCACGACCGCCGAATCGGCGCAGTCGCGAAGCTGCTCGGCGGTCATCACGGCGAGCGCGTGCATTCCCCCCGGTTCGGCATGACGCGGTAGCCGCGGGATGTAGACGTTGGCGCCCTGATCGAACAGCCGTTCGGCGAACGCGCGAAACTGGCGCGGCGAGTTGGTGACCCCGTGAAACAGCACGACCGACCGCGGGACTCGTTGGCCATGCAGCAACAGAATAGAATGTCCCGAAGGCACGGCGACCGAGTCCTCGTGCGCCGTGATCCTGGCAACCTGTTGAAGCGCCGAGGCATACGTCGGCACCCCGATCCGGACCGCCACCAGGTCGGCGGTGTCGAGCGGTCGAAGCAGGGCGGTGCCGAGCCCGAGCAACACGAAAGCGGCGAGCAGCGCTCCGACCTTTGCTCGATTCCGATGTGCGATCATCCACATGCAGTGGGATTCAAGGGCACCCGGGCGCGGCTGTCCAGACCGCGGGCCCCTTGACTCGCATCAGTCGGCGCGCCAGTCTCCGACTACCTGGGCTGATGACCGCAGATCAACGTGCCGACTCGCAGCACCACACGCCGTACTTCCGAAAGCGTCCGCGTTTTCGCCGATGACCTGGGAAGACTTTGGAGCGCCGCCCATGCAGGGAAGGGCGGCGTCCTGGTCTTCAACTGCATCAGCGAGACGCGGCACGCCGGTCGTGCGCTCGCCGTGGAGCTCATGAGACTCGACGATTCGGTCAGCGACGACGCCCTGCGTGCCTGGCTCGAGCAAGCACCGGTGATCGGAACACTGCTTTGACAGCAGAGGAGTCGACGCTATGAGGGAGTACAAAGGATCGGAGATCCGCAACATCGCGGTAGTGGGACACGGGGCGAGCGGCAAGACCAGTTTGGTCGATGCGCTCGCCTTCGTGTCAGGAAGCTCAAAGCGGCATGGATCGGTGAAGGACGGCACCGCGCTCACCGACCACGCCGCGGAAGAGATAGAGCGAGGCTACTCGATCAACCTCGGCCCGGCCTACGCCGAGTGGCAGGAGAACAAGATCAACCTCATCGACACGCCAGGGTACCTCGACTTCCAGGGCGACGCGATTGCCGGTCTGGCCGCCGCCGACGGCGCCCTCGTCGTCGTTCCAGCCACGTCGGGCGTCGAAGTGGGCACCGAGCGGATGTTCCGCGAAGCAGTGGCTCGGCGCGATCCGGTGATGTTCGTCGTGTCGATGATGGACAAGGAACACGCGGACTTCGATCGCATCTACCAGCAGATCAAAACGCGGCTCACCAACAAGGTGATTCCAGTGGAAGTGCCGGTCGGTCAGGGCCCGGACTTTCACGGTGTGGTGAACCTGTTCACCAAGAAGGCCCACCAGTTCAAGCGCGGCGTCAAGACGGGCGAGTACGAGGAAACCGACATTCCCGGCGAAGCCAAGCCGCTCTTCGATCGCTATTACAACGAGCTGATCGAGTCCATCTCGGCCACCGACGACACGCTGCTCGAGCATTATCTGGAAGGCGGCGAGATCTCCCGCGACGAGGCGATAGCCGGGATGAAGGAGGCCATGAAGCGCATGGAGCTCTTTCCGCTGTTCTGCATTTCGAGCGAGCACAATTACGGCACGCAGGCCATTCTGTCGACGATCGTCGAGCTCATGCCGAACGCGTTCGAGATGGAGGAGCTGCACGGCTTCACCGGCGCCGAGGGCGACAACACGGTCGAGATCCACGCCAACGACAGCGGCCCATGCGTCGCGCACGTCTTCAAGACGATGTCCGAACCGCACGTGGGCGACGTGACGTTCTTCCGCCTCTTTTCCGGCATGATCACGAACGGCGACGAACTGTACAACGTGACACGCAGCGGGATGGAGAAGCTCAACCACTTGTCGGTGGCGCAGGGAAAGGAGCGCATCGAGATCGACCGGCTGCACGCCGGCGACATCGGCTGTGTCGCCAAGCTGCGCAACACCCACACGAACGACACGCTCTCGTCGCGCCAGCACCCGGTCCGCCTGCCGCTCATCAGCTTCCCTGAAGGCACGATCCAGATGGCGGTCCACGCCGCCAATCGCGCCGATGAAGAGAAGCTGCAGGCCGGCCTGCATCGCCTGCACGACGAAGATCCGACGCTCGAGGTGCATTACAACTCCGAGACGCACGAGACGATCGTCTCCGGCCTGGGCGAGCGCCATCTCGAGGTCGGGCTGTCCAAGCTCAAGCGCAAGTTCGGCGTGACCGCCGAGCTGTCGAAGCCCAAGATCGCCTATCGCGAAACGATCAAGGGCAAGGGCGAAGGCCAAGGACGCCACAAGAAGCAGTCGGGCGGACGCGGGCAGTTCGGCGATTGCTGGGTGCGATTCGCACCGCTGCCGCGCGGATCAGGCTACCAGTTCGTCGATGAGATCGTCGGCGGGTCCATCCCGCGGCAATACATCCCGGCGGTCGACAAGGGAATCCAGGAAGCCTCTGTGCGCGGCATTCTCGCCGGGTATCCGCTGGTCGACTTCCAGGTCGAGTTGTTCGACGGCTCCTATCACACCGTCGACTCGAACGAAATGTCGTTCAAGATGGCGGGCATCCTGGCGTTCAAGGCCGTTGCCCCCAAGTGCAAGCCCACGATCCTCGAGCCGCTCGACGAGATCGAAGTCACCACACCGGACGACTACATGGGCGACGTGCTCGGCGATCTGTCGTCGCGGCGGGGGCACATCCTCGGGACGGAACCAGCCGACGGCGCCGGTACCGTCATCCGCGCGATCGTCCCGCAGGCCGAGCTGTTCACCTACGCGAGTTCCATCTCCTCGATGACGCAGGGTCGCGCGACGTTCAAGCGCCGATTCAAGGGCTACGAGGAAGCGCCGCACGAGGTGCAGCAGAAGATCGTGGAGGAAGCGGAGAAGGAGAAAGAAGAAGAGCTCGCCGCCGCGCATTGACGGCGAACGGCGAAGGGCGAGTTCGAACGGCGGTGGCGAACGGCGCGTCCTGACGGCGGGCGCAAAGAGCGGGTGCAAACGGCGAGGGTGACCGGATACCGGTCCCCTCGCCGTTTGTTGTTCCGCCTCACGCTGTTTGCCCTCGCTGTTTGCCCTCGCTGTTTGCCTCCGCTGTTTGCCTCCGCTGTTTGCCTCCGCTGTTCGAACGCGCAGTTAGCCTTTTCCGCTTTCCATTCGTATTTTCGCAATCTCTCCCTCTCGAGCTTCACGTGTACCCGTCTTCCATGCTCCGCCGGCTGATCGGATCATCCGCCGTGGCCGGTATCGCCGCCCTCGCGCCGTCGGTCGGCGGCCTTGCCCAGAACGCGAGCCCCGTTACCCAAGCGGGCAACACTCGCCGCGACCCGATCACGAAGAAGGTCCTCACCGTCGACGATTACTCGCGCTGGCGCAGCATCGAAGGCGAGCGGATCTCGAGCGATGGCCAGTGGGTCGCTTGGGTGTATCGCTACACCAACGTGCTGCCCGCCGACTCGAAGCCGGAACTGCACATCCTGCATCTGCCCACGAAGCAGGACGTCGTGATCGCCAACGCATCGAACCCGGTGTTTTCCCCCGACGCCAAGTGGATCGCGTACCAGGTCGATTCACAGCCGCCACGCAATGGGCGCGGCGGCCGCGGAGCGGTCGCGGGTGCGGCGCCGGCCGGGGGCGCCCCGGGTGCGCAGACTCCGAACGGGCGCGGAGCGGCCGCTGACGCGGAGCCGTTACGCCGCACGGAGCTGCGAGAGCTGACGTCGGGCAAGACGCAATCGTGGCGTAACATGCAGTCCGTCGTGTTCGCGGCGAATTCCAAGTTCGTGCTCTTCCGCCGCCGTCCGGCGACCACCGGCGGCCGCGGTGGTCGGGGTGGTGGTGGTCCACAAGGCGCGGCGCCCGGCGGCCGCGGCGGCGCGTCGGAGCCAATCACGGAAGGCAGCGATGCCGTCCTCCACGATCTCACCACCGGCCGCAGCCAATTCATCGGCAGCGTCGGTGACGCCGCTTTCAACCGGTCGGGCGACCTGCTCGCCTACGTCGTCGACGCGTCGATCCGCGATGGCAACGGGTTGTTCGTGACTGATCTGGCCACCGGCAGCACGCGAGCCCTCGACAACGACGCCCGCGTCTACGATCGACTCGCCTGGAACGAGACCGGCAGCGGCATTGCCGTGCTCAAAGGCAAGGAGGTCGAGAAGATGCGCGAGCGCGACAACATGCTCGTGGTCGTTCCCGACGTTCGGGCCGCGATCGCCAATCCGGAATCCTCGCCGGCGACGCTCACCGCGTCGGCACCGCAGTTCCCGGCCGATTGGGTGATCAGCGACCGGGCGCCGCTTTCCTGGAGCGAAGACGGGGCGCGCGTCTTCTTTGGTGCCATGCCGCAGGCTCCGGCGGCGGACACCACGCGTCGCCGCAGCACCGACTCCATCGCGGACGTCGACGTCTGGCGAACGAACGATCGCTACATCCAGTCCGTCCAGATGATACGCGCCGAGCAGGACCGGAATTTCACGTACCGCGAGGCGTTCGAGACTGCGACCAAGAAATACGTGCCGCTCACCGACTCGACGATGCGCGACATCCAGATCTCCACGGATGGCCGTTGGGCAGTCGGTCGCGATGCTCGGCCGTACATCTCCGACTACAAGCCGGCCGCCGCCGACTTCTTCCGCGTCAATGCCGCGACCGGCGAGCGCACGCCGATCCTCAAGGACCAGTACACCCAAGGCGCCGTGTTCGGTCTTTCGCCCGACAGCAGGAAGTTCATCTACTGGGCGGGCGACAAGTTCCACGCGTACGACCTCGAGGCCGGCACCTCCGCCGCGCTGGGCGTCGATGCTCCGAGCTTCGTGAATACCGAGTTCGATCACCCCGGCCCGAGGCCGCCGTACGGAGTGGCTGGATTCACCAGCGACGGCAAGAACATCATCGTCGAAGCGAAGTACGATCTCTGGCTGCTGCCGCTCGACGGTGCGTCCGGTGCACGCAATCTCACGCTCGGGGCCGGCGCGAAAAATCGGACGATCTTCCGCATCGCACGCGTGGCGCCTATCGACTCTCTGGCATCTCGCCGTGCGCGAACCGGAGAGGAGGTCGATCTATCGAAGCCGCTGACGCTTTCGGCGTTCGGCGAGCTGACGAAGAAAGATGGTTTCTACCGGCTCGACGGCGGGAAGCTGAGCGAAGTCGTTTACGACGACGCCGACTTCGGCACGCCCGTGCGCGCCGCCAACGCCGACGAGTACCTGTTCACGCGACAGACCTTCGTCGAGTTCCCCGATCTCCACGTTTCGGGTGCCGACTTCAAGAGCGCGGAAAAAATCACAGATGCCAATCCGCAGCAGGCCGAGTACAGGTGGGGCCATCGGGTGCTGTTCGACTTCACGGATCGCGACGGGCACAAGCTGCAGGGCATGATGGCGCTGCCGGACGATTACAAGCCGGGCGAGAAGCGGCCGATGATCGTGAACTTCTACGAGAAGAACTCGCAGAACCTGAATCGCTACTCCCCGCCGTCGTTCCTCACCGGCATGGGCTCCTCACCGATCGAAGGCGTGAGCCGCGGGTACATCATGATGGTGCCGGACGTGTACTATCACACCGGCTCGTCGCACACCGACCAGCTCGATGCGGTCGAGAGCGCGACGCGGAAGGTGATCGCGATGGGTTACGCCGATCCAAAGCACATTGGTCTCAACGGCCACAGCTATGGCGGCGAGGGCGCGGCGTTCATCGCCACCAGATCGCGGCTGTTCGCCGCCGTGGGCGTCGGCGCGGGCGTGACCGACCTGTTTACGGATTTCAGCCAGGAGTGGGGCTGGTCCTACCAGGTGACCGGCGGCAGCGGCGCCAACGGCAACGAGTACTATCTATATGGCCAGGGCCGATGGGGCGTTTCACCGTGGGACAAGCCCGAGCTCTATCGTAACGAGTCGGCGCTGACGCACGTGCCCGAGGTGACCGAGCCGATCCTGATCATGCACGGGACGGCCGACCCGACCGTCTCGTTCATCGAAGGGCTCAACTTCTACAACGCGCTCCGCTTCAACGGCAAGAACGCCGTCCTCCTGGCCTATCCCGGCGAGGGTCACGGGTTGCGCGGGCTGGCGAATCGCCGTGACCTCACCATCCGGTACTTCCAGTTCTTCGATCACTATCTCAAGGATGGTCCTGCCCCAAAGTGGATGACCGATGGCGTGCCGTTCTTGAAGAAGGACGAGCTCAAGGATCCGGGACGCGACGCGCCATGAGGCGAACGGCAAACCGCGAGCGCTGAGGGCGCGGGCTTACAGCGAAGGCAGACAGCGGGGGCACACGGCGCAGTGCGCTGTTTGCCCCCGCTGTTTGCCGTCGCTTTTTGGTCCCGCCGTTTGCCTTCGCCGTCTGCCGTTCGCCCTTCTCAAGTTCCGGTCTTTCTCTTGCGAGCCACTGCTTTCTTCCGCGGCTTCGGCTTCTTCCCGATCTCGATCGGCACCACGTCGCGCTCTTCCTCGGCTCCGGTCCCGCACGCCGAGGCCGCGATCGCCGGCTGACGCGGCTGCTTGTAGACGTAGCGTTCGCCCGCGTAGTTCCGAAAGACCACTTCGTCCTCGTTGATCTCCTCGACGTACTCCGGCAACAGCGGAACCTTGCCGCCGCCGCCCGGCGCGTCGATCACGAAGTGCGGTACGGCGAGCCCCGACGTCCAGCCGCGCAGCGCCTTCACGATCTCCAGACCCTTCTCGACCGTCGTCCGGAAGTGCTCGCCGCCCGCGACCTGGTCGGCCATGTAGATGTAGTACGGCCGAACGCGCGCCTTGAGGAGCTTCTGCATCAACTCCTTCATGATGGACGGGTCGTCGTTCACGCCGCGCAGCAGCACCGTCTGGCAGCCAAGCGGGATTCCCGCGTCGGCGAGCCTGCCCAGTGCGGCGACGGTCTCGGGTGTCAGCTCGGCCGGGTGGTTGAAGTGCGTGTTCATGTAGACGGGATGGTACTTCTTGACCATCTCGCAGAACTCCGGCGTGATCCGCGACGGCAGGTGCGACGTGATGCGGCTGCCGATCCGGATGATCTCGACGTGCGGGATCTCGCGGAGACGCTGAAAGAGGTACTCGAGCCGGCGGTCGGAGAGCATCATCGGGTCGCCGCCGGACATGATCACGTCGCGGATCTCGGGGTGCTCGCGAATGTACGCGAAGGCCGACTCGTACTGGTTGAGCGGGATCTTCTCGGGGTCGCCCACCTTGCGGCGTCGCGTACAGAACCGGCAGTACGTCGCGCAGACGGGGCTCACCAGAAACAGCACCCGGTCCGGATAGCGGTGCGTGATGTTCGGGACCGGAGAGTCGCCATCTTCGTCCAGCGAATCGATCACGCCGTCGATGATGTCGAGCTCCTGCGTCGTCGGCACGTATTGCTGCCACATCGCGTCGCCGACTTCCTTGATCGTGGCGAGCGAGTTGGCCGTAATGCGCATTTGAAAGTTGTCGAACGCGGGCTGGAGCCCTTCGACGTCGATGACGTCGGGCCCGAACCGCTCGGCGAGCTTGTCGAGGCTATCGATGCTCTCGTGGAGAATCTTCTGCCAGTCACTCATGCGGCGCAGCTCCCGGTCCGAGCGTGAAGGGTAGAACGTGCTACGAGTGGATGAGACGCTTGGTGTAGATCACCCGGTCGTCGCCAGGTGCGTAGAAGTCCCGCAGCATCGCGGCGGCGGCAAACCCGCGCGATTCGTAGAAGTGTCGTGTGGCCGAATAGTCGACGCGCGAAGACGTCTCGACGACGAGGAGTCGTGCCTCACGCTGCCTCAGACGGCGCTCGACTTCATCGAGTAACTGCGATCCCCCGCCGGATCCTTGAAACTCGGGGTGCATCGCGATCCAGTAGACGTCATAGGTGCGGTCGGTTCCCGGTGTGGCGCCGTAGCAGACGTAGCCGACGAGCTGACCTTCGCGTGAGAACGACCCCACGAACTCGTAGTTCGCCACGCCGTCGCCCGGATCGTACGGCGCGCGGGCAGGCCCCGACGCGAAGGTCTCGTCGAACAGCTCGAGCGCGACGCGAACCTCCTCCTCGCGAAACACCGACGTCGCGTCGAGGATCTCTCGAATGCGGTTGCGATGGCCCCGTTGGAGAGCCCCGAGTTTCACCGCCATCTCACTCCTGCGAAACCGCCGCGGCGACGGCTGGCGCCGCCGCAAAGAGATCGAGCTCCGCGCTGCCGGTTTCGGCATCGACGCCGGAGAGCCGCTGCGCGAGAATCCATTCGTCAGGCGGCGGCGTCTCGCGGCTGCGTGCGAGCGCCAATTCACAGATCGTGCGGATCAACGCGGGATAGTCGATCCCCGCGACTCGCGCCATGCGCGCCAGCCCGGCATCCGGTGCGATGTCGGGGTTCGCGTTCACCTCGAGCACCCACGGCTGGCCGCTCGCGTCGATCCGCATGTCGACGCGACCGTAGCCGGTGCCGCCGGAGACGTGCCACGCCCGGAGCGCGACGCTCCGCACGGCATTCGCGATCCTGGCCGGCAGTCGTGCGGGGCAGCGCGGCTCGGCACCGACGTCATCGACGCTCCCGGTCGCCCACTTCGATTGATAGGTGACGATGCGCCAGCGGCCCTCCGGCAGCTTGCCGAAGTCGATCTCCGCGATCGGCAGCACGCTGTCGCCCAGGATGCCGACATTCACTTCACGGCCATCGACGTAGCGCTGGACGAGCACCTCGTCCCAGACCTCGAGCATGGCTTGGACCCGCGCCGCGAGCTGACGTGTGTTGCGCACCACCGATCGCTGCTCCACGCCGAGCGACGCGTCTTCGGCCGCCGGTTTGACGATCGCCGGGAAGCCGACGCTCACAAGGGGCGCGCCCCGGCGAATCGCCGTGAAGCGTGGAATCGGAACGCCTGCCTTCTCGAGCAAGCCGTTGATCAGGTGCTTTCGCAAGCAGATCGCGGCGCTGTAGCTCGTGGCGCCGGTGAACGGGATCTTGAACAGCTCGAGCACCGAGATGACGGCCGGCTCGAGCGTGGCGATGCCGTCGATGCCCTCGCACATGTTGAACGCGAGGTCGAACTTTCCGCGGCGGAGCTTCTCGATCCATCTGCCGTCGAGGTGAACCGGCACGTAGCCGACCGAGTTGCCCTCGGCGACGAGCGACTGCTCGATCGCCTCGACGGTGCCGAGGATGAGCTGGTCGGGCTTGCTCGCGTACGCCGACGCGCCGTCGAACAGGATGGCGACTTTCATGCGGCGGGGAGCCAGCCTTCGTCCGGCACCTCGAGCGGCACGCCGGTCCGCTCGGCCGCCGCAATGAGCGCGCTCTGAATCAGCTCATCATAGCTCAATCCGGCGGCGCGTGCGGCTTTGGGCAGGCAGGAGTTGTCTTCGGGATTCGGCAAGATGCCAGGCAACGGATTGACCTCGACCACGTTCGGTACTCCGTCGGCGTCCAGTCGGACGTCGACGCGCGACCAATCGCGGCAGCCGAGCACACGATAGGCCCGAAGCACGACATCCTCGATCGCCGACTCGAGACGGTGGTCGATCCGCGCCGGGCAGTCGAAGATCTCGAGCGGTTCATCGGGCGTGTCCCAGATCCACTTGGCCTCGAACCCGTAAATCGGCAATGCCCCCTTGGGCAGCGACTCGAAGTTGAAGCCCACGATCGGCAGGACCCGCGCCGTTGCTCCGTTGCCGAGCACACCGCAGGTGAACTCGGCGCCGGGCAGGAAGGTCTCGGCGATCACCGGCTGCCGGTACGTTGCGAGGAGGAACCGCGCCTGCGCCTCGAGCTCGTTACGGTCGCGGACGAAGTTCCGCTCCGTGATTCCCTTGGACGAGCCTTCGTGGACCGGCTTGAGGAAGAGCGGGAAGCGGGAAGTGGGAAGGGGGAAGAGGGAATGCGTGAAACGGCGTCCGCCGTTTGGAGTTCGCGCCTCTGCACCTGTTCCCTGTTCGCTCTTCCCGCTTCCCTGCTCCCACAGCATTTGCTCGAGCGACGACTCGTCCTCGATCACCACGTAGGGCGCGTTCGGAATTCCGTGGACGCTCAGGACGTCCTTGGCGCGCGCCTTGTGGAGGCAGAGCGAGAGCGTGTAGGGATCGCTGCCGGAGTAGGGAATGCCGAAGAACTCGCAAATCGCCGGAACGTGCGCCTCGCGGTTGGTCCCGTGGAGACCTTCGGCGATGTTGAAGACGATGTCGGGGCGTTCGCTGCGGAGTCGGGCGGGGAGCTCTTCGGTGGCCTCGATCCGGATCACATCGCCCAGAGCGGAGAGGGCGGAGGCGACGGCGTCGATCGTTTCCGCGGAATCCCATTCCGCGTAGACGTCGCTGTTACTGGGAGGCTCTTCCTCCGGGCGTCGCTCCGAGCTCGCACTCCTCGGCAGATCGCCCACGATTGAATCAGGTTTCTGGTTGTACGCGAACCCGATGCGCGTCATCCCGTCTCTGGTAATCGTCCGCGGCGTTGGTGCCGCCAGAATCTCGAGCTGCGAGAAGTGCGTCGTGTGGTCCGTTCGCTGGCACTGAGGGCGCAAGAGAAATGCCAGCTACGTTCGACGCGCAAAATACGAATCGCCTTTTTGTCGCGCAATGATTTTTTTCACGACGACGAGCCGTCGTCGCGTGTCACGCAGACGCCGCCGACACTCAGACCTTGTGATACCCGACGCGCGCCGCCTCGCGACGATCCTCAGCGGTGTAGATCTCGAAGTCGGAGAAAAATCCCGGTGCCTCGCGCTGAAAGAGTCGGAGCAGCGCGACCGCCATCCGTCGGATCTCCAGCTCCGCTCCCTCGCTCGAGCGGAGCTCCAGCATCGTGCGCCAGGCGCGCGCGTTCCCGGTGACGACGATCTTCGTCTCGGTCGCATTGGGGAGCACGGCGCGCGCCGCCTCTCGCGCCATCTTGCGACGGTGCACCTTGTCGGCGACCCAGCCGTAGCGTTCCATGAGCTGCCCCACGAGATCGACGTAGAGCTTCTGCGCCCCCTCGACCTGTGTCCGCCACGCGGCTTCCAGCGCGTCGTCGCCCTGGATCGCCGGCGGCACCACGAAGCTCGCCTGCGACTCGTCGACGTACCGCTGCGAGAGCTGCGAGTAGGCGAAGCCGGCGCGATGGCGCACCAGCTCGTGCGTCAGCGATCGGCTCACGCCCTCCATGAGGATCGAATAGTTCGCGTGCTCCAGCACGCTCCCGTGTCCCTGCTTCTTGATGTTCTCGATGTACTCGCGGGTCTCGCGTTTGGCGGGATTGTGCTGGCTCATGTAGCAGAGCCGGCCGGCAAACTCGGCGAGCCGCTCGCCATCGGTGCTCTCGCCGATCCAATTCACCGACAGATGCTCGGGCGTGGCGAAGCTCGGCCGGGCCAGCAGCGAGAGTACGGGTTCCGTGTAGTAGCGCGTCGGGGACATACGAGGCGGAGGGAAGGGAATCGCCGAAGCGAGAAATCAACCCGGTCGCCGCGTCAACGACAAGGCGTCGCGTGCTCTCAGTCCGCTTCGGCCAAAATCTCCAAACGTGAGCGCGCGTACGCACGCTCCTGCTCGACTCGGTCGAGTACCGCCCGCGCGCGCGGCGCGAGCGCCGGCAGCGCGGGATCGTACTTGATCGTGCCGAGCGCTTCCTCGCCGCTCGTGGCGACCTTCACGCCCGGATTGAAAATTCCCTTCGGATCGAACGCGCGCTTCACGATCGCGAACCGCCGGCGCGCTTCGTCGCTCCACACGCGCGGCATCAATGGCGTGCGAAGTCGGCCATCACCGTGCTCGCCGGTGAGCGTGCCGCCCAGCGACGCGGCGAGCCCGGTTACCTCGTCCAGGATCCGCGCGACGCGCACGTGCCAGTCGGGGCGGGTCACGTCCACCAGCGGATTCACGTGCACGTGCGCATCGCCAGCGTGGCCGAAGATCACGCCGCGCGTGTCGTTCGCCGCGAGAATCGCGCGGACGCCGCGCACGTACGCCGGAAGCGCCGGCGGCGGAACGGCGCAGTCCTCGATGAACTGCATCGACCGGAGCCGCCGGTCGAGGCGCGCCAGGATCGGGCTCGCCGCATGGCGCAGATCCCACAGTTCGGTCTCTGTCTGTGCATCGAGTGCGACGCGAACCTGGCTGGCGCCGTTCCCACGAAAAATTCCCGCAAGCTGATCGGCCGCGAGCCGCGCCGCCTCGGCACTCTCGGCCTCCATCTCCGCGAGCAGCGCCGACTCGGTGTCGGCGGCTAGCGTTCGATCGTCGCCGATGACGCCGGCGACCTCGAGGAAGGTCCGATCGAGCAGCTCGCAGGCCGCGGCGCCGGCGGCCCGCGCCGCGATTGCCGCGTCGACCGCGGCCTCGAGCGACTCGAACGCGCCGAGCACGCTGCTCGTCGCCGGCGCCGCCGCCGCGAGCCCGAGCTCGAGATCGACGAACATCGCCAGAGTGCCTTCGCTCCCGATCAGCAGATCGACCAGATCGCCGGTCCGCGCATAGGCAGCGAGCCCGTAGCCCGAAACGTCCTTGATCACGCCCTGATGTACGCACGGGTCTCGTCGCTCCAGCTCGAGCAGTCGCGGCGAGATCTCGGCGAAGCGGTCGAGCGCGGGGATGCCCCGGGGCAGCGGCGAGCCTCGCCGGATCTCGCCACGACTGCCATCGTCGAATACGCAGGCGATCGCGCGCACCCACGGCCCAGTCGGGCCGAACCGCATCGAGTGGGAGCCGGCCGCGTTGGTCGAGGCCATTCCGCCCACGGTGCAGAACGCGCCACTCGATGGATCGACGGGGAATCGCAACCCGTGTGCGCGAGCCGACGCGTCGACTTCGTTCCGCAGCACGCCCACGCCGACCCGTATCGTTCGTGCCTCGACGTCCACCGGCCACGCGGCACGCCAGCGGCTGAGATCCACGACCACGCCGTCGCCGATCGCGCCGCCGGGCATGCTGCTTCCCGATCCGCGCGGGATGAGCGGCATGTTGGACGTGGCGGCCCAGCGCACCAGCGCCGCAAGATCGTCGGGATCGACGGGCACCGCAATCGCCCGCGGGATCAGGCGGGCAATGCCGGCCGCTTCGGCGTAGGAATGTCTCGCATCGTCATCGACGCGAAAGACTCCGCGAAATTCATCGGGCCGCGCGAGCGCCATCATCGCCGTGCGGGCCGGCCGTCTGCCGGCGGTCGCAAACCTAGAATCGACGAGGCGGAATCGTCGCCGCGGCCGCGGCGATCGCACCCAGCAGGCTTTCCGCGCCGCCGCGGCGAGTGTACTCGCCGCGCTCGAGTCGGTCGAGCAGCTGCTCGAGCGCGAGTTGCGCGCGCGTGATGATGTGTCCGTTCACGACCCGCGCGCCCGAGTAGCCCAACGCCGGCCCAACGATCACCGGCACGATGGCGATGAGCGGCATCGCGCCGATCACGAGCAGTGACGCCGTCGCCGCCGCGCCGACCACCGCGCCAGTCGTGGTCTGTGACAGCGCAACGCGCCGCTGCGTGCGAAAATCCGCCTCGAGGGCGACGTGGACGCGCGCGTCGTCCACGGCGATCACCGTCGCGGCGACCTCGAATGCGCGAGACAGTGCGTAGTCGCGGCCGCCGGCGCGGAGCGCGCGCTTGAGTCCAACCAGGAAATCGCGACGCGGCTCCCACACGATCCGATCGGCGTGGTGCCGCTTCACGATCAGCAGCTCCTGTCGCTGCATCCACGCATCGATCGTCGCCAGCGCGTCGCTCGGCCGGCCGTCCACGGTCCGCACGGCCGACACCCGCGACGGTCCGAACAGCGCGGCGCCGACTCCGTGCTCGTCATCGGGCAGCACGGAGCGCGTGCGTTCTTCGGCGACGGCCTGTCGCAGCACCTGCGGCGTCAGGCCGACCTCCTTGCCGAGCTCGATCAGCTGCTCCTCGGTGAACTCCTCGGGCTGGTCGCCGCTGTCGCCGCTCTTGCCCTGCAGCTCGGCAGCGCGTGCGAGGACACGCTCCAGCGCGGCTCGATCGAGTCGCGGAGCGGGCGGGCGGGGGACGGGCGAGTCAGGCATGACGGAATCACCACGGGTGTCACAGAAAACCTAACGCTCCCGTGATTGTACAGTTTCACGTCACGTCAGATCCCGCCCAGCACAGCATCGATCTGCCGGCCCACCGCGGAAAGAATCGCCGGTGATAGCGGGAACGCCGATGCGAACGCCGCGGTCGGATCGCCCCCGGCCGCCGGCGTGCCGGCGTCGCGCAGATAGAACCGCATGTAGCCAGGCACGAGCTCAGGGGCGATTCGCTGGAGCAGCAGCGCTCCACCGCGCACCGCTCCGTTGCCCTGATACCCCCCTGTCGCGCCGGAGCGCTGCTCGGCGGGCGTCGTGTTGTCGCGGATGGCTTCGTCGACCAGCTTGGCGACTACCTCGTGCGCGAACGCGTACACGGCTTCCGGCGCCGCCTCGACGGTGGTCGGGAACTCGACCGCGATCGAGTTCGCCTGCTTTCCGTCGTTGATCGTGCGCCCCTCGCCGCCGATCGGAAGCGAGAGCAGTATCTCGCCCGTGCCCTGCTGCGTGTTGTTCAGAAAGCGCGCGAACTTCTGAGAGTACTGGCCCATCCAGAGCTGATTGACCTGAGCGTATGCGGCGCCTCGCGTCTGCTGCTCGTGCGTCCAATAGTCGTGGTAGAAGCGGGTGCTCTCGTCCTGCAGGCTCTGCACGAACAGCCGTGCCCAGTCTCGGTCGGCCGGCGACGGAAAGACCGACGCCATCAGCGCGATCTCCTGCTGCACGTCCGGGTTGCTGGAGGCTCGAGGATCGCCGTTCGACCGGATGAGGTAATCCGTCGCGGTGACGATCTCCTGCATCGACGGGAAGTACATCGCGAGAAACTGCGCGTTGGTCAGCGCGGGGTTCACCGCGAACCGTTGCGAGAGCTTCTGCTGATTCGCATCGAGCTGCGTGTACACGTTGCGCTGGCGCTTGAGCGCCGTGATCTGCTGCTTGTACCCGCGCGCGAAGAACGGAACGTGGCCCGTGTCGCTCGTGAGCAGCGCGAACCCGTGCAGCCACAGATCGACGTGCTCCTTGGTCGTCACACGCCACCCGCGGTCGGCGGCGGTGCCGGTCTGCGTGGCGGGGACGTTGCCGGAGGAGGTGCTGGAAGAACCCACGCCCGTCGTCGCGCAGGCCGTGGCCAGCAGCAGCGTTCCGAGGATCGCGCCGGCCGAGCGCGGATGCGTCATCGCGCCGAAGATCGAGACACTCGAGTTATTCGTCATGCTCACCCACCGCTGAGTTCGAATCATTCGCATCGCATAACGATGCAAAAGCGGGGCTTGCCACCGCCGTCGTACCCCGAACGGCGCGCTTGGATCAACGCGGCGGGGTTCCGCCCACGGGCCGGCCGCAGGTCGGGCAGAATTTCCAGCCGACCTCGAGCTCGGAGCCGCACGCCTGGCAGTTCAACGTGGTGAGATCGTGGCCGCAGTGGGGGCAGAAGGTGATCGGTCGGCCGGCGGGGAGCTCCGCGTTGCAGGACGTGCATCGCTCGCCGTTTTGCGGCGTGACGGCGCGAGGCGCGCTCGGCGTACGCGCCATTGGCCGCGGCGCCGCAGGCGTGGCGTTCGAAACGCGAGGTGCTGACCGTGCCGCCGGCGGCGGAACCAGCGTCGGTCGCAGCGGCGTGGCCGCCTCGGCCGGGCCAGCCTCCAGTCCACGCAGCGCGGTGGGCGACAGCGCGACGCTGGCCGTGGCGAATTGCTTGAATGCCGTCGGATCGGGATTGCTCGTCGCGAGCTCGGCATGCAGTGCGTCGCGCATCGCCTCGTCGACGATCAGATACTCGCGCGCCCCGGACAACAGCTCCGTGAGTGTTATCTCGTAGTCTTCGTTCGTCTCGAGCCCGAGCTCGCGCCGATGCAGCCTGTACGGGAGCACCGTCTGATACAGATCGGCGACCGTGAACGGCTGAGTGAGATACTGCGGGAATCGGGAACGCACCGTCCGCACCAGGTGCCGGTACATTCGTTCGACGGCGTCCATGCCCTTGCGTGCCCCTGTCCCCATCCCGTTCACCCCGCTCCGTTACGGTCGGCTTGCTTCCTCGACGCGCTTCTCGCGCGCTTCCTGTGCCTCCTTGACCTTCGACGTGCCGAATCGATCGAGCGTTCGCATCGCGATCGACTTCTTGCCCGCCGAGCCTTCATCGTAACCCCAGTGGTACCCCATCGCGAGGCCCACCAACAACGCGAGGATCAACCACCTCATATGCCCACCCGTCCGTGCTCACGGACTCAAATCATGGTCGGCGGACGCGCCGCGGGATACGGCCGCAGCGCCCGAAACGATGAAGATTCCGGAAAGGGCTGCGGATCGGCATGCACGCGTCCCTTCGAGCGCTCTGCCGCCAACCATTCGTTGAACTGCGATGCCACGATCCCATTCGACTGCGACTGCTCGCGCGCGGCTCGTGTCGCGAGAAAATTCGCGTACTCGTTCTGCGGATGTCCCTCGTGACCACGTACCCAGTGCCAGCTCACCTCATGACCGCGCGCTGCTTCCACCGCTTGGATCCACAACTCGAGATTGAGGATCGGCCCGTCCTTCTTCTTCCAGCCGCGCGCCATCCAGCCGAACACCCACTCACTCATGCCCTTCACCAGATATTGCGAGTCGCTGGTGAACGCGACGCGGAATCGCCGGCCCTTCCGCGAGATTCCGCGGAACGCCTCGATCACGCTACGCAGCGCCATCCGATTGTTGGTCGTCGCTGGCTCCGATACCCAATAGTCCGAGCGGGTCAGCTCGCCGGAACCAGGATGTCCATATTCGATGACGCCCGCAGCCCCGCCGGGGTTACTTCCCTCGCGACCATTCCCCAGACATGACTCGTCGGCGTAGATCGCCACGAGGGGACGATCCCGGACCGAATCGCCCGTGCCTGTCACGTCAGAGCCTGAATGGTGTCTACCTCGTCCAGGTAGATCGTCAGATCGTGCCCGGTCGCTGGATTCCGCGCTTCCACGACCTCGCGTCCGTCCACGACGCGCAATGTGAGCGGGATCACCACGTACTCGCGCCGACCGCGTCGCCGAATCGCGATCCGCGTTCCTGTGACGACGGCGCGCTCCAGCGCCTCGTACTGCTCGTGGGTCAGCTGTGCCATGCCAGCCCGCGGCCTCCACACCATTGATGCGCGAGCTGCGCGAGTACCTTGGTCGCGCGCTCGATCTCGGCGGTCGACACGTACTCCTCGGCGGCATGCGCGAGCGTGATGTCCCCCGGACCGAAGCAGATCGCGGGAATGCCGGCTGCATTGAGCAACGCGGCATCGGTCCACGCGGTCATGCCCTCGATGGCCGAACCTTCTCCGCACGAGCGGAGTGCCGTCGACAGCGCGGTCACGATCGGTGCGTCGGTCGCCACGTCGCTCGGCGCCTGCGCGAACGTCACCGCGACGTCGGCGCGAAAGTTCGGTCGGCCGCTGGCTGCGCGCTTGCACGCACCTTCGATTTCCTGCCGTACCTGATCGGGATGCTCGCCGGGAATCGTCCGACGCTCGATGCGCAGCGTGCATCGGTCGGGGTATGTCGACATTCCACTGCCGCCTTCGATCAGCGAGGCGTGCACCGACGGCCTGCCGAGCAGCGGATGCTGGCGTGCCGGAAGGACCTCCGAATCCATCCGGTCGAGCTCCGCGAGCACGAGGCCGGCGTGCCGAATGGCGTCCACGCCGAGATCCCAGCGACTGCCGTGCGCGGCGCGTCCATGCGTCGTCACGTCGATCCACACGAAACCGAGATGCGCCGGCATGATCGCGAGCCGCGTCGGCTCGGTGACGATGGCGGCGTCGGCGCGGAGCCCGCCATCGACGAGCGCGCGCGTCCCGATGCTCTCGTATTCCTCGTCGACGACGGCCGTGATGATCACTTCGCCGTCGAGATCGCCCGCGACGCGCGCCGCGGCCGCGCACATCGCCGCTACGCCGCCTTTCATGTCGGACGATCCGCGGCCGTAGATCGCGCCGTTGCGCTCCGTCGCGTCCCATGCCGGGTGAATCATCCCCTCGACGCCGACGACGTCGAGATGGCCGTTGAACATCAACGTGCGGCTGCCCGGCTTGCCCGCGCGCGCGATTACGTTGGGTCGTCCGGGCGCCGCATCGCGCAGCTCGACGCGCAGCCCCCACGCGGTGATCACCTCGGCGAGCGCGCGCGCCACGGCACGCTCGCCAGGGCCGCCGGGCACGAGCGACGGATTTCTCGAATCCACGCTCACCAGCTCGCGCGTGAGCGCCACGGCGTCGCCCACTGCTACCGGCATCGCTCCACTCCATGCTCGGCGACGGTGAACGCCAGCAGCTCGCCCAGTGCTGCCACTGCCCGGCGAACCTCGTCGCTCCGATCCTGGCGCGCGATGAGCAGGACACATCCGCCGCCGGAGGCACCGAGCGCCTTGGCCCCTGCGGCTCCGGCTGCGCTCCCGCGGGCAATGATCTGATCGATCAGCGGCGTTGGAATGGCCGGGTGCAGCGAGCGCTGGTGCGTCCATTGTTCAGCCACGAGTTCGGCGAGCGCGTCGATGTCGCCGCTGGCGAGCGCCTGCGCCATCGACTCGGCCGTCGCGCGCATCCGGTCCAATGCGGCGAGGACCCGGGCGTCGCGCTCTCGATACGCGCCGAGCACCGCTTCGATGGTTTCGCCGGAGATCCGGCTCTTGCCCGTGTAGACGACGATGCACCGCCGCTCGATCTCAGTGCGCAGCTTGGTGCCGAGCGGGATCCGGCGTACGTCGACACCGGACGCGCTGAAGCGAATGCCGAGCGCGCCACCAAACGCCGCCGCGTAGTGATCCTGTCGTCCGCCCGGGACGCCGAGATCCCCGATCTCGATCGCTCGGCTGAGTTCGGCGATCTGCGGCGGGTCCATCGACTCACCGCGCGCGGCGGCGAGCGCGGCGACCGTCGCGACGCCCGCCGCCGACGAACCGCCGAGCCCCGCGCCGAGCGGGAAGTCGCTGCGAACGTCGATGCGCGCGTCGATCATGCCGAAGCGTCGCGCCGCCGCTTCGGCGATCGAGCGATCGGGGGTCGTGCCAGTCGTCGATACAGCGGACGTGACATCGCGCGACGCGGCGGCTGGCTGCTCGACCGTGACGGTCGCGTAACGTGCGATCGCGACGTTGCACACGAAGCCGCCCATCTCGTCCGAGTAGGGCGGCACGTCGGTCCATCCGCCACCGAAATCGATACGCGTCGGTGCGCGCGTGATGATCGTTTCGCTCACGCAGCCGGGGTGGCGGCGATCCGCGGCTGTGATCGCGTTGGGTGTGTCATCGAGTCGGATGAGAGCTCGGGCTAAACGTATTCCACGCATCGTGATTCGCCAATCGTGAAGCAGCCATGCCCGGCACCGGGCATGGCTGTTGCTGCCCTCTCCAGGTTACATCATGGCTGACTTCACGCATTATCTGAACGACTGCAAGTTCATTCTCGTGTCCAACCGCGAGCCCTACGAGCACATGCGAGGGGCGCAGGGCATCGAAGTGAAGCAGCCGGCCGGCGGACTGGTGACGGCGCTCGATCCGACGATGCGTCGCACGCAGGGCACGTGGGTGGCGTGGGGATCAGGGAGCGCCGACCGCGATGTGGCCGACGAGACCGGCCGCGTCGCCGTGCCCGGCGACGACTCGTACACGCTGCGACGCGTCTGGCTCAACGAAGCCGACGTCAATGGGTACTACCACGGCTTCGCCAATCGCGCGCTCTGGCCGCTGTGCCACATGCTCATCCAGCACTTCGAGTTTCGCACCGAGTACTGGGAACGCTATCGTGCGGTGAACCTCCGCTTCGCGCACGCCGTCGCCGACGAAGCCGAGCGGTGCACCGGGCGCGCCATGGCGTGGATCCAGGACTACCACTTCGCGCTGGCCGCCGAATATCTGCGCGCCATGCGGCCGTCGCTGTTCATTCACCAATTCTGGCACATCCCGTTTCCGCCGGCCGACATTCTTCGCTTGCTGCCGGCCGGGACGCACGAAGCCGTGCTGCGCGGGCTCCTGGGAAACGACTTGCTCGAGTTTCAGATCGACCGCTATGCCGTCAATTTCCTCGACTGCGTCGAGCGCTACGTGCCGGAGGCGCATGTCGATCATGGCAATGAGACGGTCACGTTCCGCGGCCGCGTCGTGCACGTCGGCGCCTTTCCGATCAGCATCGACGTCGAGCGGTTCGAGCAAATGGCGAGCTCCGACGAGAGCGTCGCACGCGTCAAGACGCTGCGCGATCGCTACGTGCGCGGCTCGCGGCAGCTTGGTGTTTCGGTGGATCGCATCGACTACACGAAGGGCCTCCCCGAGCGCATCCGCGCCCTGGAGACGCTGTGGATGGAGTCGCCGGAGCTGCGCGAGCGCTTCACGTTCATTTTCGTATGTACGCCGTCCCGGACCGATCTGCCGGCGTACAATGCGCTCGAGCGCGAGGTCATCCAGTCGATCATCGCCGTCAACGAAAAGGTCAAGACCGCGGATTGGATGCCGATCGTGCTGATCAACGAGAACGTCGACTCCGATCTGCTCGCCGCGGTGTACCGTGCGGCCGACCTCTGCATCGTGTCGTCGCTGCAGGACGGCATGAACCTCGTGGCCAAGGAGTACGTCGCCTGCCAGGTCGACGAGCGCGGAGTCCTGATTCTGAGCCGGTTCACCGGCTCGGCCGAAGAGATCGAGGGCGCGATGCTGATCAATCCATTCAACATTGACGGCTTCGTGGCGGCGATCCGGTCGGCGCTGGAGATGTCGGGCGAAGAGCGGCGCCGGCGCATGCACCGCATGCGTCGACAGCTGCACAACTCGACGATCTTCGACTGGCTGGATTCGATTCTGGAGCGGGCGACGCAGATCATGGCCCTGCAGCAGAGTCATCCCGTGCCCGCCTGACATGACGCGGCCCGCGCTGCCGATGACGCCGGAGCTCGCCGCGCGGCTCGACGGCCGGCCGCTGATGCTTTTCCTCGACATCGATGGAACCCTTTCGCCGATCGCGCCGCGGCCCGATATCGCCGTCGTGCCGGCAGCGACACAGCGCCTGCTGAAAGCGCTCGCACACGCTCCCGACGTCCACGTGGCGGTCATCTCCGGTCGCAGCGTGTCCGACGCACGGCGACTCGTTGGCGTCGCGGAGCTGTGGACGATCGGCAACCACGGATTCGAGGTCGCGCCCCCCGACCAGCCGCCGTCCGTCAGCGAGAACGTGCTCGCGTTCGCCGAGCAGGTGCGCGCCGCTGGCACTCGCGCAATCGCGGCCGGCGAACGCGTACCCGGCGTCGTCGTGGAGGACAAGCATTGGACGCTGAGCGTGCACTACCGGATGGCGGATCCCGACGCTGTGCCGAAGCTCGCCGACGAGGTACACGCGATCGCGCGGGAGTATGGACTCGTCGTGACGCACGGCAAGAAGATTTTCGAGTTGCGACCACCGGTGCGAATCGACAAGGGCAGCGCGGCGCTGGAGCTCGCCGGTCGACTCGGCGCGCTGCACGATGGCGCGTCGCTGCTCGCGGCGGGTGACGACCGAACCGACGAGGACATGTTCCGGGCACTACGCGAGCGAATGCCGTCCAGCATCACGATTCGGGTCGGCGAGGACGCGAGCGCGCAGGATACGGCCGCTGAATTCAGAGTGCCCGATCCGGCGGCGATGCGCGAGGTGCTTGAAATTCTCAGCGCGCGGCGAGCGAGAGTCGGCGCCAGTTGATTCGGAATGGGCGAGAGCCGCGGCAGGCCCGCGCCTGCCGAACGAATCAGCGCTTCTTGTTTTTCTTGGTGGGCTTGGCGGCGGGTTTCGCGGCCGCCTTGGCGGTCGACGGCGCCTTGGCACTCTTGGCGACAGCTTTCTTCGATGCAGTCTTCGCCGGCGGAGATTTCGCGGCAGGAGCCTTCGCCGTCGCGGTCTTCGCTACTTCCTTCGTCGGAGCGTGCGCCGCGGTGGTGGGGGTTGCGCGCCCGCCGTTCTGCGAAGGCGTCGGAGGCACGGCGGGTCGTGGCGCTGGGCGGAACGGGCCGGCCGCCGCGGCTTGCGCGGCCCTCGCCGCTGCCTCGGCCTTAGCCACCGCTGCTCGCTCGGCGGCGATCTTGGTGGCGGTCGGTTTCGCCTTCTCGCTCGCCGGGCGTTTGTCGTGGGCGGCCTCGGCCTCGCGAATGAGCTTGTCCGCTTCTTCGGGCGTCATCTGACCGCGACGGACCATGTACTGCACGAGGTCGCGCGCGCTCTCGATCGCGAACCCGGTGATGCCGGCTGCCGCGCCGATCACGTCTTTCATGGCTGCTGCTACCTTACTCCCGGCCTCCTGGCTGATGAGCTGGGCGCGTTCGGCCAGCTCCGCGACGGTATCGCGCATGTCGGCGCCGCGATGGCCAGGGCTGCGATGCGCCGGCGGTGCTGGCGCAGCCGGCGGGGCCGCTGGCATCGGCGTATCCACTGCCTCGGACGGGGAATGCTTCTCCACCATGATCGGCGTAACCTGAGAAGTTTGCGCAGGACGGTGAGGTGGTCGCGCGAATTCGGTGCTCGCGAGTGCCGGAGAACGGCTACGTTCGTGCGTCCTCGGCGGGCCGGCCGGCGGAAGTATATGATTCCACGATAGCTACGCAAGACAGGGTAAAGGCGTTGCTCACTTGGTCCGCTAGGCGGGGATTTCCAGGCCTTTTCAGGATACTATAAAGCTAGTTTGGCGACATCAATGCGACATACGATGTTGGAAGGCACGAAAGTGCTCGATTTCACCCGTGTGCTCGCCGGACCGCTTTGTACCATGATGCTTGGCGACCTCGGTGCCGAGGTCATCAAGGTCGAGCGTCCGGGTTCGGGCGACGAGACACGCAGCTGGGGCCCGCCATTCGATGCCGAGGGTCGAAGTGCGTATTACCTGAGCATCAATAGGAACAAGCTCGGTCTGGCGGCCGATCTGGATGACGTCGACGATCGCGAGCTGATCGACCGGTTGATTGGTGAAGCGGACGTGGTGGTCGACAACTTCCGACACGGCGCGCTCGAGCGGCGCGGCATCGATCCCGATGCGATCTGCGCGCGGCGACCCCAGCTCATCTGGTGCACGATCAGCGGCTTCGGGCCGACGACCGATCGGCCGGGCTACGATTTCGTGGCGCAGGCGGAGTGCGGGTGGATGGCAATCACCGGCGAGCCAGGTGGCGATCCAATGAAAGTCGGTGTGGCCCTCGCCGACGTCATCGCCGGCAAGGATGCGGCGATCGGCATCCTTGGCGCGCTCGTGCGGCGTGGGCGATCGGGCGCAGGCGGCCGATTCACGATTTCGCTCGCCGACAGTGCGCGTGCCGCGCTGGTCAACGTCGCGCAGAACGCGCTGGTCACCGGCGAGGACGCGCGGCGGTGGGGCAACGCGCATCCGAATCTCGTGCCCTATCAACTGTTCCGCGCCGCCGACCGCCCGATCGTGGTTGCCGTCGGCAGTGACGCGCAATGGCTCGCGTGCGCGCGCGCGATCGGACTCGGCGAGCTCGCCGCTGATCCGTCGCTCGCCACGAACGCCGGCCGCCTCGTTCAACGCGATCGGATCGTATCAGCGTTTGCGAAACAACTGGCAACCAGGCCGGCGGCGCAGTGGTGCGCGGCGCTCGACGCGGCCGGAGTGCCGAACGGCGTCGTCCACTCGGTGCTCGAGGCGCTCCGACAATCGGGCGCCTCGCCGGTGACGGGGGTCACACCGAGCATTCCGGGTACCGTCCGATATCGGCCGCCCGGGCTGGACGAACACGGGCCGCTGATTCGACGGGCGCGGTGGAATGCTTTTTTGCAGCTAGCCACGAGCAACGAATCTGCCTCGTAGGGCAATTGTGGCCGGGCGATACGCCAGCGCTCGCCAACATTGTTACCCCTTCGGGGGCGCCTCGTCTTATCAACGTGGCTACCCTCGTTCAGCCGCGTAGCGCGGCTCGCGCCCTGTCCGAAGCGCGGCAAGAGAGTTACTCTGTTGTCGTGAAGACGACGGAAACGGCCCTGCGGGCCGATCACAATAGCATGGTTGATCAGGAGAACACTGATCAACTCGTAATCCAGCGTGTGCTCAACGGGAATCGCGACGCGTTCAAGATTTTGATCTCGCGTTACAGCGATCCTCTCTATCGTCATGCTCTGTGCATGACAGGCAGTCCGGATGTAGCCGAAGACATTCTCCAGCTCAGCTTCATCAAGGCGTATCAGCATCTCGCGGAAGTTCGCGGACGGTTTGACGCCTGGGTGTTCAGAATCGTCGCCAATGGTTGCAAGGATTGGCTGAAAAACATCCGTCGGTCTCATCTGAGCTATGACGAAGATGATCAGCCGTCGGCCTACGCGACGCCGGACGAGGAACTCGATCGTACCGAATTGCGTAGTGATTTGGACCGAGCGTTAGCGACGCTGCCCGCGTCATTGCGCGAGGCGTTCGTCATGAAACACGTGGAAGGTCGGTCGTACGAAGAAATGGCCGATCTCCTCGGCACCACTGTCGGGGCGCTGAAGATGCGCGTACACCGCGCGCGTGAAGCTCTCCAGGCTCTCTTAGAGGAAAAGTACGCATAATGGTAGACGATCTCCGCTCCGACGACGGCCTTGGCGGGTTCGACGGTCACTACCACCGCGCACCGCGACGCTCCGATTCCGAGCGTCCGCTCGCGGACCGGGAAGTGCCGCTGGGTCATCAGGAACAGGAAAGCCGCGTGCTCGCACCGGCAGTGCACGCATGGCTCGATGGCGAGCTCCCCGAGGCTGCGGCCCGCAAGGCCGATGGTGGCCACGACGTGGAGTTCTGGAAGCAGGTCAATGGCGAAGTCGAGCGGCGCCGCCGCATGCAGACTCCCGCCTACGTTTCGTCGCGCATCATGGACGCGCTCCCGCAAACGGCCCCCTCGGTCATCACGCCCTGGTGGCGCCGCGAGTTCGTGGTCACGCCCAGCGCTGCGGTCGCGACCGGCGTCGCACTCATCGTGGCGGCCGCGGCGGTCACGGCAGTGATCTTCAACGTGACACATTGACCCGCGAAATACACGCAATCGAACGGCCGACCCTATTGGGTCGGCCGTTTTTGCGTTCAGACCGTGGGATTTCCCCTTCCGCAGTCAGCCGTAGGAACGCAGTTTGCTTAGCGGACTCATCGCGCAGCGATCCATGTAACCGATCGGACGGCCAGGTGATCGGAGAGGACGCATGTCACAAGAGGAGCGGTTCGAGCATCTCCTGCACGAGTTCGAGCGTGTAGGAGTCGATCCCAATACCATCAGCGCCGGACTCGCGGTGCGCGAGGAGGACGTGCTCCGTGCGCTCGCGGCATTGCCCGACGATGCGGGACCGTCGGCGTTCCTGTCCCAGTTGCGGGTGGTGATGACGCAGGAGTCCAAGGCCTAGTTCGTGGCCGCCGCGTTCGTCGGGACATCGGGCTACGACTATCCAGCGTGGCGCGGGAGCTTCTATCCGCCCGACGTGCCGCATCGCGATTGGCTCGCCTTCGCGAGCAGAATCTTCAATTCGATCGAGTTGAACGGCACGTTCTATAGCCTCAAATCACCCGCCGTCTTCGAGCGCTGGGCGAGCGAGGTGCCGGAGGCGGGCTTCGTGTTCGCGATCAAGGGCGGACGGTTCATCACGCACAACCTCAAGCTCCGCAACTGCGAGACCGCGCTCGGCAATTTCTTCGCGAGTGGCGTGCTCGCCCTCGGTCGTAGGACCGGTCCATTCCTCTGGCAGCTGCCGGCGACGTATCGCTTTCAGGCCGAACGCCTGGACGAGTTCATGCGGTCGCTGCCGCGCTCGTCGGCCGACGGCGCGGCGGTCGCCCGACAGCACGACCACCGGCTGCGGCGCGGCGCCATGGTCGACGCGGTGGAATTCGTGCGATATCATCACGCATTCGAAGTGCGCCATCCGTCGTACTTCTGCGACGAGTTCTACGCGATCCTGCGAGCGCACGGCTGTGCGTTCGTCATCGCCGACACAGCCGGCAAATTCGCGTACTCGGAGGCGATCACCACGGATTTCGTGTACGTTCGCCTGCATGGTTCAACGGCGCTTTATGCCAGCGACTACGACGACGCGGAACTGGAGAGCTGGGCGGCGAAGATCTCCGGGTGGATGCACGGCGGGAACGGCCGCACCGCGTACGTGTACTTCGACAACGACGCCAAAGTGCATGCGCCGCACAATGCGATGCAGCTCGCCGATCTGCTCGAACGTGCGTGACCGGCTGCCGGTGCCCCGGCCTTCACGCCGCGGGCGCCTCGGATTCGCTCGCGCCCTCGCCGTCGCGCTGTTCCTCGTCGGCGCTCCGGCTTGCGCCCAGCGTGCGTCGGACAGCAGCTTCGCCGCGCTCGTGGCGCGTCTGTCCGAGCCGGGCGGGTATTTCGATTCCGACAACATCATCACCAACGAGGCATCGTACCTCTTCGTCTCGAGCCAGCTTGCCAAGGTTGGCGTACATGGCGGTGTCTACGTCGGCGTGGGACCCGACCAGAACTTCTCCTACATCGCGCTCATCAAACCGTCGATCGCATTCATGATCGACGTGCGGCGCGACAACATGCTGGAGCATCTCCTTTTCAAGTCGCTGTTCGCGCTGGCGCGAAACCGCGTCGAGTATCTGTGCCTGCTGTTCGGGAAGCCGTTTCCCCGGGATGCCGATCGATGGAACGGCCGCTCGACGACCGCGATCATCGATTACCTAACCAACACGCCCACCGACTCGACCACCGTCGTCGCCGCGCGCGAAGCGAGCAATGCCCGGATCAGCGCGCTCGGACTCCCGCTCGACGGCCGCGATCGGTCGATGATCGACCGCTACCGAAGCGAGTTCATCGCCGACGGTCTCGAGACTCGATATTCCAGCCTCGGTCGCAACAACCGGATGGATTATCCCACGTTCGGTCAGCTGATGCTGGCGACCGACCGCTCAGGCAAGGCAATCGGCTATTTGGCCGACGAAGAGGCATTCCAGTTCGTCCGCTCGATGCAGCTGCGCGACCGCATCGTTCCCGTCGTCGGCAACGTCGCCGGCACCAAGGCAGTGCGCGCCATCGGCGAGTATGCCTCGGAGCACGCGCTCCGCGTTTCCGCATTCTACCTATCGAACGTCGAGCAGTACCTGATCAACCGCGACGGCGGCTTCGACGAGTACGCCCGCAACGTGAAGAGCCTGCCGCACGACAGCACGAGTGTCATCATCCGCAGCTACTTCGGCCGATTCGGGATGACGCATCCGCTGTACGTGCCCGGGCGCTACACCCTCAGCACGTCGATGATCGAGCCGATCGATTCATTCCTTCGGCGAGTGGCCGCCGGCGAGATTCGCACGTACGCCGATCTCGTCTTCGGCGGCTACGTGATGCCGTGATGGCCGACGCCCACCCGCAGCCAGTCTGCCGGTTTCTGGCTCTGGGCGACTCCTACACCATCGGCGAAGCCGTTGAACCCGACGATCGATGGCCGGTTCGACTGGCCGCCATGCTGAATGCGCGCGGGATCGGCATCGCGGCCCCGATCATCGTGGCGCGCACGGGCTGGACGACCGACGATCTCCTGGCGGGAATCGCCGCCGCCGACCTCTCCGGGCGGTACGATCTCGTGACGCTACTCATCGGCGTCAACGATCAATACCGCGGACGTCATGTCGCGGATTTTCACCGGAATTATCAGGTCGTGCTCGACCGGGCGCTGGCCTTTGCCGACGGTCGCCGGGAGCACGTGATCGTCGTGTCGATCCCCGACTGGGGCGCTACGCCATTCGCGCATGATCGCGACCGCGCCCGGATCTCCGCGGAGATCGATCAGTTCAACGCGATGGCGCGGGACGAAGTAGAGCGTCGAGGCGCCCGGTTCGTCGATGTGACTCCGGTCTCCCGCCGCGCTGCGTCGGAGCCGGATCTCATCACGGTCGACGGGCTCCATCCGTCCGGCGCGATGTACGCCGAGTGGGCTCGCGTCATCCTTCCGGCCGCGGCCGCCGCCCTCGGCTGAGGCCTTTCGGCGCCGCGTCCAGGCTGCATGTTTACTCAACTCTGGAACGAGTCATCCCCTCAATTCAGTCCCGAGCAGTCATCATGCGTCGCGTGTTCCTGTTGTTGCTGGCCTGCGGCTGTGCAAGCGCTGGTACGCCGAGTGGAGAAACGACTCCAAGGCAGCCGACCATTCTGGTGGACCCGCAGGCGGGAACGATCCTGGGTGAGCGGCCGCGAGCCGAGTCGGCGACGATCGCCGCGCCGCCGTCGGTGGTGTGGGCCGCCGCGAAAAAGGTCTACGCGGCGATGGGCGTTCCGCTCACCGTCGACAATCCGGCGGCGCACCAGCTTGGCAATCCGAACTTCTACGCGTCGCGCCAGTTCGCGGGCCAGCCGATGACCAAGTTCGTCGATTGCGGCAACGGAATGACCGGGCAGAAGGCGGCGACCTACCGCATCTACATGTCGCTGCTCACCACCATTGAAAGCGACGGCGGCAGCGGCGCGCGCGTGCACGCCACCTTCGTCCCGATGGGCCAGGACGTCACGGAAGGCAGCACGGACCGCATCGCCTGCGGCTCCAAGGGCACGCTCGAGCAGTACGTGCTCGAGCAGATCGCCGCGACGGCTGCCAAGCCCTGACCGTCAGTGCATCCGCCGGTAGCCCGGCCCGCGCAACGCGCGGCCGGGCTTCGCGCCAGTGTGCGCGCCGTCGCGCAGCACCTGCACGCCGTTGACCCACACGTCGCGAACGCCAACCGAGAGCTGCTTCGGCTGTTCGTACGTTGCGCGGTCGGCGATCGTCGCCGGATCGAACACGACCACGTCGGCGAACATACCCGGCTCGAGCAACCCCCGATCGTGCAGTGACAGGCGATCGGCGACCGCGGACGTCATCTTCCGGATCGCGTCCTCCAGCGGGATCACGTGCTCGTCGCGCACGTAGTGGCCGAGAATGCGCGGATAGTTCCCGAACGTGCGCGGATGTACCAAAGCGCGAACGCTGTCTGGATCCGGCCCGCCGGCGTCGGTGCCGATTTTGATCCATGGCTGCTGAAGCTGCAGCTTCACGTTGTCTTCGTTCATCAGAAAGTACGTCGTTTCGACGCGGTTGTGCTCGGACAGGATCAGATCCATCGCCGCGTCGAGATAATTCTCATTCTTCATCTGCGCGATCTCGGAAAGCCGCTTGCCGATGTATGGCGCGTTCTGCGGCTCGCGCAGGTTCGTGATGAGCACGCCTGCCGGTGTGGCGAGCCCGCACATGTCTTCCCAGTCGCTCGTCGGATGCTCCACCTCGTGGCGGATCTGCTCCCGGATCTCCGGATTCGCGAGGTTGGTGAACAGCTTGCCCTCGGCCGAGTACGAGGGCGGCAGACATGACGTGAGCCCGGTGGCGCCGGCGGTGTATGCGTACATGTTCGCCTGGACATCGATGCCGGCTGCGCGCGCCGAATCGATCTTCGCGATGACCGCGCCCTCCTTGTTCCAGTTACGCGTCCCCGCGGCCTTGAGGTGATAGATCTCGGCCGGGACGCCGCCCTGCCTGGCGATCTGAATCACCTCGTCGACGGCCTCGAGGAGATGGTCCGCCTCCGATCGCATGTGCGTGATGTAGATGCCGCCGTACGGCGCCATCGCCTTCGATTCCTCCACGAGCTCGTTCGTGCTCGCGAAGGTGTTCGGCGGATAGATGAGCGCACTCGCCAGGCCGAAGGCCCCGTCCTCCATGGCGCGGCGCACGGCGGCTTGCATCGAGTCGAGCGTCGCGCCGGTTGCGGCTCCCATCCGCTCGGCCATGCCGTACTGACGGATCGTTCCGGCGCCGACGAACGAGCCGACATTCTGTGAGATGCCGTGCGCTTCCATCGCACTGAGCCAGGCATCGAAGCCGTGCGGCTCGGCGAACCGGCGCGTCAACTCATTGGCGTCAGAGGCCAGCGATGCCGGATTGCGCGGTGCCGGTGTGGACCCTTCGCCGAGGATTCCGGTGGTGACACCCTGTGTGATCTTGCCGAGCTGGCGGCCGTCGCCGAGCAGCAGTTGAGCGCCCGACTGATCCTGAATGTCGATGAACCCCGGCGCGACGACCATGTTCGAGGCGTCGACGCGCGACTTCGCCGCTACACCGTGCAGCATTCCACGCGGCGTAACGGCGACGATGCGGTCGCCGCGAATGCCGAGGTCTCCATAGAACCACGGTGCTCCCGTGCCATCGACGATTCGACCATTCTCGATGACCACATCGAGTGAGCCGAGCGACGGTTTCGGGGCAGTCACCCCAGCGTTGCGGGCGCACGCGGCGAGCAGTGCGGAGACGGTGAGCGCTGACAGGAGGAGGCAGGAACGCATGGGAGGCCGGTTGGAGTCAGCAGACGATGCGCACAACGCCGTCGCTTCGCCAGTCTGTCCCGCCGCGGTGGACACCGCGCGCGACGGTACGCACTATTCGAGCATTCCCAACACCCGAGCGGGAGAACCTTGATGCGCGCTTTTCGAATCGTGCCGTTGCTCGCCTTGACCGCCGCCGTTCTGGCCGGTGCCCAGGCGCCCGGTAAGCGGGTCATCCGAGCAGGCGACATGTACCGGCTCAAGAACGTCGGCGACCCGGAGATTTCGCCGGATGGAGGTTGGGTCGCTTTCACGGTGAGCTCGACGGATTCGGCGAAGGACAAGACCGATACCGACATCTGGATGACGAGCTGGGACGGCGCCCAGACGATTCAGGTGACCTCGTCGCCCGACGGCGAAAGTGCGCCGCGGTTCAGCCCGGACGGACGGTACCTGTCGTTTCTGTCGTCGCGTCAGGGCGGCAAGGGCTCGCAGCTGTGGCTCCTGGACCGTCGTGGCGGGGAAGCCCGGCGTGTCACGGAGCTCAAGACCGGGATCCGTGAATACGCGTGGTCGCCGGACAGCAAGCGACTCGTGCTCGCGATGAGCGACGCACCGGCGGACAACGACAGCGCGAGCAAGAAGCCGAAACCGATCGTTCTCGATCGCTACCACTTCAAGAGCGACGCCGGCGGATATCTCGACACGACGCACACCCACCTGTACGTGTTCGACCTCGAGACTCGAAAGGCCGATTTGCTGACGCCGGGGCGTTACGACGAGACCAATCCCGCCTGGTCGCCGGACGGAAAGTGGATCGTGTTCGAGAGCGAGCGCGTTCAAGGCGATCCCGATCGCGCGAACAACTCCGATGTATTCGTGATGGAAGCGCGGACCGGTGCGGCCCCCCGGCAACTCACGACGTTCGACGGCCCGGATGGCTGTCCGTGTGCGTTCAGCCCTGACGGCTCGACCATCGCGTACCTGCGCGGGAGCGCGCCCAGGTACAGCGCCTACAACGAAGAGCGCCTTGCGATCATCCCCGCGGCCGGCGGGAGTCCGCGAGTGCTCACCGAAGCACTCGATCGTCCCGTCTCGTCGCCGCGATTCACCGCCGACGGTAAGTCGATCGTGTTTCTGTACACCGACGACCGGGCTCGTTACGTCGGCGAGATTCCCGCGACGGGCGGTGCCGTGCGGAAGCTGATCGACGGCCGCCTCGTGATCGGAGGGCTGTCGATGACCAAAGACGGCAAGATGGCCGTGCTCAGTTCCACGGCGACCGAGCCGTCCGAGGTGTTCGCGCTCGAGAATGGATCGCTGCGACGCCTCTCACACCAGAACGACGCCTGGCTTTCGGAGGTGCAGCTCGGCACCACCGAAGACGTGAGCTTCACGGCGAAGGACGGCAACGAAGTGCACGGGCTCCTGGAGAAGCCCGTCGGATTCGTGGCCGGGACGAAGTATCCGCTCCTGCTGCGCATTCACGGCGGTCCGAATGGGCAGGACCAGCACTCGTTCAGCCTGGAGCGCGAGCTGTTCGCGGCGAACGGGTATGCGGTCCTCAACGTGAACTATCGCGGCAGCAACGGCCGAGGCGAGAAATACCAGCAAGCGATCTTCGCTGATTGGGGCAACAAGGAAGTCGTCGATCTGCTGGCGGGCGTGGATTATGTGGTGTCGGCTGGTATTGCCGATCCGGATCGACTCGGCATCGGTGGCTGGAGCTACGGCGGCATTCTCACCGACTACACGATCGCGACCACGAATCGGTTCAAAGCGGCGATCGCCGGTGCCGGCAGCGCACTGCAACTCTCGATGTACGGTGCGGACCAGTACATCTACCAGTACGACAACGAGCTCGGGCCGCCGTGGAAATCCCAGGACCTGTGGATCAAGCTCTCGTACCCGTTCTTCCACGCCGACCGCATCACGACGCCCACGCTGTACATGGGCGGCGACAAAGACTTCAACGTACCGGTGATCGGCGGCGAGCAGATGTACCAGGCCCTTCGGAGCCTGAACGTACCAACGGAACTGATCGTGTATCCCAACCAGCACCACGGCTTGTCGCTGCCCAGCTTCAACTACGACCGACTGACGCGGTACGTGGCGTGGTATGACAAATATCTAAAGGGCACGCCCGTGCAGGCGGGGGCCACAAGACCTTAGGGGGGAAGAGGGAAGGGGGAAGGGGGAAGGGGGACCCTTCCCTCTTCCCCCTTCCCTCTTCCCCCTCAGAGTGTCAACCGCAGGAACGTCAGCGCCACGCCTTCACGATAGAAATCCGGCACGCGCGCTTCTTCCTCGAAGCCGCTGTCGCGGAGCAGCGACACGATGCTACCGATTGCCGGGTCGTCAGGCACGTCGGCGCTGATGAAGCGCGCGCCCTCGGCGCGGAGAGCGGTGACGGCGGCGCGCATCAGACGTTCGCCTACGTCATCGGCTTCGACGCCCGGGGCGAGCGCCGCGGTGTGGAGACGCGCGCCGCCGATCGAGCCGGCGATCGTGCCGAACAACACCAGTCCGGCGACGGTGCCGTCGCGCGCGATCACCAGCGCACGATGCTCGGGATCGGGCCCCCGCTCGGCCAGGTCGAGGACCTCGAGCGCCCGATCGATGTACGGCGTGACGCCGAGCGCCCCCATCAGCAGGACGCGCGTGGCTTGCGCGTCTTCCGGCTGTGGTGGCCGCGGCTCTTCGTCGAAGTAGCCTGACACGTCAGATGTGCAACGAGCGGCCAAGGGTGGCGAGTGCGGCTTCCTTGGTGACCTCCGACAGCGTCGGATGCGCATGCACCGTCACACCGATGTCCTCCGACGAGCCACGATACTCGAACGCGAGCACGACCTCGGCGATGAGCTCCGACACGTTCGGACCGATCATGTGCACCCCCAGCAGCTCGTCAGTCTTCGCGTCCGCCACCATTTTCACGAATCCAATCGCATCGCCCATCGAGCGCGCGCGCCCATTCGCCGAAAACGGAAACTTCCCGGTCCGATACTCGCGCCCGCTCTCTTTCACCTGACGCTCGGTGAGTCCGACTGCGGCGATCTCGGGCCACGTGTACACGACGCCGGGAATGGATTTGTAATGCATGTGGGACGGCTTTCCCGCAATGACCTCCGCCGCGACAACGCCTTCGTCCTCGGCCTTGTGAGCCAGCATCGGACCGGGGACGCAGTCGCCGATCGCGTACACGTTCGGCAGGTTCGTCCGCATCTGGTCGTCGACGAGTATCTCGCCTCGCTTGCCCACATTCAGCCCCAGTTGCTGGATGTCGATGCCGGTGGTCGTCGGTCTGCGCCCGACGCAGACGAGCACGTGGTCGCCTTCGATTCGTTCCGTCGCGCCGTCCTTCTCCACTTCCACGAATACGCCAGTGTCGGTGACACCGCCATTTGTCACGCGGGTGCCAGCACGAATCTCGAGCCCCTGCTTGCGCAGTACACGATCGGCCTCCCGCACCACGTCGTCGTCCATGCCCGGCAAGATCGCCGGCAGCAGCTCGATCACCGTGACCTTGGCGCCGAGTCGGTTCCAGACGGATCCGAGCTCGAGACCGATGATGCCGCCGCCGATGACGATAAGGTGCTTAGGGACTTGCGGGATCGTGAGCGCACCAACGTTGGACAGCACTCGGCGTTCGTCGAACTGGAGGAACGGGAGCTGAATCGGTACGGACCCGGTGGCGATGATGACGTTCTTTGGCCGATACGTGGCGATTTTTTCAGCGGGGGGGGCCCCCGCGCCTGCCGCGCCGCCCGCCGTCACCTCGACGACGTTGCCCGGCCTCAGCGTCCCGAAGCCTTTCGCCCAGGTAATCCTGTGCTTCCGGAAAAGGAACTCGATGCCTCTCGTATTCTGCGCCACCACGTCGTCCTTGCGCTTGAGCATCGTCGTCAGATCGAGGCTCAGCTGTCCGATACCGATGCCGTGTGACGCGGCGGCGTGCTTCGCGAACTCGAAGTGCTCCGAGGACGACAGGAGCGCCTTGGACGGAATGCAGCCCACGTTCACGCACGTGCCCCCGAGCGTCTTGTCCATCTCGACGCAGACGGTGGAGAGCCCGAGCTGCGCGGCGCGAATGGCGGCCACGTAACCGCCCGGACCGCCGCCGATCACGACGACATCGGGCGTCGCGGGTGCGGAGGTCGATGCGGAAGAATTCATAATTGATCGCGAGGGTGAGCGGGCTGGCCGAGCCGATCGCAGCCCCGCCGCGTCAGTCGATCAGCATCGATGCCGGATCTTCCATCAACTCCTTCATGCGCACGAGAAAGAGCACCGCCTGCTGGCCGTCGATGATGCGATGGTCGTACGAGAGCGCGACATACATCATCGGTCGAATCTCGACCTTCCCGTTCACGGCGACGGGACGGTCCTGCGTCTTGTGCAGGCCGAGGATCCCGACCTGTGGATAATTGATGATCGGCGTAGAGATCAAGGAACCGAACACGCCGCCGTTGGTGATCGTGAAGGTGCCACCGGTGAGATCATCCATCGTCAGTTTGCCGTCGCGCGCTTTCTTGGCCAGCGCCACGATGTCGCGCGCGACATCGAGCATGCCTTTGCGATCGGCATCCTTGATGTTCGGCACGACGAGTCCGGCGTCCGACGCGACGGCGATCCCCATGTTCACGTAATGCTTATAGATGATCGAGTCGCCCTCGATCTGCGCGTTCGCCGTGGGGAACGACTTGAGCGCGAGACAGGCTGCTTTCACGAAGAAGGGCATGAACGAGAGCTTCACGCCGTGCTCCTTCTCGATTCGCTCCTTGAGCCGCTCGCGCAGCGCGCTCACGGCCGACATGTCGATCTCGTTGAACGTGGTGAGGTGCGCGGTCGCGTGCTGTGACTCGAGCAGATGCTCGGCGATCCGGCGTCGGCGCGTCGTCATCTTCTCGCGCGTCTCGCGCTGCGGCTGCCCGCCAACCGGAGCCGGCGCCGGCACGCGTGCCGGCGCTTCAGGCGGCCGAGGCGCTTCCACCGATGCCTGGCGGCCGTCGCCACCTGGCGCATTCGGCGTACCCGGCGTACTCGGCGTACTCGGCGCCGCGGCCGCGCGCTCGATGACATCCGGTTTGCTGATCACGCCGCCGCGACCAGTGCCTTGCACACTCGACAAATCGACGCGCTGCTCGGCGGCGACGCGTTGCGCGGCCGGCGATGCACGAACTTCCGCGGGCGGCGCCGGGGTCGTGGCCTTCGGCGCCACGGGCTGCGGGGCAGCGGCCGGTGCCGCCGACGCTGGAGCCGCCGTGCGCGGCTGTGCCGTGGGTGCCGAGGTTGGAGCGGCCGAGGCCGCGGGCGCGTTCGCGCGCTCGTCGATCACCGCGAGCAGGTCGTCGACCTTGACGGTGTCGCCTTCGGCGTGCGCGCGCTTGGTGAGCACGCCGGGCGTCATCGCCGGCACCTCGACCGTGATCTTGTCGGTCTCGAGCTCGACGAGCGTATCGCCCGGTGCAATCGCGTCGCCTTCCTTCTTCAGCCACCGCGACACGGTCGCTTCGACGATCGACTCACCGAGCGGTGGAACTTTGATATCGGTCATTCGGCAAACCCAAGTCGTTAACTTCTCCTGCGGCCTGAATATAACCCCCTCTGTGCGCGCACTCACGATATCCAGTCACGGCGAGCTCGATCGCATCGAGGTGCGTGACGACCTGCCGGTCCCCGAGGTGAAACGAGCCGGCGACGTGCGGCTGCGTGTGCGGGCCGCGGCGCTCAACCACCTGGATCTGTTCGTCGTACGCGGCCTGCCCGGCGTCACGCTCACTGGCCCGTGGCCGCTGGGATCGGATGCATGCGCCATCGTCGATTTCGTCGGTAACGAAGTCGTCGGACTGGCGGCGGGCGATTTCGTGGTCGTCAATCCTGGCTTGAGCGACCGGACGTGCGAGTACTGCCGCGACGGCGAGCAGCCGCTGTGCCCCAGGTTCGGCATTCTCGGCGAGCATCTGCCTGGTACGCTCGCCGAATACATCGTCGTACCCGCGGTGAATGTGCGAAAGGTCCCTTCCACGATTCCGATCGCCAAAGCGGCCGCCTTCACACTGGCCACGCTCACCGCGTGGCGCATGGTCGTCACCCGCGCCCGCGTCCGGCCGAGCGACGATGTGTTGATCTGGGGAATCGGCGGCGGCGTGGCACTGGCGGCGCTGCAAATCTGCAAGCAGATCGGCGCCCGCGTGTGGGCGGTGTCGAGCAGCGACGACAAGCTCGAGCGCGCGGCCGGTCTCGGCGCCGATGAGTTGCTCAATCGCACTCGCGTCGATGTCGGCAAGGCGATCCGCGAGCGCACTGCCAAGCGCGGCGTCACCGTGGTCATCGACAACGTTGGCCAGGCGACGTGGGCGAGCTCGCTGCTCGCGCTGGGCCGTCGTGGCCGGCTCGTGACCTGCGGCGCGACGAGCGGTCCGCTCGTCGAGACTGACGTCCGTCGACTGTTCTGGAACCAGTGGTCGATCCTCGGATCGACGATGGGCAACGATGCCGAGTTCGATGCAGTCGTCGCGGAGCTGCGCGCCGGCCGGCTGCTCCCGCCGATCGACAGCGTCTACCCGCTCGCCGACGGGCGGGCCGCGTTCGAGCGCCTGGCGAGCGGGCAGCAGTTCGGGAAAGTGGTGATCACGGTCGACGATGTCTGACGAACAGGCGCGCTATGAGCCAGCCGAGGAACGCGCGATCCGTGAGGCTTACGCGCGAGGCGAGTCCGTGTCGTGTCCGCGCGACGGTACCGCGATGACGGCCCGCAGCATCGGCGGCGGATCGTTCGGCCTGGGCTACGCGCGCCGGCGAGAATGGCTGATTTGTCCCGCGTGCAAACGAAGCGTGATCTTCGACGTCAAGCGCGGCACGCGGAACTGAGCGAGCATCGCCGACGCGCGGCGCGGGCTAGCCGCCGGATTCCTGTCTGAGCCGCGCGAGAGTTTCCTTGTACGATGCGGTTCGCGCGTCGACGATCTCGCGGAGCTGGTCGTACACGCCGGCCGCCTGCAGTTCTCCGATCGGAAATTGGACGCGCGGCATTCGTCGCGCCTGAACGATCAGGTAGCCGTCGGCCTCGAGGGCGTTGAGCACGCCGTCCCACCGGTTTTCCGCGAAGAAGCCGTCGCCGCGAATCCAGTAGCCGTTCTCGTTCGCGCCGACTCGGATGATGCCGGGCGGCTCGACGACTTCCCGATAGGCCGCTCTCCATTTGCGACCGCGCTCGCGTAGCGCCCAGGCGAACGTCGTCATGGCGAGGACGCCGGCGCCGAGCGCAATCGTGTACTTCCACAGCAGGCACAGGGCGCCAAGGAACGCGAAGCCGACGAAGAGCTGATCCTCGCCAACCCCGAATTTGGGTTTGGCCGAGCGCCTCAGAGATGGAAAGCTGTCGCGCCCGTCGAACGACGTCTCGAACGAGAACGGCCGAATGGGTTGCACCATAGCCGTGGGCCAGTATGTCACCGCCCTCCCGCCGACAAGTGCGTCAGCAGGTAGCGCGTGAGTGTTTGATAAACATGTTCCGTCGTCCCCGAGCCTTCACAGATACAGTGCGATCGGTTGGGGTACTCGATGAAGTCGAACTGCTTCCCGAGCTGCACGAATCGGTTGATGAGTCGCTGCGAGCCCTGAAAGTGGACGTTGTCGTCGCCGGATCCATGCACGAGCAGCAGGCTGCCGCGCAGGCCCTCGGCGTGCGAGATCGGCGATGCCTCGCGATAGTCCTCGGCGTTTTGCTGCGGCAGCCCCATGTAGCGTTCCTGGTAGATCGTATCGTAGAGGCGCTGGTCGGGCACCGGCGCGACCGACATGCCCACGTCGTAGACGTCGGGATACCGGAACATCGCCTGCAGCGTGCTCGAGCCACCACCGCTCCACCCCCAGATCGCCACCCGCGTGGAATCGACGAAGTGTCGTGCGCGTGAAAGTGCGCGGACCGCGTCGGCCTGCTGACGGCTCGACAGCACGCCGACGGCGCGATAGACGATCTTGCGCCATGCGCGCCCGCGCGGCGCGGGCGTTCCCGAGTTGTCGAAGCTCGCGACGACGTAGCCCTGGTTGGCGAGGGTGCGATACCACAACGCCGAAGCACCCATCCACTGATCGGTCGTCGTTTGGCCCGCCGGCTCGCCGTACACGTACACCAGCACCGGATAGCTCTTGGTGGAATCGAGCGCCTGCGGCTTGATCATCCAGCCGTCCACGCTAACGCCACCGCTCACCGGGACCCTGAAGTACTCGACCGGCGGATTGAGGAACGGCCGAACGCGCTGCGCGAGCTGCGCGTTGTCGGCCAGCATCCGAACCCGCTCGTGCGACGGGAGCCCCACAAGGTCGGTGACCGGCGGCACGTCGAACGCGGAGTACGTGTGAAACGCCCATTGAGCGTCCGGCGACAGCGTGTACCGGTGTGTCCCCGGTTCCGTAACGGGCGTGAGTCGTGCCGGGGTGCCGCTCCCGTCCAGCTGCGTGCGATAGAGATATCGCTGCGTCGCGTTGTCGGGAGACGCGATGTAGTAGAGCCAGCCGCCCTTGTCGTCCACACCGGCCACGCTGACGACGTCGAACGCACCGTTCGTCACCGGCTTGACGTCGTGTCCGTCGCGCGCAATCGAATAGACGTGGCGCCAGCCGTCGCGCTCACTCGTGAAGAGGAATCGCTTGCCGGCATCGATCCACGGAATTTCCTCGACCAGATCCACCCACGCACTGTCGCGGTCCACGAATGCCGTGCGAAGCGCGCCGGTCACGGCATCAGCCAGGATCACGGTGTTCGTGTTCTGCAAGCGGTTCATGTGTTGGAGCAACACTTCGCGTGGTCCCGCCCACTCCATCCACGGCAGATAGTTGTTCCGCGGGTCACCGGGAATCGACAGCCACTTGGTGGTGCCGCCCGCGGCGGAGATGATGCCGACGCGCACCGCGGAATTCGTCGTCCCGGCCTTGGGGTACTGAATCGGCGTGATGATCGGGTACAGCGAGTCGGTGTAGTTCACCAGATCGAAGGTGCCCACACCGGACATGTCGAACTGCCAATACGCGATCTTCGTCCCGTCGGGACTCCACCGGAATCCGTCGCGAAGATCGAACTCTTCCTCGTAGACCCAGTCGGTCATGCCGTTCACAAGGGTCGCCGTCGCACCCGTGGTAAGTCGGGTAATGGTGCCGTCGGCGAGCCTCTGCACGTAGAGATCGCCGCGGCTCACGTAGGCCACGCGGCCGCCGTCGGGCGAGAACTTGGCGTACATCAGCGACGATGCCGGCGCGGACCCGCCGATCTTCTGCAGCTTGCGCGTTGCCAGAGTGAGGACCCAATAGTCCCCACGCGTGTTCTGGCGCCACACACGCTGCGTGTTCGTGAACAGCAGGAGCTTGGCGCCGTCGGCTGACCAGCTGTAGTCATCGAAGTCGAGCGGCGCCGATTGTCCGGCGGGAATCATCGCCTGCGCAGGCACGAGAATGCTCCGCGCGCCGGTGGCCGTCTGGTACCGGACGATATCGAGACCGCCGCGCACCGTCGGCGAGGGTTCCACCGTCGTGTACGCGCGGCCTCCCTCGATGAACGTGGCGGGCCCGAACCGTTCCGCCGCGAACTCCGCGGTGCCGAAGATCCGGTGAATGGCGGCTCGGACGCTGTCGGGCACCTGCGCTTCGAGTGGCAGTCTCGCGGCAGCGAGCAGCGCCGCGCTGAGCAACAAAGAGCGGAATCGCCCCACGAGCACCTCCACCGCTTGCGCGGATCGTAGCGGGACCGTCTTTCCAGAATCCGGGTCGCCCGTCGTGACGGCACGGCCCGCTGAAGATAGATTCCGTCATCGATGCAACAAGACACGACCGACTTCAGCCGCCGCCTTCAGGATAGCTTCGCCCGCGTGTTCGGCGAAACGTTGCCGGCATTGATCGGCGCGCTGGTGATCCTGTTCGCCGGTTATCTGCTGGCCAAGGTGCTGGAGAAGCTGACCGATCGCGGCCTGCGCCGGATCCGGCTCAACCATTTGCTCGCGCGCGGCGGAGTGATCCGCGCCGTCGAGCGCTCGGGCACGCACGTGAATCCGACGCGCGTGCTGGCCAACCTGGTGTTCTGGCTGGTGATGTTCACGGTGATTCTCCTCGCCGCGAACGCGCTCGGGCTCGACTCACTGGCGAACGTGGTGTCGACGCTGGTGGGCTACATCCCCAGCGTGATCGCGGCCATCGTGATCATTCTCGTCGGAATCGTGCTGGGCGGGTTCGTCGGTGGGCTGATCGGCGCGTCCGCCGGTGCCGTGCACGGCGGCCGCGCCTTGGCCCGGCTGGGCCGCGGCGGCGTGATCCTGCTCGCCATCTTCATGGCGCTGCAGGAGCTTGGCATCGCGACCGACATCGTGACGACCGCGTTCGCCATTCTCTTTGGCGCGATCGCGCTTGCGCTCGCCCTTTCGTTCGGGCTCGGCAATCGCGAGCTGGCGGGCGAGGTCACGCGCGAGTGGTACGATCGCTACCGCCGCGAGCGCGCCGAGGCGCTGGCCCGCGAGCAGGAAGCCGAGGCGCAGGAAGAGGCCGAGCTCGAGGCCGAAGAAGCCGAATTCGAGCGTCGCCACACACCCGCGAGACTGGCCGATCAGCCGCCGCCGCAGGGGAAGTGAACGGCGCTTCTCCGGGGCGTTTCGGGTCGTCCACAACACGCTGAGTCCGCGCAGAAATGTGATAGGATAAGTCGTTGATGATAAACGACTTAGATTGCGACGCCGGCGTTGCACTCGGCCTTGTTTCCGGGTAGATTTCAGAGTCCGCCACAACCCCGCCGTTGGCCCCGTGGACGCGTGTGTCTTTCCGCGTTCTCGGCCAATCGCCGACTGTCACTCGCCTGCACATATGACTGCTCCGAACAACCGTGAACGGATCCTGCCGCGCCTGATCGACGACGAGATCAAAGAATCGTTCATCAACTATTCGATGAGCGTGATCGTGTCGCGCGCACTGCCCGACGTGCGCGACGGTCTCAAGCCGGTGCACCGGCGCGTGCTCTACTCGATGTACGAGAACGGGCTCGTGCCGGGACGGCCGTACAAGAAGGCGGCGACGGTGGTCGGCGACGTGCTCGGCAAGTATCACCCGCACGGCGACTCATCGGTGTACGACGCGCTCGTGCGCATGGTGCAGGACTTCTCGCTGCGCTATCCGCTGATCGACGGGCAGGGAAACTTCGGCTCGGTGGACGGCGATCCGCCGGCCGCGTACCGCTACACCGAAGCGCGGCTCATGGCCATCGCCATGGAGATGGTGGCGGACATCGACAAGAACACCGTCGACTTCGTCCCCAACTTCGACGATCACGATACCGAGCCGTCGGTGCTGCCGTCGGGCATTCCGAACCTCGTCGTGAACGGCTCGTCGGGCATCGCGGTGGGCATGGCGACGAACATCCCGCCGCACAACGTGCGTGAAGTCATCAACGCGATCGTCCATCTGATCGACAATCCGGACGCGACGTCGGGCGACGTGCGCAAGCTGATCAAGGGTCCCGATTTTCCGACCGGCGCCTACATCTACGGCCGGCAGGGCATCAAGGATTATCAGGAGACCGGCCGCGGCCGCATCGTGATGCGCGCGCGCGCGGTGATCGAGGAAAAGGAGTCCTCGAATAAGTCGCAGATCGTCGTCACCGAGTTCCCGTATCAGGTGAACCCGGCGAGCGTCGAGAAGGACATCGCCGCGCTGGTGAACGCGAAGAAGCTCGAGGGCATCTCCGATCTGCGGAACGAATCCGATCGCGACGGCGTGCGCCTCGTGATCGAGTTGAAGCGCGATGCGATCCCGCGTGTCGTGCTGAACCAACTCTACAAGCACACGGCGCTGCAGTCGACGTTCGGCGTGATCATGCTCGCCTTGGTGCCCGATGCAAAGACGGGCAGCCTGGTGCCCAAGGTCATGCCGCTCAAGGAGGTGCTGGAGCACTACATCAAGCACCGCCACGAAGTCATCGTCCGCCGCACGCAGTTCGACCTCGACAAGGCGCTCGAGCGCGAGCACATCCTCGAAGGGCTCAAGATCGCCGTCGACAACATCGACGCGGTGATCAAGGTCATTCGCGCCGCGGCCGACGTGCCGGCCGCGAACGCGCAATTGCAGCGGCGATTCAAGCTGTCGGAGCGGCAGGCGGAGGCGATCCTCGCGATGCGTCTCGCCAAGCTGACCGGCCTCGAGATCGACAAGCTCGAGGAAGAGCTGAAGGAAGTGCGCGCGCTGGTCAAGGAGCTGCGCGCGCTCCTCGAGTCGAAGGACATGCGGATGAAGGTGCTCAAGGACGAGCTGACCGAGATTGCCAGGAAGTACGGCGACGAGCGGCGCACCGAGATCACGAGCGACGAGGGCGAGTTCACGATCGAGGACCTCATCGCCGAAGAGGAGATGGTCGTCACGATCTCGCACTCGGGCTACATCAAGCGCACCTCGGTCTCGACGTACAAGCGCCAGCGCCGCGGTGGCCGCGGCAACAACGGCGCGACGCTCAAGGAAGAGGACTTCATCGAGCACCTGTTCATCGCGTCGACGCACGACTACGTGCTCGTGTTCACCGACGACGGCCGTTGCTTCTGGCTCAAGGTGCACGAGATTCCGCAAGCCGGCCGCGCGGCGAAGGGCAAACCGATCGTCAACATGATCAACGTGTCCCCCGACACCAAGGTCTCGGCGTTCGTCACCGTGCGCGAGTTCCCGGAGGATCAGTTCCTGCTCTTCGCGACCAAGCAGGGCACCGTGAAGAAGACGGCGCTGTCGCAGTACTCCAATCCGCGCGCCACGGGCATCAAGGCGATCAAGATCGAGGACACCGACGAGCTGATGGACGTGCAGGTGACGAGCGGGACGAACGACATCGTCCTCGCGACGCGCCACGGTCTGTCGATCCGGTTCCACGAGCAGGACGTGCGCGAGATGGGCCGCGACACCACCGGCGTGAAAGGCATCGAGCTCGGCCCGCGCGATGAGGTGATCGGCATGGTCGTGATCAAGCGCGAGGCGAACCTGCTCGTCGTCACGGAGAAAGGCATGGGCAAATGCTCTCCGATCGACGAGTACCGCGTCCAGAGGCGTGGCGGGAAGGGCATCATCACCGTGCATCGCACCGACAAGACCGGGGATGCGGTATCGATCAAAGAGGTGCTTCCCGACGATGAGCTGATGCTGATCACCAAGCAGGGCATCGCGATCCGGATGCCCGTCAAGGGCATCAGAGTGGCGGGCCGCAATACGCAGGGTGTGAAGCTCGTGAACCTCGAGCCCCACGACCTCGTCACCGATGTCGCGCGCGTCGTTCCCGAGGACGACACCGAGGCCGGCGACGAAGGTGCCGAGCCGGCGGGCGTCGGTCCGGAAGCCGACGAAGAATAGGCAGAATGATCCTGGGCGCGGATGCAACACTGTTGCGTCCGCGCCCACTGTCTTTCCGCCCGACGCGACGGACTGTAGGTTAGTGTTTTAGAGGATTCTTTAATTGCTCGCGGCGATGGCGCTCCTCCTCACAGCCCCGCCTTTCGCTGCTCCGATCTTGCGACCATGACGGCACCCGCAACGACGATCGCTCGCGCGCTCGTGACCCTTCGCGATCTGGAGGAGGCCGCGCAGGCCATCGCGCCGGTTGCCGTGCGTACGCCGCTGCTGCCGGCCGATGCCGTCACTGAGCGGAGCGGCGGACCGGTGTGGATCAAACCCGAGACGCTGCAGCGTGGCGGCGCCTTCAAGTTCCGTGGTGCGTACAACTTCCTCTCGCACATGGATCCGGACGTGCGGCGGCGGGGCGTGATCGCCCCATCGTCCGGGAACCACGCCCAGGCGGTGGCCCTGGCCGCAAAGCTGTTCGGTGTCCCGGCCACGGTCGTGATGCCGACCACCGTCACGCCGGCAAAGCGCGCCGGCGCCGAGCGACTGGGCGCGCAGATCGTCCTCGCCGGCACGACGACCGCCGACCGCATGCGGCGCGCCGAAGAACTGGTGCGCGAGAGCGGCATGACCCTGGTGCCGCCGTACGACCACCCGGTGATCATCGCCGGACAAGGCACCGTCGGCCTCGAGATCGCGGCCGATCTGCCGAACGTCGACACGGTGCTGGTGCCCGTTGGCGGCGGCGGCTTCAGCGCCGGCGTCGCGGCCGCCGTCAAGCTTTCGCTACCGAACGCGCGTGTGATCGGAGTCGAGCCTACGGGCGCGCCCAAGTTGACGCGGGCCCGTGAGGCCGGTCGGCCGGTACGGCTCGAGGGCACGACCAGCATCGCCGACGGTTTGATGGCGGTGGAGATCGGACACCTCACGTTCGCGCATCACGAGCGCTTTCTGGACGACGTCGTCACGGTCGACGACGCCGCGTTGCGCGGCGCGATGCGACTCCTGCTCGACCGCATGAAGCTCGTCGTGGAGCCGAGCGGCGCAATCACCGTTGCCGCGTTGCTCGAAGGACGCGTGCGGCCGCGCGGCCCCACCGTTGCCGTATTGAGCGGCGGGAACATCGAGTGGAGCGGTCTGCGTGAGCTCCTCGGCTGATGCCGGCCGGATCATCGTCGCGGAACGGGACCCCGTCACGGCCGCGGCGCTCGCCTGGCTCCTCCGCGAGCGCGGTTACGCCGTGGACTCCGTCGCCGACCGCGACGAGCTCCTGTCGTCGATTTCCCACGCCACGCCGGATCTGATCCTGCTCGACAGCGACGTCGCACATCGCGACGGCGACATTCTCGATGAGCTGCGCCAGGACCAGCGGTGGCACGACGTTCGTGTCGTGGTCACGATTCCGTCCAACGCGTACAGCAACGGCGACGCCGCGCTGCCGTGGGGCGCCGACGATAGTGTGACGAAGCCGTTTCGCGTGCCGGAGCTGCTGGCGCGCGTGCGGACACAGATCCGCGCGAGCGAGCAGCTCCGGATCGCGCGATCGGCTCTCAAGGAGACGGCGGCCGAGCTGGAGCGCGCGCGAGAGGACGCGGTCAGCAACCGGCGCCTCGTCGACATTCTGCACGAGGTCACGGGGGAGCTCTCCGCGAACGAGATCTACCGTATCCTCGTGCGGCGCATGGCGTGGGCGCTCGAGCTGTCGCACTGCTCGATCATCCTCGCGCGGGCGGGCGACAGCGTCGGGACCGTGGCGGCGGTGCACGATGAACACGGCATGCGCGAGCTGGAGATCCGGCTCGATCGGCACCCCGAGATTCGTGGCGCGCTCGAGTCCGGACGCCCGGTGCTCGTGGCCGACGTGCACACGCATCCGCTGTTCGACGAGGTCGAGCGCCCCGCCGATTTCGGCCAGCAGGTCGACGTGCGGTCCGTCGCCGTGATTCCGTTCTCGATCGACCGCTGGCGATCGGGCGTCCTGTACCTGCGCACCAAGCGCGACGAGCGGAGTCTCGGCTCCGACGATGTCTCGTTCGCCGAAGTCGTCATCCGCGCCGCGGTCGCCGTGATCCGTCGCGCGCAGGCGCTCGAGACCACGCGCGCCGACAACCGGCGGCTCGAGGCGCTGGCGACGACCGATCCGCTCACGCGCGTCCTCAATCGCCGAGCGTTGATCGACCGGCTGACGTCGGAGGTCGACCGGGCGCGCCGGTACGACTCGTCGCTCGCGCTTTTGCTGTTCGACATCGATCACTTCAAGCAAATCAACGACACGGCGGGGCACCTTGCCGGCGACAGCGTGCTCCGACAACTCGGCGCGCTGCTCGAGGATGCCGTGCGCAAGGTCGACATCGTGGCGCGGTACGGCGGCGAGGAATTCATCGCCATTCTGCCGGAAACGTCATCCGACGGCGCAGTCACCTTCGCCGAGCGGTTGCGCGAGCGAATCTCGACGCAATCGTTCGACATCGGGGCGGGGCGGATCGTCCGACTCACGGTGAGCATCGGGATCGCGACCTTCCCGTCGGCGGGTGTGGCATCGACCGAAGATCTCATCGCCCGCGCCGACGAAGCGCTGTATCGGGCGAAAGCGGCTGGTCGCAATCAGGTGAAGGTGTGACGCGGTCCGCCTGGTATCTCTGTATGGCCGCGGCGGCGATCGCGGCCGCGCGTGCCATGCCAGCGCGGGCGCAGGGCATCCGGCCGTATCGTCCCGCGTTCGACGTTCAAGACTACGCGATCGCGATCGACGTGCCGGACAGCGGCGCGGTGGTTCATGCCAGCGCCACCCTCACCGTGACCCGGCGCGAGCCAAGCGACACACTCAGGCTCGACCTGCTCGACCTCTCGGTCTCCGACGTGAAGGTGAACGGTCAGGTCGTGCGATTCGTGCAGACGCCGCAAGGGCTCGACGTTCCGCTGCCCGCTACGACTGGCGGCTTCGCCCACTTCACGGTCGCGGTCGAGTATGGCGGCGTTCTGCGTGATGGGTTGATCGTGCACCGCGACAGCGCCGGCCGCTGGACGTACTTCGGTGACAACTGGCCGAATCGTGCGCGGCACTGGATCCCGAGCATCGACCACCCGAGCGACAAGGCGACCGTGACGTGGCGGGTCACTGCGCCGTCCTCACAGACGGTGATCGCAAACGGCAAACTGGTCTCGAAGCGCGCCGTGACGCGTGCCGGCGAAGCCGCCACGGAGTGGACCTGGCGTGAATCGCAGCGTATTCCCGTGTATCTCATGGTAATCGGCGTGGCGCCGCTCACGATTTACGATCTGGGCAACACGGATTGCGGCCTCGCGGAATTGCAGGAGTGTGTTCCGCAGTCCGTTTATGTGGCGCCGGAGCAGCGTAATTTTTTGCCTGGCCCATTCGCGCGCGCCGGCGAAATCGTGCAGTTCTTCTCGCGCCTGATCGGGCCATTTCCGTACGAGAAGCTCGCGCACGTCCAGTCCTCGACGCGCTTTGGCGGAATGGAGAACGCGAGCGAGATCTACTACGCCGACCAGCCGTTCCGCACCGGCAGGATGGGTGACGAGGTCATCGCACACGAGACCGCGCATCAGTGGTTCGGGGACGCGGTGACCGAGCGGGAGTGGCCGCACCTGTGGTTGTCCGAGGGATTCGCCACGTACTTCGCCGCGCTCTGGGATCGTGCGTCGCGCGGCGACGGCGCCTTCCACGCCAGAATGGGCGCGATTCGCGGCACGGTGCTCGACGATACGGATGCCGTGACGAAGCGCCCCGTCATCGACACCATCGAGACCGATCTCCTCGCGCTGCTCAACCGCAACAGCTACGAAAAGGGCGCGTTCGTGCTGCACATGCTCCGCCTGCAGGTCGGCGACAGCGCGTTCTTCCGTGGGCTGCGCTCGTATTATGCCCAGCACCGACACTCCACCGCGGTCAGCTCCGATCTTCGGAGCGCAATCGAGGGCACCTCTGGCCAGCGGCTCGGCTGGTTCTTCGACCAGTGGCTGCGACGCCCCGGCTACCCCGAGCTCACCGCCACATGGCACTACGACTCGACCTCGCGCGAGGTGGCGATCACCGTGACGCAGGGCGATCGATTCGGCGCGTTCCGCGTCCCGCTCACGGTGGCGGTCATCGACTCGGCAGGGGACGTGCACCGCGCGACCGTGTCGCTATCGGGCACGCCCGCCGCCGCCGGCCAGCTTCGCGTGGCGGTCCCCTCGGTCCCGCGCGACGTGGTGCTCGATCCGGACGTCGATTTGTTGGCGCGCCTTCGCGTGGTGCGGCAGTGAGCGCACGCGCCGGGGTCATCGTCACGGCCGCGCTGCTGCTCGTGGCTCGCGCCGCGCTCCATGCGCAACAAACGGACGCCCGCGCCGACTCGCTGCTTCGCGACGGCGCGATCGGGCGCGCCGAGTCGTTGTACTACGCGGCCGTCCGCGTCCGGCCACGCGATCCCGAGGCCCGATGGGCACTCGGCCGCTACCTGATCTCGCGCGGCGCCGTGCGCGTGGGCGCGACGCTGGTCGAGGAAGCGGTTCGCTTCGGTCTCGACCCGGCGGTCGGCGCGGCGACGCTCGCGCCGGCCTACCTGCAGATCGGCGAGTATCACGCACTGGCCGCGCTCCCGTCCACGACGCTCAGCGCCGGCGAAGTGGCCCGGGCGCGCTGGCTGGTCGAGCACCCGTCGCGCATCGTCGCGCCCGATTCGATCATCGTCGTCGACTACCGGCCGTCGGCCGGTGACGGCGCGATCGGCACGATCCCGATCCGCGTCAACGGGCGCACCGTCGACGCCACGGTCACGGCCCGGGTTCGTGGGCTCGTCCTCAGCGACACGACCGCGGTCGCCTCTCAGCTCCGCCGGTTTTCCTCGGGAGCCGCAACGGCGCGCGGAGTTCCCGTCGCTGTCGACTCGTTGGCCATCGGCCGCTTGTCGATGTCGAATGCGCCGGCGACGATCGCCTCCGGAATCGAGGCACCGGCCATGATTGGCATCGACGCGTTCGCGCAGTACGCGCCCACGTTCGAGCCGCGCGACCACCGCGTGCTGCTGCATCCCACCGGCGTTCCGGCCGCCGTGCCGGCGGGCGTCACGGTCCTGCAAACGCTCCGCATCGAGAACGATCTGCTCGTCGCACGCGGCGGCGGTTGGGCGTCGCTTGCCTCGCCGGTGCTCGCTGGTCTCTTTCGTGATCGCCGCTGGACGGTCGATGCGAAGCGCGGACGAATTCTCGTCGCGCCATAACGCACTTCAGCGCCCGCGGCGCCGCAGTTCGACCATCAAGCAGCGATCCTGGACCACGTCGATGCCGGCGCGAGCGAGTCGCTCGGCGGCTTCGTCGTTGCGAATGCCCGACTGCATCCAGACCGACTTCGGCATCTTGGCGAGAATGTCCTCGACGTGCGGCAGCACGTCGCGGCTGCGGCGAAACACGTTGACCATGTCGATCGGGCCGGGCACGTCGGCGATTCTGCGATACACGCGCTCGCCGAGGATCTCGGTCGCGTCGGGATAATACACGGGCACCGGTACGATCTCGAATCCCGCCTGCTGCGCGTACTCGGGCACGAAGTGCGCGGGACGGTCCGGTTCGACCTTGATGCCCAGCACCGCGACGCGGTGCGTCGAATCCAGCACGCGGGTGATCGCGTCGCGATCCTGGATGATATGCCGATGCCAATCGTCGGAATTCGTCGGCGATGTCATGTGTATCTCGTGCATGCGAGGATCGTGCGCGACGGTGTGCGGACGAGTCGGCTCGATATAGCTTTCGGGTGCAACTTCTAGCTGGAGATTGACCGAAATGCGAATGCTCGTGCTGGGTGCGGGGTTGCAAGGCTCGGCTTGCGCCTACGACCTCCTGCAGGATACAGAAGTGACGGAAGTCCGATTGGCGGACATCCACGTCCACCATCTTCCGGAGTATCTGGCGCCGTTTTCGGGGCCACGACTGCTGCCGACGCCGCTCGACGTGCGCGACCGGACGGCGGTGCTCGGCGCGATGCGCGAGTGCGACGCGGTGATGAGCGCGATTCCGTACTATTTCAACTACGACCTCGCCAGGCTCGCCGTGGAAGCCGGCGTGCATTATTGCGATCTGGGCGGCAACACCGAGATCGTGTTCAAACAGAAGCAGCTCGATTCGGAGGCCCGGCGCAAGAACATCAGCGTCGTGCCGGACTGCGGGCTCGCGCCTGGCATGGTCAACATTCTCGCCGAGCACGGCATCGCGCAGCTCGACGACGTCCATTCGGTCAAGATTTACGTGGGCGGACTGCCGCAGCATCCGGAGCCACCCCTCAACTACATGCTCGTGTACTCGCTCGAGGGGGCGCTGGACTACTACACCACGCTCTCGTGGGTGCTGCGCGACTGTAAACGCACGCAGGTCCCGGCGCTCTCCGAGATCGAAGGCGTGAAGTTCGATGCGCCGCTCGGCGAGCTCGAGGCGTTTCACACCGCGGGCGGACTCTCGACGATGGCGTTCCGGTACGAAGGCAGGATTCCGACGATGGAATACAAGACGCTTCGCTACCCCGGCCACGCCGCGCTGATGTCCGACATTCGCGCACTCGGCTTGCTGGACCTCGAGCCGGTCGACGTGAAAGGCACGAAGGTCGTCCCGCGCGACGTATTCATCGCGACCGTGCTGCCGAAGCTCACCAAGCCGCATGGCCACGATCTGGTGGCGCTTCGCGTCGTCGTGAAGGGCACGAAGAGCGGCGAGCCGGCGACGAAGACGTTCGAGCTCGTCGATCGCTACGACGAAAAGCACGGCATCAGCGCGATGATGCGAACGACCGGCTATTCGCTCTCGATCACGGGCTTGATGCAGGTTCGGCGACAAATCAGCTCAGCCGGCGTACACACGCCCGACGAGTGCATCCCCGCCGAGCTTTATATCGGCGAGCTGAAAAAGCGCGGGATCAACATCGTCGAAACGAGCTAATCGCGGACGAACTCGGCCATCGTCGCGCCGATTTGATCCATCGCGGCCTTCGCATTTCCGCGATCGGTGCCGTTGTAGACCAGCGAAAATGCGAGTACCTCGCCGTCCTTGGCGGTCACGTAGCCGCCGAGCGCGGCGACGGTGTTCGTCGTCCCGGTCTTGGCGTGCAGGTTGCCGCGCGCCGGCGTACCCTTGGCGCGGCGCTTGAGCGTACCCGATTCGCCGTCGACGGGCAGGGCGGCGTGGAACACCGGTCCCCAATCCGCGTGGTGCGCAAACCCCAGCAACTCGACCATGGAGCGAGGCGTCACGCGGTCGAGCGTCGAGAGCCCGCTGCCGTCGGACACGTCGACGACGTTCGCGGGCGCGCCGACCTTCTTCGTCAGGAACGTGCGAAGGTTCGCGAGCCCGGTTTCCGCCGAGCCGACCTGATTCGTGGCGGCGTGTGCCGCGGCGCGGAACAGCAGCTCGGCGACGACGTTGATGCTCTCGCGGTCCATCTCGCCGATGATCTGGGCGAGAGGTGGCGAGGCAACCGCCGCCACTTCCGTGGCGCCGGGCGGTGTCGCGGCGAGCCGTGTCTGGCCATCGACGGTGACACCGGCCTTCTGGAGCGCCGCTCGAAGCGCGCCCGCGGCGAACATCGGCGGGTTGTCGACGACGAGCGAATACTTGCGCGGAATCGAGTTCGCGCCGATCGAGCCGCGGACGGCGATCGTGCCATCGGAGCGACGCGACGCCGAGATGGAGCCACCCGAGCCGCCGACCAGCCGCACGGTGCTCTCGACCGGAATGGTCGTCGTTGCCGGCTCGAGTGTCACCGCGGCGCTCCTTCCGTTCGGCTGCACGACGACCCACACCACGTTCTCGTTCAGCGACAGCGCAGAGACGCGCGCCGCGTAGGCGGCACCGAGGTAGCTCGACTTCCAGCCGTCGGGTACGAGCTTGTCATCGAATGCCGTGGCGTCGCCCACCATGTCACCGTGCACGCGCTTGATGCCGGCAGCGGCGATCTGCCTGGCGAGGACGTCCATGGGGCTTTCGTCGTGCCAGAAGCGCGAGCTGAGCGAAGGGTCTCCCACGCCGCGCAGATAGAGGCTGCCGTTCAGCGTCCCGTCGGGCCCGACCTGGCCGTCGCGCAGCACGGGCGTGCGGAACGTGTAGTCCGGGCCAAACCGGTCGAGGGCGACGGCGCTCGTGTACATCTTCATCGTCGACGCCGGCTGCATCATCGCGTCGGCGTTCTGTGCGAAGAGCGTGTCGCCGCGAGTGAGCGAGACGATGATCGCGCCCCACTCGCCGCGCCGGGTGTGCGAGGCAAGCGCCGACCCGACGGCCTGCGCCAGTGCCTCGGCGCCGCGCGGCGCTGTCCACGCGGGGCCGCTCGGGCGGCGCGGCGCGCGCGCCGACGTAGCGCGGATACGGCTCGATCGCTTCTTCTTCTTGATCGGGTCGCGCGTGCGGCTCTGCAGGGCCACGTGTGCCGCGAACGCCGGGCGCGCGGCTACGGCGCCGTGCGACGATGGCACGTCGGCGGCTGAACGCGGCGCAATCATGACCAGCGCGGCAAGACAGGCACCACCGACCCGGAGGACCAGGCCTGCCGCGCGAGTACTGAATCTGATCATCACAGGGTGCTCACGGGCAAACTTGATACCGGAATCAGGCGCAAAAGGAGATCTTGACGCCATCGGCGGGGCGCGCCGTAGATGACGATCCGCATGGTCCATCTTTTCACCCGCGGTACATCGACGATTCACACGATCACTGCGAAGGCACACTGAGCCAAGGCGGCCGAGAGGACTACGTACGAGCTCGTCCGATTGCTCATACACCTTGGCAAGCGGTTTGCTGCTCAGGCCGGTAGTTGACGGCCGAATTGGGTTCGCCAACACCGCACGAACCGCATCGGCTCGGATCGGTGCCCTCTGGAGTCGTTCTATACCGGCCGCCAGTCGACCTGCGCCCCCGCTGCCGTCTCGACGCCGTCTCGCTGCTGCCATCGGAAGAATATGACCGAGATGATGGCGTAGAAGTACAAACCGCCCGGGATCCACATGATGAGACCCCCGATCATTTGATCGTCCATCGGGCTGATCCCCCAGACGCGTGGCGCCGCGGCGTACATCGGATAGAGCAGCGAATCGGAGTACGCGATGTACACCGAGACGATGGCCATCGGGATAGTCATCAGAAAGAGATACAGCATCTGCCCCGGGTAGCTGAGTCGCGGCAGCTCGGGGAGCGGACTCAGCACCGGCCACCACATGACCACCGAGGCGGCGAGGAACATCAGGTGCTGGACGATGTGTATGGGGTGGTGCGCCAGGGCGTAGTTGTAGAGCGGCGGCAAGTGCCAGCCGGCAACGACCACGTTGAAGATCGCGAAGCTTCGAACCGGTCGCGTGACCCAGCGCGCGGCGGCCGCGACACCGCGCAGCCGCAGCAATGGGCGCAGCATCGGCCCCGTCGTTCCCATGATCATGAGCGGCGCGACGACGAAGGCGAGCATCAAGTGCTGCACCATGTGCGCGCTGAACAGATAGCCGTCGCTGAGGTCGTGCAGCCAGCCGTTGAGCGAGAAGAACATCGCGGCCAGCCCGGCGTAGTAGCAGACCCGGTGGTGCCGCTGCGGGGTGGTGGCCGCGGGCGATTGATGCGACTGATGTTGTTCCCCGCGCGCGGCCACACGTGCGCCGTGCTCGTACAGCAGGCCCAGACCGACGATGCCGATCACCGTGCTCGGATGCACGGTGAAGCTGGCGGGACTGATGCGCGCGCCGGCGTGCAGCAGCAGCGCGATCGGGGCAACCATCGACATCGTGGCCGGCCTCGGACGGCGCCTAGCGGCCGGCGAACTTGCCGAAGAGGAACAGCAGCGAGATGATGGTCGCCATCGCGATCGTCAGCGGTCCCGTGAACAACCCGCGGAATAGCCGATGGTCGTACTTGAGGTGCATGTAGAACGCCACGACGATCGCGAACTTCAGGGCCGACATGATGAGCAGCGTCGGAACGAACGCCGGCGACGCGACGAACGCCGGCATGTAGTACGCCCAGACCTCGAGGATCGTGATGAGCGTGAGGATGAGCGCGACCCACTTGTACTGCTTCCATGTGGGATGCTCGTGCATCTCCCCCATCGCGTGAACGTCGATCTCGGGATTGGTGTGCGTGAACTCGTTGTCCGCCATGGTCGGTGCTCCGAGATCTATCGAATGAGGTAAACGAGGGTGAAGATCGCGATCCACACCACGTCGACGAAGTGCCAATACAGCGCCGAGATGTCGACCAAGAGCGCATCCTTTGGCCCGAGCCCGCGCTTGATGTCGATCGCGAGGAGCGTCACCAGCCAGAGCACGCCAGCGGTGACGTGCGCGCCGTGAAAGCCGGTCAGCGTGAAGAACGACGACCCGAACAGGTTGGTCGTGATCTTGAGCCCTTCGTGCACGAACGACGTGAACTCGTAGGCCTGGAAGCCGAGGAACGTCGCGCCGGCGAGGGCCGTCATGAAGAGCCACAGCTTGGACGAGCCGAGTATACCCTCGTAGCCCGGCTTGCCCTTGTTCTCCACCGCGGCGAGCGCGAGCACCATGAACAGCGACGACATCAGCAGGACGAAGGTCGAGACCGACGTCACCGGGATGTTCAGAATCGCGTTCAGGTGCGTGGCGCACTTGGGCGGATCGCAGGCCTCGTGCGGAAACGGCCCGACCACGCTCCGGCCCTTGTAGATCAGATAGGTCGAGATGAGCGAGGCGAAGAGCATGCACTCCGACCCGATGAACGCCCAGATCGCGATCTTGCGATGATCGAGCCCCGTGCTGGTCGGCGGATGTGCGTGTGAAGCAACGGCTGTAGCCATGTGTTGGTCGAAGGATCGAAGGATCGATGTGTGAAAGAGTCAGGCGTCGGAGGATCGAAGGTGCGCGGCGCACGGAGACCGAGCGCTCGAGCCTTCGATCCTTCGAGCTTTCTAGTGCGGATGCTCCGGCTCGAGGGGCGACGTGAGCCACATGTACAACGACGCGGTCATCGCCGCCGCGAAGATGATGATGCCCGTGACCGCCAGCTGTGTCTTGTCCTTGTGGATCAGCAGCAGGCTTCCGAACATGAGCGTCATGAACAGCGCGACGAACAGCGGCTTGATCGTCGAGTACGGAATCGGAATCCCGAGCTCTTCCGCCGTCTTGAGCGCGAGCTTGCTCGGCGCCTGGCGCGAGTGCGGATTCATGCCGCCTTCCGGTGTGCCAGCGCTCATGTGGTCGTGGATCGTGCCAACCGGCCGGCCGCCCACGGCGATCTCGCTGCGCTCGTCGCCGTGCTTGCTGTGCGGCACCTCGGAGGTGAGCTCCGGCGTCTTGAGATCCCACATCGGGTACCGCGACGTCACCATCGGGATGGTCGCGAAGTTGTATTCCGGCGGCGGCGACGGGATCGACCACTCGAGCGTGCCGCCGCCCCATGGATCGGGCCCGGCGATCTCGCCGTTCTTTCGGCTCGTCCAGATGTTCCAGAGCCCGAGGATGACGGCGACCGCCTGAATGTACGCGCCGATCGAGCTCATGAGATTGAAGATCTCCCAGCCTTGACCGGCGTCGTACGTGTAGATGCGCCGCGGCATGCCGTACAATCCCGACCAGTGCATCGGCATGAACGTCAGGTTCACGCCGATGAAGAACAGCCAGAAGTGCCAGTTGCCGAGCTTTTCGCTCATCAGCCGGCCGGTGATCTTGGGGAAGTAGTAGTACACGCCGCCGAACAATCCCATCAGCGAGCCGGCGACGAGCACATAGTGGAAATGCGCGACGATGAAGTAGGTATCCGTCTGCTGCAGGTCGGCCGGCGGCGATGCGTGCATCACCCCGGAGATGCCGCCGATCACGAACAGGCCGACGAGCGAGATTGCGAACTTCATCGCCACGGTGAAATGCAGGTTGCCGCCCCACATGGTAAAGATCCAGTTGAAGATCTTCACGCCCGTGGGGATCGCGATCAGCATCGTCGTCACGGCGAACACCGAGTCGGCGATCGGACCCATGCCCACGGCGAACATGTGATGCGCCCACACGCCGAAGCCGAGGAAAGCGATGAGGATTCCCGAATAGACCATCACGGGATACCCGAAGAGCGGCTTCCGGCTGAACGTGGGCAGGATCTCGGACACCAGCCCGAACGCCGGCAGGATCAGGATGTAGACCTCGGGGTGGCCGAAGATCCAGAACAAATGCTGCCAGAGCAGCGGATCGGCGCCCGCCGTCATCGTGTAGAAGTTCGTCCCGAAGAACCGGTCGAACTGCAGGAACACGAGCGCGATCGTGATCACCGGGAACGCCAGCACGAGCAGGAACTGCACCACGAACGCCATCCACGTGAACATCGGCATGCGCATCAGGTTCATGCCTGGCGCGCGCATGTTGATGATCGTGGTG
>DATJIZ010000291.1:0-16352 GCA_035492735.1 Gemmatimonadaceae bacterium | reverse complement strand
GCCAGCTCGAAGAACCGGCGAACCGTGACGTCGAAGTCGTTGGCCAGATTGTACGCCCGGCCACCGGCGCGATCGACGAATGGCGCGCGCACGATTCCGTCGGCGACGTTCGCCGCGTGCACGATCGAGAACGTCGTGGTGCCGCTGCCGATGATCGGCGCGATGCCAAACCGCAGCAGCCGGGCGACGCGCGGCACGAACTGTCGATCGCGCCGGCCATACACCACGACGGGGCGTACCGCCGTAGCCCAAACCCGTCCTTCCGCGTGCGCCTGCATCACGAGCTGCTCGGATTCGCGCTTGGAGCGCGCGTAGTAGGCCCGATCGGGGAGGCGGGAGAGCGCCGTGTCCTCGTCGGTGCGTCCGCGGTCGCCGCGATACCGTCCCTCGGGCCCATACACCGCCACGCTGCTCACCTGCACCAGTCGCGCGCCCGATCGCTCCGCGGCGGCGATCGCGGCGAGCGTCCCGTCGACGTTGAGCCGCCGAAACGATTCCCAACCACCATGCGGCGTGATTGCCGCGGCGGCGTGCACGATGACATCACATCCGGCCGCCGCGCGCGCGAGGCCATCGGCATCCAGCACATTCCCCACCGTCGGCGACGCACCAAGCTCGGTGATCAATCGCGACGGTTCGCGCACGAGCGCGTGCACGTTCCACCCATCGCGAACCAGCCGCTCGATGACGTGGGAGCCGACGAGTCCCGTGCCGCCGGTGACGAGCGCGCGCGCCACTCAGTCCGGGAAAGGAAGAATCGTCACTTCCGCGCGACCATCACCGCTTTCCCATTTCGCGGTCAGACTCGTGCCCGGTGGTATTTCGCGGCGCACCATTCCCATGGCGATCCCGCCCAGTCGCGGTGACCAGACCGAGCTTCGCACGTCGCCGACGTGATTACCGGAGTCGTCGATGAGCTGAGCCCCCGTCGGCGGCGCGTCCGTTCCGGCGGCGCGCAGCCCGCGAAGATGCCGGTTCACGTGCCCGCGAAAGTGTACCCGCGCAACGACCTCCTGGCCGATGTAACAGCCTTTCGTGTAGGAGATCGCGTCCAGCTCGTCGAAATTCGCCTCTTGCGGAATCGTCGACTCGTCGATGTCGATCCCCCACTCCGGGCGACCTGCTTCGACTCGCGCGATCTCCCACACGCCGAGGCCGGCCGGTGTCGCCCCGGCGGCGATCGTCTGCTCCCACGCATGAGCAAACGATTCGAACGGCAGCAGTACGTCGTAGCCGGCGAGGCCGAGATCCGGCGCTCGCATCACCGTCACGGGCGCGCCATCGATTGCGCCGCTCACGTGATCGTAGGGCGCCAGAGCCTCGAGTGCATCAGCGGCAACGCCGGCCAGTTCGCCGACGATGCGGTTCGCCGCGGGGCCGAACACGCCGAGGTCCCTGATCGCGTGCGACTCATCGCGATAGCCGCACACGCGCGGATTCACGTACTTCTTGACCGTCGCGACGAACCCGGGCCATGCGCGGGCCGGCACATCCACCAGATACGACGACGGCATTGCGAGAATTCTCAAATCGGCGACGATGCGCCCTTTGGCCGAGAGCGTCGCTCCGTACTGGCCGTGGCCGGCGTGAATCGCCAGCACGTCGTTGGTGACGAGCCCGGTGAGTGCCTCGCCCGCCTTGTCGCCGAAAAACCGCATGCGGCCGCGATGGCTGCGATCGATGACGATCGCCGCCGTCCGAAGCGCCTGGTATTCCGCCGCGACGTCGCCGTAGGCGAGCACGACGTCCTGGCCGGCAATGTTGAGCATCGACCCGCTGCGCGCCTGCGCGAGCGGCGCGATTTCTGGATTGCTCATGGCGTGCTCCTGCGGCCCCCCGCCGCCGACGCGTAGCTCTGATCGAGCAGCTCCACTGGATGCACCGTACCCATTCGCGACCGCGCCCGCAACAACCCGGCGCCGATCTGCATCATGCATCCTGGATTGCCGGTGGCGATCACGTCCGCCGCGGTCTCGCTGATGTGCGCCAGCTTGCGGTCGAGAACGGCGTTCGAAACATCCGGCTCGACCAGATTGTAGATGCCCGCGCTTCCGCAGCACACATCGCTCTCGACCAGCGGCACGAGCTCGAGCTCGGGAATGGCGCGCAGCACGTCCAGCGGTGGTGCCGAGATGCGCTGCGCATGCACGAGATGGCACGGCGCATCGTAGGCGACACGAAGGCGCACCGGTCCGCCGCGCCGTGGGCCGGCAGCGGACAACAACTCGGTGACATCTCTCACCCGCGCCGAAACGGCCGCTGCCCGGCCGCTCCACTGCGGATCGTCGGCGAGCAGGTGTCCGTACTCGCGCATCATGGCGCCGCATCCCGCCGCGTTGACGACGATATAGTCGGTGCCGCGCTGCTCGAACGCTTCGATGTTGCGCCTGGCCAGCCGGCGGGCGGCGTCTGCGTCACCGGCGTGCGCATGCAGCGCACCGCAGCATTGCTGTGCCGGCACGTCGATCATCGTGTAACCGTTCGCCCGAAGGGTTCGCTCGGTCGCGCGATTCGTCTCCGCGAACAATCCCTCCATCACGCAACCGGTGAGCAGTGCGGCGCTGCCGCGGCGCTCTGTCTCCGCGCTTGTGAACTCCTGCGACCGTTCCGGCTGGCCGCGCCGTCGTCGAGCCGTAGAACCGAGCATGGCCATCGCAAATCCGGCGCGTCCTGGCAGGTGCGCGAGCGCACGGGCAAGCCCGGTCGCTCTCAGGAGGCGCCCTCCGGCCATCGCCAATCGCAACAGCCACGGCCGCTCGAACGCGCCGAGAATCGTCCGCGCGAGGAGCGGAATCGGCCGGTGCTCGGCGAGCGTGGCCCGGGTCGCCTCGAGCAGGTTGCCGTACGGCACACCCGACGGACACACGGTCTCGCAGGCCCGGCAGCCGAGACACTGGGCGATGTGCGTTTCGACGCTGTCGTTCGTTGGCTCGAGCGTTCCCTCGAGCAACGCCCGCATCAGCACGATCCGCCCGCGCGGGCTGTCGTTCTCGTCCTCGAGCGTGAGGTACGTCGGACACGCCTGCAGACAGAAACCGCAATGGACGCACGCATCGATGCCGCCGCGGGCCTTTGCGAGCGGGCTGCCCGGCAACGCGCATTCAGCCGGCACGATCGAGGGAGCCGCCGCGGCACTCATTCGAGTTCTCCAAAAATCCCCGAGTTGAGCACGCCGTCGGGATCGAACGCGAACTTCACCCGCCTGTCCATCTCGCGAGGCGCCGGAGGGAACGAGGTGCGCCACAGATCGGGATTCAGCCGTTCTCCGATGCGTGCCGTCGGTGCCGACGCCGGAATGCGGCGAAGTGCTTCCGCGGCGGCGGCGCTCGCCGGCACGACGCACCGCACCACGCCTCGCAGGGGCCGTGCGTGAACGAGCGTGCCTGGACACGCTTCGGCGATGCTCATCGCTTCCGTCCAGACCGATCCGATCTCGGCGGGCTTTCGAGACAGTCGGAAGACGAAGGCGTCGGCTGGTTCGGCGGCGCGCAGCGCGGTCCAGCACTCGCCGTCGATGTCGGCTGGTTCGCCGATCTCGACCAGCGCGGCACGCTGTGCATCGACAGCCTCCGAATTGCCGCCCAATCGGAACAACGCGATCGGTGCGCTGCCGGCGTTGGAGGCACGGGCAAGCGGCGCGTTGAGCACCTCGCACGCGTACGGCGTGAACGGAAACCGGCGGAGTGCCTCACGGATTCGCGTGAGATCATCGGCGTCGCCGGTGATCGGCACAGCGACCGATTGATCGGCCTCGGGGCGCGCGTGCAGCCGGAGCGTGACTTCGGTGATCACGCCGAGCGTGCCCCACGATCCCGTGAGGAGGCGCGTCAGATCGAATCCCGCCACGTTCTTCACGACGCGGCCGCCGCAGCGCCCGATGGTTCCGCTGCCGGTAACGTACTCCAGACCGAGCACGAGATCGCGCGGAGTGCCGAAGTGCGTCGCCAAGGGACCGGCGGACGCGGTCGCGACCGTCGCGCCGATCGACCCATCATCACGTCCCAGCGGGTCGAGGGCGAGCCATTGGTTGTGCGCCGCCGTCGCCGCGCGAATCTCGCCGAGCGCCGTCCCGGCGCGTGCGGTGAGCGTCAAATCGCCCGGCACGTAGTCGACAATGCCGGCAAGCTCGCGTGTCGAGAGCGACCCGGCGGCGCGCACGGGTCGTCCCGCGTCGAGCCAGGTGCCGCGTCCGACGACTCGCAGCCCGAGTCCGCGCGAGGCTGCTTCCCGGATCGAGTCACGCACGGCGCCGACCGAGTCCACCGCGACCACGGTCATGGCGTATGCACTGCCCCTCGGGCGGCGGGCGCCATATGCCATTCGCGGCACGAGTGCAGGGGAACGACCTTGCCCGGATTGGCGCGCCGGTCCGGATCGAAGACCTCACGCAGGGTGCACATCGTCGCGAGCGAGTCGGGCGAAAAGATCAGCTCCATGTACGGCAGCTTGTCCAATCCCACGCCGTGTTCCCCGGTGATCGTGCCGCCCGCCTTCACACAGGCCTGCATCATCTCGCGCATCGCCGCGTGCACGCGAGCCGTCTCGTCGGGATCGGAGGCGTCGTACGGAATGTTGGGATGCAGATTGCCGTCGCCGGCGTGAAACACGTTGCAGACTCGCACCCGGTGCGCCTGACCGATGCGATGGATCTCGGCGAGCACCTCGGGCAGCTTGGTCCTCGGCACGACGCCGTCCTGAACGACGAGGTGCGACGACACCCGTCCCATCGCGCCGAACGCCTTCTTGCGCCCCTGCCACAGCCGTGCGCGCTCGACCTCGTCGCGCGCGATGCGCACCGTCCGAGCGCCGTTCGCCTTGCACAGTGCTTCCACGGTCGCCACGTCGCGTTCCAGGCCGGCGTTGGCGCCGTCAAGCTCGATGAGGAGCGCCGCGGCGGCGTCCGTCGGGTATCCCGCGGCGTAGATCGACGCCTCGACGGCGCGAATCGTGGCCTGATCGATCATCTCGAGCGCGGCCGGAATGATGCCCGTCGCGACGATGGCAGATACCGTCCGCGCCGCGGCGTCGAGCGACGTGAAATCGCCGAGCAGCGTGCGTACCGCCTCGGGATTGCGCGACAGTCGCACGGTGATCTCGATCGCGATTCCAAAGCAGCCCTCCGACCCGACGAACGCGCCGACGAGATCGTAGCCCTCGTGCTCCCCATCTGCCGTGCCAAACTTCACCACCTCGCCACTCGGCAGGAGCACCGTGAGGGCGACGATGTGATTCGTCGTCACGCCGTACTTGAGGCAATGCGGACCGCCGGCGTTCTCGGCCACATTGCCGCCGATCGTGCAGGCGGCCTGGCTCGACGGGTCGGGCGCGTAGTGCAGACCGAAGGCGGCCACGGCGCGACTGAGCGCCACGTTCACGACGCCGGGTTCGACGACGGCGAGGGCGTTCTCGGCATCGATGGCGAGAATGCGCGAGAGCCGGTTGAGACCGACGAGCACGACGTCGTCGGCCAGCGCACCGCCTGAAAGGCCGGTACCTGCCCCGCGCGGAACGAACGGCACCTTTCCCAGAGCCAGTTCGCGCACGACGGCGATCGCCTCGTCGCGCGTGCCCGGAAACACGGCAAGCGCCGGCCGCTTGTGATGGGACGGCAGCGCATCGGAGGTGTACGTCAGGAGCTCGCTCGGGCGAAAGAGCACTCGCCGATCGCCAACGATCGCGGCCAGTCGATCGGCGAGCGACTTGTCGATCGACGCGCTCGCCGCGGACGTCGTTCCTGCAGTAGGCGTGGGAATGGAAGTACCGACCGTCATCACATGCGTAAGCTACGCCAGTACGCGCGATCGCGGCGAGGGCAGCCGCGCGGATCGGATCAATCGGCGGGCGGGCGCGGCACGACGATGTGCAGGTGCCCGGGCACGTGCCGAAAATGGAGCGGTGGCGTTTCGGTCACGATCTCGCCGTCCACGGCGATCCGCTGCGTTCGGCAGGCGATCGTGCACGACTCGACCACGAACGCGTCCATCGCCGGCGTCTTCGCCACCGCATTCACACCCCGCGCCGCGGCGGCGAGCGCCGTGGCCAGCGTCCTCGCCCCGGACCGCCGGCGCACGACCATGACGTGCAGGCCGGGTCGGCCGTTCGGCACGCGCGCGCCGAGCGACGGAAGCTTGAGCTCTCGCTCCCCGACCCCGATGAAGACGAGGGGCGTGACGTACTCGCGCGCGACGCCCCGCACGTTCAGCGAGACGCGGAAGGTGCGCATGCGAACGAGGAGGCGTGTCGCCGCGACGATGGACGCAACGTGGTAGCCCAGGCGTCGCTCGAGCCGCTCACGGGCCCGAACGAAGCTGACGTAGGCGCCGACGGAGCTCGTGTTCAGAAAGATGCGGTCGTTCACGACCGCGGCGTCCACCGGCACGGCCTCGCCCTCGATGGCGGTTCGCGCCGCGAGGTCGAGATCGAGCGGGAGCGCGAGGTCCTTGGCGAGGTGGTTGAGCGTGCCGCAGGGGAGCACGGCGAGCTCCGCGTGCTGGCCGGCGAGGGCGTTGGCGGCGCTGGCGATCGAGCCGTCGCCGCCCGCGATCAGGATCCGCCGCGCACCGCCGCGGAGCACCTCCCGGACCTGCACCCCGAGGGTGCTCGGCTCCAGGTCGCGAATCTCGAACCCACCCGTCGCCTCGAGCGCCGCGCGCGCCGCGGCGGCGTTGCCGGCGCGCGAGTTTACAAAAGCAGGAATCACGTCGCCCGCGCGTGAATAGAACCCGTGAAGGTGCCTCGAATGCGAACACGCCTGCCGCGATGCGCGGCAGGCGTGTTTCAAGGCAAGAGGCGTGCTGGGCCGTGCGGAGCGTCGATGCCGGTTATGCGGCCCAGAAGCCGCACAAGGCGCGGCCGTCGGGAGATTCGCGAAGCTTCTCGAACGCGCGCTCGCGGATCTGACGGATGCGCTCGCGGGTCACTCCCATGAGGGCGCCGATCTTCTCGAGCGTCATCGCTTCGGAGCCTTCCTCGAGTCCGTAGTAGAGGTAGAGGATCTTTCGCTCGCGCGGCGTGAGATACTTCTTGAATACGCGGTCGATGAACTCGCGCATCAGCTTGTAGTCGGTGACTTCCTCGATCTCGGTGCCGTCGACGCCGGCAAAGCGCTCGCCGAGCGTGCAGGCTTCACGATCCGAGCGGTCGATGGGCGCATCCAGCGAGACTTCCGTGCTGGACATCTGCTTGGCGGCGCGGACCTGCTCCGGGGATTCCTCGAGCAGGCGGGAGATCTCGTGCTCGGTGGGATCGCGCTTGAGAACCTGGGCGAGGATCGTCTCGGCGCGCGCGAGTCGAATGAGCTGCGAGTTTTGATTGAGTGGGATGCGGACCGATCGGGTTTGCTCCGCGAGGGCTTTGAGGACTGCCTGTCGCACCCACCAGACTGCATACGAGATGAATTTGACGCCCTGGTCCGGATCGAACTTTCGCACTGCCTTCAAGAGGCCTTCGTTTCCAATCGCGACGAGCTCGCTGAGATCGAGTCCGTGGCCCTGGTATTTCTTCACGTAGGAGATGACGAATCGCAGGTTGGCGGTTACCAGGCGCTCCGCCGCCTTCTCATCTCCCTTTTGCGCCCGGCGCGCCAATCGCCGTTCTTCTTCCGGGTCGCTGATCAAGGGGAGCTTCTGGATGTCCTGCAGGTACTGGTCAAACGCGGTGGACGGAGACGATCGGAAGTAACCCTTCGACGATCTGGTCTCGGTCACTTGCTCCATACACGCTCCTTCCCGATTGGCGCCGGTTAGTGGAGCGAGCGCAGTTCCGCTCGCGCGATGCAGAGCTTGTAGCAGGGGACGGCAGGATAATGTTGGGCTCCGGAAGCGTCAACAACATTTTCCGCCGCGTGCGTGGGCCGCCGCGCACGAGATATTGTATCTCGTTGATTTGATAGGATTTTGCAGGTTACTCTGAATGGCCGCCGAATAATACCGTTTTCGGTCATTGTGACCGAATTTTCGCACGGTTCAGGGTATGTTCGGCCGCGTCCGCTTCCGGACGGCAAGCCGGCGGATCGTCACGGCAGCCCGGCCACTCGTCACATCCGGCCGGGCACTCGGCCCGCGAACGTCAGGCGTTTGGTGGTGTCGGCGGGCGTCGTTCCACGATGGTCGTGTTGCCACCCGTGCCAACCGACGGGTCTCGCATCTTCGTTCGGCTCGTCGCACTGAGAATCCCAATGCCGAGCAGAACGATGATCCCCACCGCGATCCAGGTGGTCGGGACATTGAGCAGGTACGCGGCGATCGCCAGTCCGACTATGAGTACGACGAAGCCGATCAGGTAGCTCGCGAACGAAGACATGAGTGGTGCCCGGCGTTGATGACGTCGGCACAAATCAGCAAGGGGCGAGCCTGACTGCCGCAGCCGACCCCAACCATCGCCGCTCGAAGCCTACGTCGAGGCCCGCAAACTCAGCGCGACCTCGCGCACCGTCGCATCATCGACCGGGATTGACCAGCCTCGGTCGGCCCCGGACATCGCCCCGATCCGCGATGGCAGTGCATACTCGACCCGGCCAGACCGGGCCTTCTTGTCGGCATACGTGGCCGCGATGATCTCGTCGACCACGATCGATGCCGGGACGCGGGCGGGCAGTCCCGCCGCAACGACCGCGGACCAGACACGCGCCGCAGTGGGCGCCTGCGCCAGCCCGAGTCGCTCGGCCAGCGCGCTTTCGCAGCACATACCCACGGCCACGGCCGCACCGTGGAGGAGCGTATAGCCGCTGAGCAACTCGACGGCGTGGCCAATCGTGTGGCCGAAATTGAGGACCTTGCGAACGCCGGCTTCGCGCTCATCTCGACGCACGACGTCGGCCTTGATCTCGACGCTTCGCGCGACGAGGTCGATCATCGCGCCGCCGGCGAGGTCGACTCCTTCGATGCCTGCCGCCATGAACGAGACGACGTCGAAGTAAGCCTCGTCGGCGACGACGCCGTGTTTGATCGCTTCGGCCAGTCCGGCGCGGAGATGGTCACGCGGCAGCGTGCGCAAGGTGCTGGGATCGGCGACGACGGCAGCGGGCTGGTGGAACGCGCCCACGAGGTTCTTGCCGACCGGCGTGTCGACGCCGGTCTTGCCGCCGACCGATGCGTCGATCATTGCGAGCAGGGTGGTGGGTACCTGGACGAAGGCAATCCCGCGCATGAACGTGGCGGCGACGAACCCGGCCAGGTCCCCGATCACGCCGCCACCCAGTGCGACGATGGCGCTGTCCCGGCCGAACCCGGCACGCAGCAGCTCATCGGTCAAGCTCGCCCACGTGTCGCGGCTCTTGTGCGCCTCGCCGGCGGGGATGGTGAACACCGACGTGCGCTCGGTGCCGAGGGTCGAGCGCACCCGGGTCGCGTACGCCGGGCCGACATTGTCATCGGTGACGATCGCGTAGCGGTGGGCGGGCGCCGTCGCACGCGCGATCTCACCGACCCGGTCGAGGGCACCGGCGGCGATCGTGACCCGGTACGAGGGGAGCGCAACCTCCCGCTCGACGCTCACCAGCTCGTTTCCTCGACCGAAGCGCGCCGGTTGGCGACGCGCGCCAGCGTGAAGAGCAGGTCTGACAACCGATTCAAGTACACCACGACCACCGACGGAATTTCGTCTTCCTTTCTGAGCTTGACGGCGCGCGCCAACTGCACCACGCGCCGCTCGGCGCGCCGGCACACGGTGCGTGACACGTGCAGTGCCGCGGCCTTTGGCGTGCCGCCGGGAATGATGAAGGCGCGGAGCGGCTCGAGCTCCGCGTCACCGCCGTCGATCGCTTCCTCGAGCTCGCGGATCCGCGCGTCGTCGATCCGCGCCTTCTCCAGATGCTGGGCCATCTTCTCGCGATTCGGCGTCGCGAGAAGGGCGCCGATCGCATGCAGGTCGCGCTGCACCGGCAGCAGGACGTCGTCGATGCGCGGCATTGGCACGATGGCGCGGGCAAAGCCAATTGACGAATTCAACTCGTCGACGTCTCCATACGCTTCGACGCGCGGGTGATTCTTCGGCACCCGCCCGCCGCCGAACAATCCCGTGTCACCGGCATCGCCGGTCTTGGTGTAGATCTTCATTTCGCAGTTGAATGTAAGAGTGCGCGGCGACGTCGGCACTCACTATTGTTCAGCGCATGCTCCACGACCTTCGCGATCTCACGATCATCGGCGGCGGTCCCACGGGGATCTTCGCCTTATTCTATGCGGGCATGCGCAGCGCGACGGCGCAGATCGTCGACGCGCTCCCCGAGCTCGGGGGCCAGCTCACGGCGCTCTATCCGGAGAAGCTCATCTTCGACGTGGCGGGTTTTCCGAAGATATTGGCCAAGGACCTGGTGCGCTCGCTGGCCGAGCAGGTGGCCCAGTTCGAGCAGCCGATCCACCTCGGTCAGCGCGTGGTTGCGCTCGACGAAGCGGACGGCCACTTCATGCTCGTGACCGAGACGGACCGCTTCCCGTCACGAGCGATCATCATCGCGGCCGGGATCGGCGCGTTCTCACCGCGACGTCTTCCGCAGGAGTGCGCGCAATCCTGGTACGGCCGCGGGATCTTCGACGTCGTGACCGATCCCGAAGCCTTCCGCGGCCAGCGCGTCGTGATCATCGGCGGTGGAGACTCGGCGTTCGATTGGGGTACGCAGCTGCTCGATCGGGCGGCACGCGTGACGATCGTTCACCGAAGCGACCAGTTTCGGGCGCACGCCGCGACCGTGGCGCGCTATCAGGCCGCGGTCGCGAACGGCCGCGCCGACCTCTTCACCTTTCACGAGCTCCACGACATCACGTGCGGGCCGAGTGCCGACCGGTTCACACACATCGCGATTCGCGACGTGAAGTCGAAGGCGAGTCGCGAGCTCGAGGCCGATGCCGTCCTGCCGATGCTTGGCTTCGTGAGCGATCTCGGCCCGCTGGCGGAGTGGGGTCTCACGCTCGAGAAGAAACGCGAGATCGTGGTGAACAGCCAGATGGAAACGGGACGGCCGGGTATCTACGCGGCGGGCGACGTCACGACCTATCCAGGAAAACTCAAGCTGATCGCGACCGGGTTCAGTGAAGCGGCCATCGCCGTCAATCAAGCGGTGCACTGGATCTACCCGGACAAGAAAGTCGCGCCGGGGCACTCGTCGAACATGGCGATCTTCGGACAGAGCGAGGATTGACGAGGCTCTCGCCGTTTGCCTCGCTGTCAGCCCTCGCTCTCGGCTCGCGCCGTTTCCCGTTCGCCGGGATATCTCCGCGCCAGTTTCTCCTGATTCGCCTGCGCCACCGCCGACAGCGAGACCCCAAGTGAGTGCGCCGTCACGGCCAGGCACCACAGTACGTCACCGAGCTCTTCGACCATTCGCGCCGGGTTCGTCTCGCGCTGCTGAAAGACGCGCTTGCGCACCAGGCCGAGTAGCTCCGCAGCTTCTTCCGCCAGACCGGCGCTGGCGTCGAGCAGGCGGTCGCGGTCGTCGAGCGCCGGATTGATCGTGCGAAGCGCCGCTCGCTGGTAGTCGTCGAGATTCATGATTCACTCATAGCTGACGCGCGGGTCGGCTTTGGCGTAGGCGAGATCGGTGATCAGGTTCACGATGACGAACACCGTGCTGAGAAAGAGCACCGAGCCCTGGATCGCCGGCAGATCGCGACGCGAGATGGCGTTCACGACGTAGCGGCCGATGCCGGGCCACGAAAAGATCGTCTCGGTGAGAATGCTGCCGGTGAGGTAGGCGCCGAAATCGAGCCCGATGACGGTGATCACGGGGATGAGGGCGTTTCGGAGCGCATGCTTGATCGTGACGATCCACTCGCTCGAGCCTTTCGCGCGCGCGGTGCGTACGTAATCCGCGCTCAGCGCCTCGAGCATCGCCGAGCGAGTCATGCGCGCCTGAAACGCGATCGAGCGCATTCCCAGCGTCAACGCCGGCAGAGCGAGAAAGCGCAGACTGCCGTAGCCCGACGGCGGCAGCCATCGCAGCGTGACGGCGAACAGCAGAATCAGCAGCAGGCCCACCCAGTATACCGGAAACGAAATGCCGAGGTAGGCGAGACCGAGCGCGAAACGATCGGCGATCCCGCCGGGTTTGCGCGCACTGAGCACGCCGAGCGTGACGCCGAGCACCGTGGCGAGCAGCATCGCCGCGCCGGCGAGCTGCAGCGTCTTGGGAAAGCGCTCGCGGATGTCCTGCCTGATCGGCCGATTCGTGATGTAGGAGTTTCCCAGATCTCCGACGAGCACGCGGCCGGCGTAATGCCCGAACCGTTGCGGCAGCGGGTCGTCCACGTGCAGCTCGGCGCGAAGGCGCGCGATCGTCGCGCTGTCGGCCCGCTCGCCGATCATCGACTCCACCGGGTCGCCGGGCGCGACGTAAAGGAGGAGAAAGGCGACCACGAGCACGCCGAACAACGTCGGAATCGCGAGCAGCAGCCGGCGGAGAATGAACCGGCTCATCGCTTGGTCGAGTCGATGGTCACATTGATCCAGCGTTGGCCGTTGAAGATCACCGGCGGCACGAAGCCTTTGACCCAGGGCTGGATTGCGTAGAGCTCATTGTAGAAATACAGGAACACCATCGGCGCGTCGGCGAACGCGACCGAGTCGGCCTGGCGATAGAGCGCGTTGCGCCGGCTTTCGTCGAGCTCGCGGCGCGACGCCGTGACGAGCGAGTCGAACAACGGGTTCGCATAGAACGACACGTTGCCCCCGGCGCCCTTGTTCGCGCTGTGCAACAACGGATAGAGAAAGTCCTCGGCGTCGGGATAGTCGGCGTACCAGTCCTTGAGGATCATGTCCGTCTGACCCTTGCGCGCCGCGGCGCGCGATGCCGCGGACTCGCGCTGGACGATCTTCGTGCGTATGCCGACGGCATTGAGATACGCCTGCACCGTCTCGGCGATGCGGAGGTAGATCGGCGTCTGGGAGGTCCACAGCTCGACGTCGATCCCATTCGGATGGCCGGCGGCAGCGAGCAGCGCGCGGGCCTTCAGGGTGTCGTACGGATACGGATGCCGCGTGCTGTCATATCCCCCGAGGGCCGGCGGCACGACCCCGGCGGCGCGCGTTCCGCGCCCGCCGATGAGTCGCTCGATGATGCGATTCACGTCGATCGCGTAGTTGATCGCCTGGCGCACGCGTGGATCGGCGAGTGGCCCGCGCGTGGTGTTGATGCCGATGTACACCAGCTCGAGCGCGGGCGTCGACTCGAGCTCGGGCTGTCGGCTCTCGTCGTCGAGCCAGTCCGATGCCTCGGCGGCTGGAATCTCGAGCACGTCGACGTCGCCGCTCTCGTACTCCGCGACCGCGGTGCTCGGCTCGGCGATGATGCGGGCGCGGAGCGAATCGGTCTTCGGCGGTCCGTCGAAGTAGGACGGGTTCCGTGCGAACAGCAAGAAGTCGTCGTGTTTCCAGGTGACGAGCTTCCACGGACCCGTGCCGATGGGATGCTCGCCGAAATTGGCCGGCGTGCGCTCGGGGACGATCGACGCGACCGGCATGGCCAGCATCTTCGTGAATATCGCGAGCGGCTCGGTCAGCGTGACGAGGAGCGTGGAGTCGTTCACTGCCGAGAGCCCGCTGATCGTCCTCGCCGTTCCGCCGTTGAACTCGCGCGCGCCTTCGATCGGGAAAAGGAATTGCGCGGCGCCGCTCTTGGTCGCCGGATCGAGCGCGCGCTGCCAGCTCGCCACCACGTTCCGGGCGGTGAACGGCGTCCCGTCGTGAAACGTGACACCACGACGCAGGTGGAACGTGTAGCGGCGGCCATCGGCGCTCACGTCCCAGCGTTCGGCGAGCGCGGGTTCGACCTTGGCGTCGGGCGTGAAGCGCGTGAGTCCATCGAACAGATATCCAACGGCGCGGCCGGTGGGGACGTCGGTGGAGAGCGCCGGATCGAGTGAGCGCGGATCGTAGTTGTCGCGCGAGTCGACGAGCTCGTGCCGGGACGGCGGTCCGGGCGTGCCGCACGCCGCGAGCGCGACCGCGAATGCCACCAGTGTGAGCAGCGTTCGTCTATCTTCCATTGACACTGGCAAAGTGGCGCGAGAACTTACGCTGTCCCGCCGTCAAGCGTCAATCAGATGCGCCCGCCGGAGGTCGTCCGAGCGGGCGCGTCGCATGTTGGCACCGCCGAAACGTCGGGTGGTGTTCGATGCGACGATCAGCGCTTCCCGGCCGCATATGGCACGGGCTCACGAGGTCGGCATGTCTGCAAAGAGCGATCCGCGCGTGGATTCCGCGGATGTGCGGGGGAGGGGCATGAGGGGGCATCGCGATCGGCCGCGGCGCGTTTCACCGACGTGCGGCGGGTGATGTCGCGTCCCCGGCGTTCGCTCGTTCGGGCGATCGCCCGCATCGTCCTTGCTTCGCTCTCACTGACGACCGCGTCGGCACGACTCGCCGCGCAGGAGATCGAGTGCGATCCCGGCGACACCGAGGTCCGCTCGCTCCACTTCGAGGGGAACAAGACTTTCAGCGGCGACGAGCTCTCGGCCCGCGTACTCACGACGCCGTCGTCCTTTGCCAAACGCTACTTCAAGATCTTTGGCACCAAGCGCTGTCTGCCGAGCGACGGGCTTGCGCCGGACGTCCAGCGTCTCAAGCAGTTCTACGAGAACAACGGCTTCTACGACACGAAGGTCGACACCGTGGTCCGTCCGGTGTCGAAGGCCGTCGTGGACGTGACGTTCCGGATCAACGAGGGCCCGCCGATGGTGCTCGACACGCTCGAGATCACCGGCCTCGACTCGGTCGCCCACGCCGCATCGATCATCCACGACCTGCGGCTGCGGCCGGCCGGCCGGTTCGGCCGCCTGCAGATGTACGCCGACATCGACTCGATCACCGCGCGCCTGCGCAATGCGGGCTATCCGGCGGCGACCGTGCTGCGAGAGTATCAGACGCACGCCGAGGAGCACCTCGCCGAAGTGCGGCTGGATGTGGAGCCGGGCCCGCTCGCGCACTTCGGGACGATCGCCGTGAGCAGCCGCGACGTGAACGGCCGGGCGCCGGAGATCGACAGCGCGGTCGTGCTGGGGCTGCTCGGGTTCCGGCAGGGCGACCGCTACAGCGATCGCGCGCTGATCGACGCGCAGCGCAACCTCTACAACCTGGGCGCCTACCGCCACGTCGGGGTGGATCTCGACTCCGCGTCTCTCGGCGACAGCGTGGCGAACGTCCGCATCGATCTGCGCGAGGATTACATGCAGCAGGTCGATCTCCAGGAGGGTTGGGCGACGCTGGACTGCGTGCGACTCAACGCGCAGTACACCAACAAGAATTTCCTCGATCGGGCGAAGCGCATCGAGTTGACCGGGCGCGTGTCGAAGCTCGGCTACGCGTTTCCGAAGGACGCGCCAGCGGTCCGCAACATCTGTTATCGGCCATACCTGGATCAGGACAGCACGTTCAGCTCGAAGCTGAACTACTATGGCGGCGCCACGTTCCGCCAGCCGACGCTGTTCGGCACGCACTGGGTGCCGGCCTACACCGCGTACACCGAGCGGCGGGGCGAGTATCGCGCGTATCTTCGCACGACCTACATCGGCGGCGACGCATCGGCGACGCGCGACATCGGCTTCGGCATGCCGATGCGGGTCGGGTACACGCTCGAGTACGGTCGCACCGAAGCGGAGCCGGCGATCCTCTGCGCCGTGTTCAGTCGCTGCGATATTCGATCGCAAGCCGATTTTCGGCGCAACCTGCGGCTGGCGGTCGCGAGCGTGGCGCTGCAGCGGATTCGCGTCGACAATCTGATCGAGCCCACGAACGGCTACGTGGTGGGCAGCGAGTTGCGCGGTGCGGCGCCGATCATCGGGACCGACTCGTCGCAACGGTTCGGGAAGGCCACGTTCGACGGCTCATGGTATCACCAGCTGACGCGCGGCGTGATCGTGGCGCTGCGGGCGCGGAGCGGATTCATCACGGCGCCGCGCGACACGAGCGGCGCGAGGCTGCCGCCGCCGCAGGAGCGGCTCTACGCCGGCGGGGCTAACAGCGTACGCGGCTTCCAGCAGAACGAGCTCGGACCGGTCGTATACCTGGTCGACAGCAACCAGCTGGAGCCGACCGACACGCTGGCAGACGGGTCCATTGTCCAGGTCCTGAAGCCGAACGCGCAGGAGTCGCGGACCATCCCGGTGGGCGGCAACACGGTTTTCGTGTTCAACGCCGAGCTGCGGCTTCGCGACCCCTTTTTTCCTCAACTGCTCGAGTACGTGCCCTTTCTCGACGGCGGCCAGGTGTGGACGCGCGTTGGCCACGTGCAGGGCTTCAACATCAAGAGCATCGTGCTGACGCCGGGGCTCGGTGTTCGGCTCTTTTCTCCGATCGGCCCCATTCAGCTCAACATGGGGTATAACTCGCACCCGAGTCAGCCCGGTCCAGCGTACTTCGCC
>DATJIZ010000290.1:0-8048 GCA_035492735.1 Gemmatimonadaceae bacterium | reverse complement strand
GGTGAGTTCGCCGGCCGAGACCACCAACCCGATCGACTCGGGGGCCAGCGCCAATGAGGTACTTACCGATGTCTCGACGCCGGCAACGGCCGAGCCGGCGGTGGTCCCACAGTCTGCCAGCGTGCTGGCGGCGGGCGCGGCTGCTCGGGTCGAGACTCCGCGTCATGTGCCGTCGGCGACTGCGCCGCACAATCGGCGCGCGTCCACGCCGTGGGTCACCATGGTTGCGAAGCAGTGGGTAACCGTGCGAGCCGATGCAGAGCGCGGCGCGCACATCGTCGCGTCGGTCGGGCCGAACGCGCGCGTGCAACTCGGCGAAGCGCGAGGCGCGTGGCGTCGAATCAAGTTGCGCGGCATCGCCGGTTGGGTCGACGTCAGCGGCGCATCGTTCGTCGCGATCCGGGCGTCGGCGCATCGCGCACGTCGTGTGGCTGGCCGGTAGTCGATTCATCGCTGACGACGCGGACACAAACGAACGCGTTGATTCGTAGGGCACGAGTGCGGCGTCATCGCCAAGCTCGGCGGCGCCGCCTGATCGCTTCCTTCGATCGACCCCGAGGCTCCGATGAATCCTCTCGCCATGCTCGTCGATCTCTTTCGCGGACTCCTGTTCGCCGTCGCGCACGTCACCGGCGGAAGCCTGGGCGCGTCGATTCTGGTCGTGTCGACGGTGATCCGTATCGCGCTGCTGCCGCTGACGATCCGCATGGCGCGGCGCGCACGCGCGCATCAGGAAACTCTCCAGCGATTGCAGCCCGAGCTCGAGCAAATTCGCCGCCGCCATGCCTCCGATCAGCAGCGCATGATCGAGGAGACGGTCGCGCTGCATCGCAGGCACGGCGTAGGCCTCCTGCCGCGCGGCACGCTCGGAGCGATGCTGGTCCAGGCTCCGATCTACGGCGCGCTCTATCGCGCGATCAGCACCGGCGCGCGGAGCGTCGGCGGTTTCCTGTGGATTCGCGATCTCGCCGCGCCGGACATCGTGCTCGCGATCGTCGCGTCGGCATGCGCCGCGATCTCCGCCAAGCTCGATCCTTCCGCGGCGGCGTCGTCGCGCGCGTGGATCGCGGCCGCGGCGATCACGTTCGTTCTCGCGTGGCGCATCGCGGCGGGCGTCGGACTATACTGGGTCGCCTCGAGCGCGGTCGGAGTCGGCCAGTCGCTGATCCTCCGCCGAGTGGACGCCCGCGCTACGCGGTGAGGCCCGCGATCGGCAGCCGCACCATCATCCGCGTACATCCGGGGCGCGAGTCGACGCGCAGCTCGCCTCGGTGCTTCTGGGTCACGATGTTGTGGCTGATCGAGAGGCCGAGCCCCGTACCGTGTCCCGGCGGCTTTGTCGTGAAGAAGGGATCGAAGATCCTTGCCTTGATCGCGTCCGGAATGCCGGGTCCATTGTCCTCGACTTCGACGACGGCCCAGACGTCCTCGCGGCGCGTGCGCACGACGATCCGTCCGTCTTTGCCGGCGGCGTCGATCGCGTTCGTCAACAGGTTGGTCCACACCTGATTCAGCTCGGTGCCGTACGCCTGGAGCTGGGGCACATCGCGACCGTACTCGCGCTCTACGCGGATTCCGTTGCTCAACTGGCTCTGGAGCACCGTGAGCGTGCTGTCGATGCCCTGGTGCAGGTCGATCGACTGCAGCGGCGAGTGCCCGAGCTGCGTGTACGATTTGAACGATGCGACGATCGTGGAGACTCGGCCCGAGCTCTCGCCGATCTCCCGCAGCAGAGCGTTCGCGCGGTAGATGCAGGCAATCCAGCGCAGCGCGGCGCCGAGCTCGTCGACCGGCATCGCGGCTGCCAGCCGCTCGAGCGCCGGTCTGTCGACGTGCTGCGCGACCAGCGCGGGCGCGATCTCCCATCCATCGGCGACGCCACGCTCATCGAGCCACTCCTCGAGCTCGGCTTCGGCGTCGGCTCGCGTCAACGCATCCGCATCGGGAAGTCGCGAAGCGTCCCGGAGCGTCTGCACCTCGAGCGCATGTAGCGCATCCCGCGCGCTCGGCGTCAGGTCCGATTTGCCGAGTCGGATGCGAAGCTCGTCGAGTCGGCCGAACGTCTCGCGCAACTGCTCCGAGGCCCGCCGCGCCGCCGATGCTGGGTTGTTCAACTCGTGGGCGATGCCGGCGGCCAGCGTTCCCAGTGTGGCGAGTTTCTCGGACTGGCGAAGCATCATCTCCTGGCCAAGGTATGCAACCTCGAGCTCGCGGAGCCGCCGGCGATCATTGATGAACGAGTGCAGCACCACGAACGCCACCGACGAAACGGCGCTTACGTTGAGTATGAAGAACAGGAGCACCAGGCCGTGCGGCAGGGCATTGCGGATCGTGAGCCCTGGCGCGAGGAGCGCGGCGGCGACGAGCTCGACGAGAAATGCCGCGAACCACCAGCGTGCCTCACCGGCGTCGGCGAACAACACCGCCATGAGCACCGTGAGAAACGACCAGACGATGACGATGCTCGAGCCGACGAATCCGCCGAGCGCAAAATGAAGCGAGAAGGGCAGCGCGAGGAGCAGTACCTGCTGGACGGAGCGAAAGAGGCGGTGGTGGCGAAGCTGCACGAGCAGCAGGAGATCGAGCAGCGTGAGAACGGCATAGGACCACGGAATCGCCGCCGCCACGCGTTCGCCGTACGCGAAGTACAGGCTTCCCCAAATGAGGCCAGCCGGCATCACGAGGATCGATGCGATCACGAGGTGTGCCTTGTAACGCCTCGTTTCCTCCGAGTCGCCAGGCTCGGTTACGAGCTGCTCGATCGACCGCATTACGTGCCGTCGTCGACCAGCACGCGATATCCGTGGGCTGGAATGTCGAGCGTGCCGGTCGCGCCGAGCTTGACGTGCTCATGCGTGAACCAGTCGGAGTATGCGCCAGGGCGCGGGAGTCGTGAGTAGGCCGCGTGCACCGCCGTATCGCCGAAGTTCACCGCCACGACAATCGAGTGCGCGCCGCGCGACCGCGTGAACGCGTACAAACGATCGCCGCCAGCGATCTGCAGCTCCTGCTGCGCACCGCCAAAGGCTCCGTTCCAGACCACGGTGTCGCGGTGCTTGAGCTGGAACAGCGCGCGGTAGAAGCCGACCGCCGACGTGTCGCGCCAGTCGACCGTGTCTTTCTCGAAGAAGCGCAGCCGCTTGTGCATGCTCGCTTCCTGGCCGGTGTAGAGCAGCGGGAAGGACTGCTCCGCGGTGGCGCAGAGGACGAACGCCGGCCGGTTGTCGTCGCCCATGCGCTCGAACTCGGTGCCGGCCCAGCTGTTCTCGTCGTGGTCGCTGGTGAAATACATGCGGTACGCGGCGCGCGGGAATCGCTTCTCGGCCTTCGCGAAATAAGTGTCCAGCTCCGCCGTCGATTTTTTGCCCTGGGCGATGTCGTTCAGCAGGTGGTGCAGCTCCCAGCCGTAGGTCGCCTCGAAATCGACGTGCAGCCTGGGGTCCTCGGACTCGGCGAGCCAGAAGAGGTTGGCGCGCACGGAGTCGATCGACGCGCGGGCGAAATCCCAGAACGCCCTGGGCGGCCCATCGGCATGATCCTGTCGGAATCCGTCGATGCCGGTGTTCACGACCCACCAGCGCATGGCCGAGGTCATCGCGCGCCACACGGCGCGATTGTCGAACTGGAGCTGCGCGACGTCCGTCCAGTCGGTCTCTTTGCCATTCTCGTCGAGCGGCACGGAGATCGAGCCGTCCTTGCGCAACAGATAGTAGTCCTTGTGCTGGGTCGTCCAGGGATTGTCGAACGCGGTGTGGTTCGCCACCCAGTCCAGAATCACGTGCATGTGATGCTGATGTGCCGCCGCCACGAAGTGCTTGAAGTCCGTTTCGGTGCCGAACTCGGGATTCACAGCCGTGTAATTCGAGATCGAGTAATAGCTGCCGAGCGAGCCCTTGCGGTTGAGCTTTCCGATCGGCTGTACCGGCATCAGCCAGAGGATGTCGACGCCGAGCTGCTCGAGGCGGGGCAGGTGCTTCTCGAGCGCTTGGAACGTGCCCTCGGGCGTGAACTGGCGGACGTTGACCTCGTAGATGACCGCGTTGCGCGACCATGCGGGCGCCGGGTGCACTGGTGGGCGTGTCGGTGCGCTCTGCGCCGAGACCGCGGTGGCGACGAGCAGCGAGAGAAGCGTGGGGACGCGAAGGGGGAATCTCACGATGGTATCACCGTGCAGGAGGAGGAGATGCCGATGATGATCGTTGGAGACGCTAGGGTTGCGGGCGGCACGCGTCAACGCGGCACGAATCCGTGACAAGAAATCGGTGACCGCGAGCGAGCTGGGCTGCGCTTGCCGTTGGTGGGCAGAACGTCCCTTGACGCAAGCCTATGGGCCCAGAAACCTTACGAACCTGTCGATGCTGGTGCAATCCGTGGGGTGGGGGCAGCCACGCGATCTCCGGCTCCGATCCTTTCACCTTCATCAGAGGAGACGGACCGTATGCGCATGCTTCCCACGACCCTGCTCGCGTTGACCGCGGTTTCACTCGCCGCGTGCGAGCGATCGACCCCGACGCAACCCGTCCGCGCGCTCACGCCGACGGCGCTGCACAGCTCGGGCAATGGTGGCGGCAAACCGGAGATCGATCCGACGTACGCGAACGGAAAGACGGTCTACATGATCGGGCCACACAGTATCCCGGGTGCTCGCGAATCGATGCCGAACGCGTACGCGCACGCGGAGGAGCTGTACTTGCTGACGTATCCGCCCGGCACCAACGGGGCACCGATCACGCTGCCGTCGGGCTACCAGCCGCAGTGCAATCCGTGCTTCCACCCTGGGCTTCCGCCGATGTTCGTGTATCACGATCACGTGATCACAGGGGCGCCCGGAATGGGCAACAACGGCACTGCCGGCGAGTACAAGGGCCCGTGGAAGATCGTCATCCTCGTCTACAATCCGGCCTACGTCAACTCGGCGAACTTCAGGCCGATCACGAGCGAGACCGCGCTCGATGCCGCGGAAGCGGCGGGCAATGTGTTCAAGCCGCAGTTCCCCGGCAGCAACCCGTACGAGTTCGAACCGGGCAATTTGCTGATTTGCCCCACCGTGTCGGATCACGCGTGACACGCCCGTGATCGGCGCGCGGGTCGATCCGCTGGTGGCGCTGCGCAGCGATTAGCGGCGGAGGTTTCGGGACTGGTCGCTGGATCGTCTCTCCCGGCGCGGGCCGACGCCCGCGCCGCGCGCAGCGACTGGTCTCTCCCTCTCATCGTTCCGGCGTTTGCTTCGTCGATCCGAACTCGCGATCATCGTCGCGATCGTCACCGCGGCGGTTCTCTGGTGGACCTGGGGATCGCTCCAGCCGATTCCCACGGTGCAGGACGAGTACTCGTACCTGCTCCAGTCGCGCATCTTTGCGCACCTGCATTGGACGGCGCCGCCGCCGCCGGTGCCCTCGTCGTTCCAGCAACCGCACGTGCTGACCACGCCGCGCGTCGCGTCCAAGTATCCGCCCGGCCACGCGCTGTTGCTCGTCTTTGGCACCGTGGTCGGCGCGCCGTGGCTCGTTCCACTCGTTCTCTCGGGCATCAGCGCCGCGCTGATCTTTCTGCTCGCCGAGTCGGCGGCGGGAACCGGGATCGCGCTGCTGTGCTGGGCGGTGTGGCTCGGGGATCCGGTCACGCTCAAGTTCCAGCCCGGCTATTACTCCGAGGTGACGTCGGGCCTCGCGTTTCTTGCCTCGTGGTGGTTTCTGCGGCGCTGGCGTGTGAACGGTGAGCCGCGCTGGCTCGCGTTCACCGCTGTCGCGATCGGCTGGATGGCGATCACCCGGCCGTTGACGGCGTTGATGTTCGCAGTTCCGATCGGTGCGTACGTGATCGCGCGGGTCGTGCGCCATCGGCTGTGGCGGCACATCCTCTTCGCCGGTCTGGCCGGCGCCGCCGTCATCGCGATTCTCCCGCTCTGGAGCGCCGAGACGACAGGAAAGTGGAACCTGTCGCCGGTCGCGCTCTACACGCGCGACTACTTGCCGTTCGACAAACCAGGCTTCGGGTTCGACTCGACGCCGCCCGCCTTGCCGCTGTCGCCGGTCACGCAGGATCTGTACGACGAGTTTTCGCGATACCACAAATCGTATGCGCCGGCAGAGGTCCCGCGCGCGGCGTTCGATCGCCTGCGCGAGTTGTCCAAGGTCGAGTGGGCAGGCTGGAGGATCGCGCTCGTTCCGTTCCTTTTGATAGGAGTCGTATTCGCGTCGTCGGAGTTGTGGCTCGCCATCGCGTGCGCGGTGGCCGTGTTCGTGGGGTACTTGTCGTACGCGTATTGGGCAGGGTGGACGCTGTACAGCCTCGAGTCGATTCCAGTGCTCGCGTTCTGCGTAGGGAACGGGGTGCGGACCGTGTGGGGCTGGATCAAGCGGCGCTGGCCGTCGCGAGCGCTGGGGTACGCCGTAGAGCTTGGAGCGCCAGCGGCCGTCGCGCTGCTCGCCATTCCGGTGCTGCTGGCGTCGCGACACAAGCACATCAAGGATGCGGAGTACGACACGGCGTTCTACAAGACGATCGCGAGTGCACCGTTCCAGGGCATGGTCGTATTCGTTCGGTATTCGCCGAAACAGCATCCGCACGGCAATCTGGTGGCGAACTCGCCGACCCTCGCCACCGACCGCATGTGGGTCGTGATGGACGATCCGGCGCAGAACGCCGTCGTGTTGCGTGCCGCCAAGGGACGAGTGCCCGTACTATTCGAGGAGCATGGATCGAAGTTGAGTGTGTATCAGTCGCTGCTGCAGTCTCCGGAGCTGCGGGCAACCAGCGAGCGTTAGGGTACGCCGCGGGGGGAACGCAAGATGAACGTGATCCATGATGAAGCCACCTCGCGCTTCGTCGTGTCGCTCGACGGGCACACCGCGGAGCTGCAGTACGAGCGACTGCCCGATGGCGTGCTCGATCTGATACACACGGGCGTGCCGAAGGCGCTCCAGGGCCGCCGGGTTGGCGATGCGCTCGCCGTGGCCGCCTTCGAGTACGCGCGCTCGAACGGCTTGCGCGTGATTCTGACCTGCCCCTTTCTGCGTCGCTGGATCCTATCGCATCCCGACCAACGCGACATCGTGGTCTGGAGGGGCACGTCCGGCGCGACGTGACGACTCGATTACAGTCGCGGGGCTTGTGCGGCAGGCGCCGTGAGGCAGATTCGATCGTCGGTCGATTCCAGGCATCCATTCATCTCCCTTCAGCCCCTCCATCCATGCTGAATCGACGCGCTCTCGTTCTCGCCACGCTGGTCGGCACGATCCTGCAGGTCGCGATGGTCATCGCCGGGCACGCGAACAAGTCGATTGCCGGACTGTTCGCCTTCGGCGGCATGGGATTCTCGCTCGTCGCCGGCGTGTTGTACGTGCTGTACGGCCGCGGCGAGGCCGCCGGGACCGGGTCGCCCGTGCTGGGCGGGGCGCTCGCCGGCGCGCTCTGCGCGCTCATCGGCATCCTCGTCTCATACCTGCTCGGGGACGTGCCGGTCACGCTGCTCGCACTCGGCACGCTCAGCTCCGCGGTCACCGGTGCGATCGGTGGGTTCATCGGCCGGTTGGTGTCGCGAGCGCCGTCGTCGGCGTAGGCAAACTGGCGTTGCGCTCCTGATCAGGGCGCGCGGTACAGCACGACTCCGAGCTCGACCGCCGACGGCGACCAGTCGCCGATGACAAACGCCCACGACGTCGTGTGATAGGGACTTCCCGCGGGTGGAACCGCTTCGAGGATGTACCCGCGAGGTGCGACCTGTCCCAACGAGAAATGCCCGGTGGCATCGGAGACCGCACTCGCGACGGTCTGACCGCGAACGTGCGCCGACGAGTCGTCGGGCAGCCGGATCGAGACGTTCACGCCGGCAACCTTGACGTAGTTCGCCGTATCGCCGGCCGGTCCCATGCCGATGACGGTGCCGCTCATCGAGCGCGGGACGTTCGATTTTGGCCCGCTGGTATCCGGCGCCGGACGGCTCGCACTGTCCTGACCGTTCGTGAGAAACAACGGCGTTCCGCCGGGCTCGGACGGCGCGGCATCGCCGCCGCAGGCCAGGGCGACTGCCGTGCCGAACGCGGTGA
>DATJIZ010000289.1:0-4289 GCA_035492735.1 Gemmatimonadaceae bacterium | reverse complement strand
TGGGGCGCATCGTCGTATTCGTTCCGGCATGCTCTGTCGCTGTTGCCGACGCGCGGCATCCGCGTCATCGCGGTCGACCTGCGCGGGTTTGGGCTGTCGGACAAGCCGATGCAGCGCGGCGAGTACTCGCTCGGCCGATACTTCGCCGACCTCGCGAACGTGCTCGACGAGCTGGCGCTGGCGCGCCCGGTGCTCGTCGGCCACTCGATGGGCGGTGGGGTCGCGCTGCACTACGCGATTCAGAACGGTGCGCGCATCGCGGGCGTGGCGCTTATCAATCCCGTCGGGCTCGCGCCGCTCAAGCTGCTCGGCCTTGCCCGCGTCTCGCCGCGTTGGCCTTTTCGCGTGTTCGACGGACGAATGACACCGCGCTGGATGATCCGCTTCATCCTCCGGCACATCGCGTATGGCAACGCAGCGCTCGTTACGCAAGATGTGATCGACGAATACTGGTCGCCGACGCAGCTGCCCGGATTCGGCTACGCGACGCGCGCGGCGGTGGACGAATTCGACTGGAGTCCAGTGGGTGCTTTGGAGGCGGTCGATCTGGCGGTCCCGTGCGTGGTGATCTTGGGCGATTCGGATCGTCTGGTTCAAAATGCCCGGTCCGACGCCCAGCGACTGCCGGGCGCGGCAGTCCACGAGTTTTCGGGCGGTCACTGCGTGCACGAGGAGGAGCCCGGACGCGTGTACGAGGTCATTGCACAGTTCGTGCAAAAATACCGCTAGCATTAAGTCTTACAACGACTTAAATTGAAGAGTCGCACGTCGCGGCCGGAGTTGCGGCAACGCAGCTGCCCGGATGGTCGCGGCAACGAGGGACGACGCGCACTCGTGCGCGGGCCGCAACGGCCCCTCGTCGCGAGCGGAGCGGGGCTCCGCGATTCGCCAGGCGGGCCTTCTGCCCGCCGGCACGTTTACGACGACATCGGTCCCAGGAAGGTCCTGGGTTGCGGCCCCGGTGCGTAGCAATGGAAATCATGGCAATAGAGACAACTGAAGCAGAGCAGGGAATGGAGTCCGAGATGACGCTCGCGTTCGACGAGCTCGGACTCTCGCCGCAAGTGCTGAGCGCGGTGCGCGACGCGGGGTACGAGACCCCGACGCCCATCCAGGCGCAGGCGATTCCACTCATTCTCAAAGGGCGCGATGTGATGGGGCTCGCGCAAACCGGCACGGGAAAGACCGCCGCCTTCACCCTCCCCATCGTCGACCGGCTGCTCGACGGACCGCGGCGAACGCGGGTCCTCGTCCTCACGCCGACGCGCGAGCTGTGCGTGCAGGTCGAAGAGAGCGTGCACAAGTACGCTCGGCATTCGGAGCTGCACGTCACGTCGGTGTACGGCGGCGTACCGCTCGATCCGCAGCAGAAGAAGCTGCGCGCCGGCGTCGACATCGTCGTGGCCACGCCAGGCCGCCTGATCGATCATCTCGAGCGGCAGAACGTCGTGTTCGACGATCTCGAGGTGCTCGTGCTCGACGAAGCCGATCGCATGCTCGACATGGGCTTCGCGCCGCAGATCAATCGGGTGGTCGCGGACATTCCGCGCTATCGCCAAACGCTGCTCTTCAGCGCGACGATGCCGCCCGAGGTCGAAGCGCTGGCGCGCAAGTATCTGCGCAAACCGGTGGTGGTCCAGGTGGGCCGTCGATCACAGGCGGCGAGCACGGTGACCCATGCCGTGTACCCCGTGCCGCGCGAGCGAAAGAGCGCGCTCCTCGCCCGATTGCTTCGCGAAGACTCGCTCGACACGGTCCTCGTGTTCACGCGCACCAAGCACGGTGCCGACCGCGTCGTCCGGCATCTCGAGCGCGACGGCATCAACGCCGCGGCCCTCCACGCCGACAAGACCCAGCCGCAGCGCACTCGCGCGCTCCAGGATTTCAAGAGTGGTAAAGTGCGCGTGCTGATCGCGACGGACATCGCGCAGCGCGGCCTGGACATCTCGGGCATCTCGCACGTCATCAACTACGACGTGCCGCAGCAGGCGGAAGACTACGTCCACCGAATCGGCCGCACCGGCCGCGCCGCGAAGGAGGGAGATGCGTTCACCTTCATGTCCCCCGACGAGATCGCGACCGTTCGCCAGATCGAGCGCGTGATCGGGCAGCCGATCCCGCGGATCTCCGTGCCGGGCTTCGATTTCGGAACGGAAGCGGCGGACTAACCCTCGCGCGGCGGCGCGATCAGGACCGAGCACGTCGCCGCGCGCACCACGCGCGTCCGCACGCTGCCCAGCAGAATGCGATCGAGCAGGCCTTGCTCGTGGCCACCGAGCGCGATGAGGTCGGACTTGCGGTCGCGTGCGCAGCGCACGAGTGCCTGGCCGGGTTCGCCGTCGACGAGCGCCGTATCGATTCTCGCGCGCGAACGACGCTGGAGCCGGCGCCGCGTTGCGTGGAGCTTGGTCTCGGCGCCCGTGCGATAAAGATCAGCGAGTCCGCCGAGGGCGTGATTGCGTCCCGCGAACGAGCTGGCGTGGACGAGCGTCAATGTCCCGGCGGGGTCCATGATTCGCAGCGCGAGCTCGGCGGCGGCGACGCTCGCTTCCGTAAAATCCATCGCGGCGAGCACGTTGCGGGGCAGGTCGTGCGCCGTCGGCGCCACCGCGAGAACGGGAATCCGGGCGTGGCGAATCACCGCGATCGCGGTCTCGCTACCAAATAGCCGATCCATTCTGCGATGCCGGCCGATGCCGAGCACGATCAGCGTTGCGCCGAGGCGCTGCGCGAGGTCGTTGATCGTGTCAGCGGGCCAGCCGACCACCGTCTGCAACTGCCAGTGCTCGGCGTCCGCCGCCTCACCGAGATGCCGCTCGACGCGCGCCTGCAGCTCGCGAAGCGTGCGCTGATCGAGCGCGACCGGCTGATCCGGCCGCGCGATACTCGAGAGGTTGTGCGGAAATGGCGTCGCGACCGCCACAGCGGTAACGCTCGTTCCGCGGCGCCGGCCGAGCGCGGCGGCGAGATGAAGCGCGCCGATCGATTCCGGTTGGCCGTCGGTGGCAACGACGATGCGCGCCGGCAGCGCCGTGACCGATCGCTCGCCCGTCGTGGCCCATTTGGCCAACTTGCGCACCGCCATCCAAACCTCCCGTGATTCAATCACACGAATCCTACCACTGAAGTGTGTGCCATCGGCGTGGCTTCGGCCATCGGCCAAACGGGGAGGGCGATGTCAGGCGGCCGCTGACCAACGTCGCCGTTCGCCTGACTGCTTGCTTCCGGCGGCGGTGCAAGGGTTCACATGAAGCCAGTGCACCCGCGGCTGAGCGCGAGGTTCTATGACTGTGATGCTGGGCGCGGAGAATCCGCAGGAGCAGCGGCAGAAGGAGGCGCAGGCGGAGGGCGAGCACAAGCTCCGCCAGTTCCTGCTTTGGGCCGGGCTCGTGACACTCGTGGCGCTGCTGCCATTCATGTCGGGGCTGATCGGCGCGCTCATGTTGTATGTCGTCACGCGGCGTCCGCACGCGGCACTGAGCCGCTTGCTGCCGGCGCGCGTGTCGGCGGCAATCATCGCGGTGGCCACGGGTGTCGTGCTGCTGATCCCGGGCGCCTGGCTCGTGTCGAACGTCGTTTCGGCCGCCGCCGATGGCCTCCGCGCGCTACAAAGCAGCGAGGTGCTCGACCGCCTCACGAACGTGCGCATCGGTCCGCTCGACGTGGGAAAGGACTTCGTCGGATTCAGCTCGACGGTGCTCACCTGGTTGTCGAGCCGCGCGGTCGCGCTCTTCGGCAGCATCACGCTGACGACGCTCAATCTGGTGATCGCGCTGTTCGGGTTATTTTACGTCCTGGTCGACGGAGCGCGGCTGTGGCGGCAACTGACGCGCCTGTTGCCGGTGTCGGAGCGCGTCGCCGCCGTGCTCGGCGCCCGATTCGTCACGGTGACGGAAGCGCTGCTCCTTGGCACCGTGCTCACGGCCGCTCTGCAAGGTTCGCTGGTCGGTGGGGGGTTCGCGATCGTGGGGCTGCACCCAGCCGTCCTGTGGGGGCTCACGACGGCGGTCGTGTCGGTGCTACCGATCATGGGGAGCGCGATCGTGTGGCTGCCGGGAATCATCGTGCTGGTTGCGCAGCATCGGATCGGCGCTGCCATCTTCATCGCGATCGTCGGCGGAGGTCTCGCGTCGAATCTCGACAACCTTGTCCGCATCCTGCTGTTCCGGCGGATCTCGGGAATTCATCCCATGATCACGCTGGTCGGTGCCTTTGCCGGGGTTCGGATCTTCGGCATGGTCGGCGTCCTGATCGGGCCCCTGCTTCTGTCGTACTTCTTCGAGCTGGCA